>NHFN02000017.1 GCA_002170245.2 Gammaproteobacteria bacterium TMED112
AATGCAAAAAGGAGTCGTAAAGTTTTTTAACAATGCTAAAGGCTTTGGATTTATTGCGCCAGAAGACGGTGAAAAAGATGTATTTGTACACATCAGCGCTTTACAAAAAAGCGGTCTTGAATCTTTGAATGAAAACGATAATGTTGAATTCACAGTTGAAGAGTACAAAGGCAGATTAGGCGTCGGTGAAATAAAACTAGTCTAAGATAACCCAAAAACTAAACCTAGCCATGACCCATAGAATATAGGCTCATGAACAGTATGCCTGTGCCTATAGTTCCAACTATCAACACAAGATAATCTACTAAGCCAACTATAGTAATTTTTTGCCATGTCTGTTCAGCTTTTGATTTTCTAAAAGCAGATATTTTAAAAAATGTGAAGGCTACAATAAAGACTATCCCACCCAATGTAAAAATACTCATTCTAATTAAAATCCATCATCCTCTTTAGCTGTTTCTATATTAACTGCACTTCCAAATGAATTTACCCTTAACAAAATAGGATTACAACAAACATGGCAGTCCTCTACGTATTCTTGTTCAGAGACTGAAGTGTCAATTTCGAAATATATACTTTCCCAACAGTATGGACAAACTGCTTTTTCTTCCACTATCACACTAATTAAATGGGTATTATCCAAAGAATTTAAATATAAGTAAGCTAATGTGTCTGCAATTCTTGTCAAAAGTTTCTAATCTTGCAATAGTTAAACACTTAGGAGTTTTTTATGAATTATTTAAAATTTATGGCGCTTTTGTCTATTTTGTTTCTAGCAGCCTGTTCGAGTGAGAACGAAGCTGTAGCTGAAACAACTGAAGCGGAAGCAGACAATACTGAAACTGAAGAACAAGGTCCTCCATATACTGAGTATATGACATGCATGCCTGGGGCTGATTATAGTAATGCAACTGTTGCAGCTATGATCGATGAATGGAATGACTTTGAGTTTGCTGAAGGATTTGCATATGCTGCAGGTCATGACCCTGTAGAAAGTGCTTCACTAGGTGGAGAGAATGTAGTTTACTGGCAACTATTCTGGGAAACTAAAGAAGCTGCTGAAGCTGGTTGGGCTGATTGGGCTACAAACACTGAAGCTGGTGCTTGGAGAGCAAAACATTCATCTGTAATGACATGTGATGGTGAGAACAGAAGGGCGTATGACTTTTACTGGCCTATGGGTGAAGAAGCAAATTGGAATGGTCCAAATCAATGGGTTACCTATGCGCACTATTGCAAATTTAATGGCGAAGATGGAATTGAGCTGCTTAGATCTGCTGTTGGTGCTTTTAATGACTTTACCTTAGCTGCAAATAACGCGGAACCATTTGCATACAGTGTAATCTTCCACAATGGTGAAAATCCAGAACCTTATATGGATTATGATTTTTTCTGGATGAATTATTATGAAAGTCACACTGACGCAGAAACATCTTATGCAAGGTTTGCTGAGAACGGAACTGAAGTTCAGGCTATGTTTGATGCGTCTGCTACATGTGAAGGACCAAACGCTAGTAATTCTTATCAGTTTTATCCTGATCCGGATGACGAAGCATAAAGTTTTTTTTGATTAGAAAAGGTCACATTTGTGTGGCTTTTTCTTTGCTTTTTTACTTTCTTTTTCTACGATTAAATCAATGGAACTGATAGATAGTTTTTTTTCTGAATTTGTTGCGTACGCATGGGGTTGGCAAACAGCAGTTCTATTATTAGGTGCTGGAGTCTACTTTTCACTTAAAACTAAATTGAAACCTTTCAGTTATCTCGGTTACGCTTTCGAAATATTACAAGGCAAACATCCAAGTAAAGATGAAGTGGGTGAGGTTAGCCATTTTAGAGCTTTGACCGCAAGCCTGTCTGGAACAATTGGGCTTGGTAATATCGCTGGTGTTGCAGTAGCTATTCAGTTGGGTGGTCCTGGAGCTATATTTTGGATGTGGGTTACAGCTGTTTTTGGTATAGCTACTAAATTTTTTACAGCTACACTATCAGTGCTTTATCGAGAGCAAGGATCAGACGGTAAACCAAACGCTGGCACAATGTACATTATTAAAAATGGATTACCAAAATTTATGCTGCCTTTGGCTTATTTCTTTGCTTTTTTTGGAGTTATCGCTGGATTACCAGCTTTTCAGGCAAATCAGGTCGTTCAGCTCACAAACGACCTTTATTTTCCAGAAGTTGAAAATTTTGTCTACTACGCTGGCGCTCTTTTAGCAGTCATTACAGCTGCAGTCGTTCTGGGTGGGCTAAAACGTATAGCCAATGTTTCTGCGCTTTTAGTTCCACTAATGGGTGGTATATATCTTCTAGCAGTTTTAGTTGCCGTACTAATGAATTATCAAATGTTTTTCCCTGCAATAGGATTGATTGTAACTGAAGCATTTGCTTTTGATTCTGCTGTTGCAGGAGGTCTAGTCGGCGTTATTTTGATAGGTATTAAAAGAGGGGCTTTCAGCAATGAAGCCGGCATAGGAACTGAAGCCTTGATACATGGAGCAGCAAAAACAAGTCACCCAGTTAAGCAAGGCTTAATTGCAATGACAGGACCAATATTTGACACACTAATTATGTGCACTCTAACAGCAGTAATAATTCTCATTTCTGGGGTATATCAGACCTCTGACAGCTCAGGAGTAACACTCACTTCTGAAGCTTTTTTAACAACCCTTGGGCCAATTGGACCTGTTATCCTTTTTGTTTGTGTAATAAGTTTTGGCTTAAGTACTATATTTACGTATTCCTACTATGGCTCAGCTTGTTCAAAATTTTTGTTTGGCGAAAAAAGTGTAAAAATATATCAGTATATTTTTATCGTTTTTGTGTTTATTTTTTCAATTACATCTTTGGACTTGGCTCTAAATGTTATTGATAGTGCATTTGCCATGATGGCTATTCCAACGCTCATAGCATCTATTTGGTTGGCACCAAAAGTTATTGAACAATCAGACAAGTATTTTTCTTCAATTAAGAAATAATAAAATCAAAGATTTTTTGAACTTTTTTATTGCCCCCAAAATAATCAATTTCTTTCTGGTCCATGCCTTCAAGGCTTCTTCTTAACCCTAAAATAGCATCTTCAAACATCAAAATTGACGAGAGTTTTTGAAATCTAACATTTATAGCAAATAGAGAATAATCCTCACTAAATTTACATAAAGTTTCTCTTTCTGATCTGACTATCCAGTCTTTGACATTTCCTCTGGGGAATCCTTCGGGTGTCAAATGCATACGTTGATCATCTCCGTGAATTAACCAATTTTCCCTTAAAAAAGGTTTATTGAGTGGGGCATTGTTAATAAATTTTTCAATAGGGTTACCAATTTTTTCATTCAATGATTCAACGGGTTTGTGTATTTCTCTAAGTGATTTTCCAATTTTAGATTTAATATTCCAGTAACTCGGAGAGCAAACCGATGCAGCGAGAAGCCTTTGTTTTTTATTGCACTCTATGATGCAAAGGTCATCAGGTACTGAAAGAGATATGTCTGCTATTAAATCTGGATAAGTTTTGTTTTCGACTTTTAACTTTTTTGCCAGTAGATTTTGGGATGCTTCTGATTCTTCGGTAGTAGCAATCACATCTTCATACTGGGTAGCTAAGAGGTTTTTTTTGTGAGCTTTTAGGCTATCAGTGATCTTTACTTCGAACCACCGGATCTTTTCAATAGGTTTTAGGCCTAAACGATATTTTTCTTTGCCATTACCCCAAGGAGGATTTTCCCAAAAGTTGTGGTCAACAGATTTTATAGATGCCATAAATTATTTTATTATAGTGTGGACAGACGTAGTAATTACAAATTGATATGAAAAAGGTAGCAGTCATAGGTGCAGGCCCATCGGGCATTACAGCAATTAAAAATTTTAAAGATCAAGGCTTCAGCGTTACTGCATATGAAAGATGCTCAGGAGTTGGTGGAAACTGGCGGTATAATGACCCTTCGGGGCACTCTAGCGTTTTTGAAACTACACATATCATAAGTTCAAAATACACATCTTACTATGAGGATTTTCCTTTACCAGATGATGCCTCTGACTATCCATCACACCAAGAATTACTTCAATATTTTCAAGCATATACCAACCATTTTAAACTGAATGGAAGTATCAAATTCAATACCGAAGTTATGCATTGCTCACAAAATAAAGAGGATAAATGGAAAGTTAAATGGAGAGATTTAAATACCAACGAAGTAGCTGAAACAGAATTTGATGCTTTAGTTGTTTGTAACGGTCATCATCACGCACCAAGATATCCTGAATATCCAGGAGAATTTTCTGGTGAATATTTACATTCTCACCAGTACAAAAAAGCTTCGCCTTTTGCAGAAAAAAAAGTTTTGGTTATAGGTGGTGGAAATTCTGCTTGTGATGTTGCTGTGGAGACATCTCGTATCTCAAAAATAACCGCAATAAGTTGGCGAAGAGGTTATTACCTTATACCTAAGTTCATGTTTGGCTTAACCAGCGATATATTTGCGCTAAAAGCCAGATGGTTGCCTCGGTTTTTAAGACTTCCGTTCATGAAATTTATGCTTGAGTTGATTCAGGGAAAAAATGAAGACATTGGGCTTCCAAAAGTAACAAACCATATTTTAGCAACGCATCCTACAGTTAATTCAGATTTATATAATGCTGTAAGACACGGGAAAGTAAAACCAAAGTGTGACATTGAGCGGTTTGATGGACAAACTGTTTATTTTCAAGACGGGTCACATGAGGAATTTGATGTTGTCATAGCTTGTACAGGCTATAAAATTAAACATACTTTTTTTGATAAAGAAGTAATAAATTTCGAAGAGGGTCCTGTAAATCTTTTACATAAAATGTTGCCAGTTGATGTTAAAAATCTTTATTTTATAGGACTATTTCAACCACTTGGCTGTATCTGGCCAGGTGCTGAATTGCAATCTAAATTAGCGGCAAAACATTTAAATGGAAAGTGGCAACCAAATGGTTTATTGAAAGATTTAGTTGAAAATGAGCTAGATAATCCAGATGTCAAACAACTTGAAACTGCTAGACACACAATCACTGTAGATGATTTTTCATTTAGATATCGCTTAAAAAAAGAGCTGTCTAAAGCTAGTTGAAATGAAAAATATTTATTTTTTAAGACATGCAAAGTCAAGCTGGGATGACTTTGCTCTCAAAGACTTTGATAGGCCTTTATCAACAAGAGGCATTCAAGATGCAGATTTGATGGGCAATTATTTTAGGTCCAAAAAAATAAAATTAGATCTAGTTTTCTCAAGCCCTTCCAAAAGAACATCGGAAACATTAGAGCATTTTTTTCAGTTAGAGATGCCTAATATTGAATTTGAAGCATCTCTTTACCATGCTTCATTGGATGAGATACTAAGTGTAATTTTTGGAATACCAGAAGATTCTAAAAATGTCATGGTGGTTGGACATAACCCATCAATGCATCAGATAACTGAATATCTGAGTAATAAATTTATAAATAAGTATCCAACTTGTTGTTTAGCTGCACTTACAGTTGATCAAGATTGGAGTGAGCTTTCTAATGGATCTGCAGATTTAGTCTTTATAAAAAAACCTAGCGAGCTTCGCTAGGAGATAGAACTTTACCCCTCAGAACTATAATAGCTGAAGCCGCTGCAGAAAAGAGGGTATAGCCAAGAATTATTTCTGGCAAAAAGTTAAAGTAACCAACACTAATAAGCATAAGTACAGATAATGATCTTATGAGTTCTAAGTAGTAAACAAACGTTCTGTTTTCATACATTAAAGAGGCAAATACCATAAGAGTCACTATATTAAAGGAGATAAGCATTAAATCTATATACCCGATTGTGGCAGAATTGAATAAGACACCTTGAGTGTAAATGCTAACAAAAACGAGATGGGTGAAGCCAAATATTTTTGCAAACAGAGTTGTTTTAGTATCAAACTTTTGGAATTGAGTTAAATCATTTTTTTTAATTGGATATTTTTCCGAAACATCTGCAGGTCTCCATTTTGGTGTGGAGAACCAGAGTGCAATTTTATCTCTCCATCTTTTAGTTCTCCAAGTATCTTTAATCATTTCGCTCCAAACCTCTAAGTTCGCCCAAAGGGGATTCCAGGAATTAAGCGGTTTTGAAGTTCCATAAACTGGTTTCAGATCTTCTCTTTCATCGATGAAGGTTCCAAACATTCTGTCCCAAAGAATAAAGACACCACCATAATTTGCATCAATATACTCTTTATTTTGAGCATGATGAATTCTGTGATTAGAAGGCGTTACCAATATGTAATCTAAAATACCTAATCTCTTAATATGCTCTGTATGTACCCAAAATTGGTAGATTAAGTTAAGTGCAGCAACGGTAATAAAAATTTCTACTGGAATACCCAATAAAAGCATTGGGGTATAAAAAATCCACTTAAATAAGAAGTCTGTTCCAGTCTGTCTTAAAGCTGTAGATAAGTTGTATTCCTCACCATGGTGATGAACAACATGCGAAGCCCACAAGACTTTAATTTGATGATGTGATCTATGCAACCAATAATAGCTTAAGTCATAAAGCACGAAGGCTATCACCCATACATACGGGTCGTATGACGCTAGTAGACCAAGGTTGAATTGCTTTGAAATAAAGGCATACACAAGCCCTTGAACACCAAGACCAAGAAGAGCAGGATATCTGCTCATTAAGCCCAAGCCAATGCTTGTCACAGTATCATTCAATCTGTAGTTATTTTGTTTCTTGAGATAGCCATATAAAAACTCGCAAAAAATCATCAATGTAAAAACTGGCACGACGTAGGCAATTAAATTTGAAGTATGCATTTTTTATTTCTGGCCCTATTTATTGAATTAGTTAAAGACTAAAAAATCTTTAAGTAACTTACCATGAATATAATATATTAGTTATTAATATTACTTCAAGAACAAAAGCATGAAATATTTTTTTATTAATTTAGTTTTAAATCTATTTTTTTCTCTTCCGAATTGGCTTCTTGGAATATTGTTTAGAATAAAGCGTGTATTTATAAGAAATCATTATTTAGATCAGCAAACAAAAATATTTTTAGGCCTTATCGATGTATTTGGTTACAAGCTTGATACTGAAAACTTCAACAACACAGAAAGAATAAAATCCAATAGTGCAAGAATGAGCTTAAGCATAAATAAAAAGCCAAACAATAATATAACTTTCAACGACATTTACCTTAAAGAAAATAAAACAATTTTTATGAGAGAATATAATCCTTTTGATATTAAGACCGATAAAATTCTACTCTTCTTTCATGGAGGTGGTTATGCACTTGGAAGTGTTGAAACTCATCATAATTTTGTAGCTTCAATGTCTATATCTTTAGGTATGAAAATATATTCACTTGAATATAGTCTTTCCCCTGAGAATAAATTTCCATATGCCTTGGAAGATGCAAAAAATGCGTACCTTCAAATAATGCAAGAATATGATAATGAAAAAATATTATTGTGCGGTGACAGTGCAGGTGCACATCTTGCCGCCTCATTATCTTATGATCTTTATGAATTAAATCTCCCATCTCCATTTGCTCAGATTTTGATTTATCCAATGGTATCTCCATCACTTAATTTTGAATCAATGGAGTTGTTTAAAGAAAATTTCCTATTAACGAAAAATTCAATGCGGTGGTTTTGGGATCAACTTAAAGCATCTGAAATTGATAAGGAGAATCCTAGATTTGATTTATTAAAACAAGAAAAAATCACAGGGTTGCTTTCAAACACATTAATTATAACTGCTGGTTTTGATCCGCTACATGATGAAGGAATTGCTTATGCAGATTTGCTAGAAAAAAATGGGAATAAAGTAAAAAGATTGCACTTTGAACAACTAATACATGGCTTTGTGAATTTAACAAACATCAGAAAAGCTAATGCTGGAACGATAAAAATATTTGAAAGTATTAGGGAATACTTAAAATAAAGTGATTGGTTTTTTTAAGGTATAAGCTCTTCGACTTTCTTTAAAGCTTTAACCATAGCTTTTTTAACGTCAGCGGATTCTTTTTTGTCTGAAGTGCCTTTTGAATAAACTAAGTTTGTGAAATGTTCTTTTAGTTTTTCACTTAAATCTACTGATTTTTCAGAAAATCTATTTTTTAATTCTTCGAATTTAACTCTAGAAACCATCTCTTTAGGACCAACAGGATCCAAGCCTGCAAACATTTGAAATCGTATTGCTGCTTCATTTAGATCCATCGATTCAGCTGGCTTGCCATTAACAAATTCTGGTATTAGGTCTTTAGTAATTTTTTCAGAACCATAGTCAATTAACTGCTCAAATAAATCCTGATAGGTCTTAAGTTTTTCTTGAGCTTTTTCATTTCTTTGTAACATAGCAAAATCTTTAATTGCCTTTTTAAATCTTTTCTCTTCTTGGGTGCCTTGAAGATTCTCAAGCTCAAGAAATTTTTGTTCTGCTTCACCAGGAGTAACATTTTTGTCCCTCAAGTCTTTGATAATTGCATCCATTAACCCTCTAGATTCGTCCAGTTCTTTATCCTTAATTTTTAGGATTGCATCGCACACAGTTTCAAATGTAAGGTTTACCTCTGGATCAAGTTTTTTACCTGCTGGACCCAAAGTTCTCCAATGGTCTTGAAGCTCTCTGATTCTTGCTACAGAAGCATCAATATCTTTTTTATCTAAAGCTTCAACCTCTGCTATAACTGCTTCTTTTTGATTCCTATTGTAGATTTCAACTTCTTCTAAAAGTTTATTTACACCATCTCTTGATTGTTTAAATTTTTTATTCAAATCTTGAAAGTCTTGATCTGGCACAGGTGCATATAATTTCCATTTTTCATGAATACTTTTAAGAAACATTACAATTTGAATTACTGTTGTATTTTCAACAGTCTTACCTGCTGGAAATGTATCTATGTCTTTAAGAAGGTTTAACTTTTTATCTCTATTTTCTTCTTTCTTAGTCTCTAGTACTGCAAAATAATCTTTGCATGGTACCCAGGCTTTTTCGCAAGCTTCTTTAAAAGTTGACCATTTATCTTTGCTTGCAGTTTTGCCATGCTGGTCTAAGTCTTGCCATTGTTTTTGGAATGAATTGATTTTGTTAGCTAAAGCCCTAGGTTCAAGTTTTTGAGCTTCAAGTTTTTGAACTTCTTTTATAAGTTCTGATCTTTTATCAGAGGTAGCAAATTCAGCCCAATCATCATATTCTTTCGCAGTGAAGTTTAATCTTTGAAATTTATGCTTAAATTTCGAGGGGATAGGTTTATCTTTATTGAACTGAGAATTTAACTTACGTAGGTCTTTTTGGGCCTTTTTTATGTGGCCTGTAGAGAATAAACTCTCTATTTCATTTAATTGCTGATTAAGATTTATTGCTCTGTCTCCCACAAATTAGCTGAATATTATTTATAATTTTAAACAAATAGTTATTGAATGAAACGGATTTTAACAGGTATAACGCCAAGTGGCTATCCCCATTTAGGAAATTATATAGGTGCAATAAAACCTTCCCTAGATCTTTTAGATAAAAAATGTGACTCATTTTTGTTCATTGCAGACCTACATGCTTTGATTAAAATTTCTGAACCCACGAAATTAGATGAATTGAGTAATGCTATTGCGATGGCCTGGCTGGCATCAGGATTAGATCCAAATAAAACCAGCTTTTATCGTCAATCAGATGTGCCTGAGATAACAGAACTAGCTTGGCTACTTAGCTGTATTACCGAAAAGGGGCTCTTGAATAGAGCGCATGCTTACAAGGCTGCCGTAGATCAAAATAATGAAAGCGGAAAAAAAGAGATGGATGAGGGCATATCCTTGGGGCTTTTTTCATATCCATTGTTGATGGCGTCTGACATCTTGACACCTAATGCAACACATGTGCCTGTTGGAAAAGATCAACAACAACATCTTGAAATAACAAGAGATATTGCTGACAAATTCAATAATAAATACGGTAGATTCTTCAATATACCTGAAGCAGTTATTCAAAATGAAAAAACAGTACTTGGAACGGACGGAAGAAAAATGTCCAAGAGCTACAATAATATAATTCCTTTACTATCTACAGAAAAAGAACTGAAAAAGTCAGTGTTGAAGATAGTTACAAACTCTCAGGAACCTGGTGAGAAGAAAGAATGGAAAGACAATACATTATTTTCAATTTATGCAAGTTTTACTACAACTGCGAAACAAGAGGAAATGAAAAACCTTTTTGAAGATGGAATAGGTTGGGGAGATGCAAAACAAAAGGTATTCGAAGAACTTAATCTAATGCTTTTACCAATAAGAGAGAAATTTTTAGAACTAAGTAATAATAAGAAATATATAGAGGAAGTTCTAAAATCAGGAGCTGAGAAAGTAAGAGTTCATACTATCCCAGCCCTTAGAGAAGTAAAAAAATTAGTAGGTATTAACAGACTTTAAATTATAATTACTTACTAATAAGTGATTTGATTTAGCTTCATTCACCCGTATATATTTAATTCAAATGAATACAAATAGAAAAGCCGTTTTGATGATTAGTCTAGGCACACCTGATAGTCCAGGTTGGTTTGATGTGGCAAGTTATCTTCGACAGTTCCTCAGTGATGCACGAATCGTAAATATACCTTCTTTTTTTAGATTCCTACTGGTGAATTTTGTCATTGTGCCATTCAGGTCTTTTTCTTCTGCCAAAAGTTACAAAGAACTGTGGACCGAAAGAGGCTCTCCTCTAAAGTATCATATGGAAGACCTGACTCTAAAGGTGCAAGAAAAACTCAAGGATACACATGACGTTTTCTATGCGATGCGATATAAAAACCCGTCAGTTAAGGATAAGTTAAAAGAGCTTGACAGCATTGGTTACGATGAAGTCATTTTATTTCCTGTCTTTCCCCAATATTCATCGGCAGCGAACGGTTCTTTCCTTGAATACTCATTAAAACAAATTGCTAAATGGAACGTTATTCCTTCAGTAAAAACTGTTGACCAGTTCTACGACAATGAAGATTTTTTAAATGCATTTGCAGAAAATATTATGAAGTTTGATCTCAATAATTACGACAAAATTATGTTTAGTTACCACGGTCTCCCAATGAGTCAATTAAATGACGTTTACAAAGATGGTATTTGTGATGATAGAGATTGTGAAAAAGGCGTTGAGGGTGATAATCATCATTGCTATAGAGCAACCTGCTATGAAACTACAAAACTTCTTATAGAAAAAATTAAGCTGGACCCAAACAAGGCAATCACTTCCTTTCAATCAAGATTAGACTCTAAATGGGTAAAACCCTTTAGTGATAAAGTTTTAGAACATTTTGCTGACGAAGGCGTTAAAAAGGTTTTAGTTATTTCTCCTTCTTTTACGGGGGATTGTCTTGAAACTATTATTGAAATTGGTGATGAATATGAGGAACTTTTTATTGAAAAAGGTGGTCAGAAACTTGATTATGTTCCTTCATTAAACTCGAATGATAGTTGGGTAAAATGTATAGTAAACATAGTTAGGGGTTTATAGATGAGAGAAACACTTGAGTTACAAAAAAAGGCATTTATTGAGAATGGCCAACCAACCTACAACCAAAGGGTTGATAGTCTCAAAAGATGTATTGCACTTCTAGAGACACATGATGTTCAAATAGTTGAAGCACTTAACGAAGATTACAAGAACAGATCTGAGACAGAAATAATGACATCAGAAGTGATTCAATCAATTAGAAATCTAAATTTCACGATTAAAAACCTAAAAAAATGGATGAAGCCATCCAGAAGACCATCCTCATTTATGGCTGATTTATTAGGTTCAAAAGCATTTATGCAACCATCACCTCTAGGCACTGTTGGCATTATAGCGCCTTGGAATTTTCCAATTGGAATGGTTTTTTACCCAACAGCATCTGTTTTAGCAGCAGGTAACAGGATAATGGTGAAGCCTTCAGAATTTACTCCAAATACCGCAAGCTTGATAAAAGAGGCTGTAGGCAAGTATTTTGATGAATCAGAATTTGCTGTTTTTCTTGGTGGGCCAGAGGTTGGTGCAGAATTTACAGCTCTTCCTCTTGATCACCTTTTATACACAGGAAGTGGAGCTGTAGCTAGAAAAGTTGTTGCAAATGCAGCAACAAATCTAGTGCCAACAACCTTAGAGTTAGGTGGTAAGAGTCCAACAATAATTTCATCAGATGCTGATCTTAAGTTAGCGGCTAAGCGAATTATGTTTGTTAAAACTTTAAATGCAGGTCAAATATGTTTGTCACCGGACTACATAATGATTAAAAAAGGGCTTGAAGAAAAATTAGTTTCTGCCCTTCAAGAAGTATTTAAATCTTTTTACCCAGATAGTAATGCCGGAGATTATACCTCCATAGTTAATGATCATCATCATCAAAGAATGCATGAGTACCTACAAGATGCAAAAGAGAAAGGGGCGAAAATTGTCAGTTTGGGTGAGTTTGATTCAAATGAAAAAAACATAGTAACGACCAAAGTTTTATTAAACGTCAACGACAATATGAGAGTAATGCAGGAAGAAATTTTTGGTCCATTGTTGCCTGTAATGGTTTACGAAAAATTGAGTGAGGCAGTCGATTATATTAATCGACATGATCACCCTTTGGGACTGTATTTCTTTGGAAATAAAAAATCTGAACAGACTTTTGTTATCAATAATACAAGATCAGGAGGTGTCACCATAAACGATGCAATGTTTCATCTTATGCAGTCTCGACTGCCTTTTGGTGGGGTTGGTCCATCTGGGTATGGTCATTATCATGGACATGAGGGGTTCTTAAATTTTTCTAACTTAAGAGCTATCTACTATCAGACTAATTCAGATAGTCTTTTTGGAGCATTAAGGCCGCCTAGAAGCAAGCCTTTTGAAATACTCTCAAAAGTAATGAAGAAACTCTCTTGAATCAGTTTTTAAGAAAAATTTCATTTAGATACCTTTATCACAAAGGTACAAAGTCACTTTCCTCACAAACACTACTTACCTCTCTTGGAGTAGGTTTAGGCACTGCTGTTCTAATTGTTGTTCTCTCTGTAATGAATGGGTTTGAGAATGAGCTCCAAAAAAGAATACTAGGTGTAATACCACATGTAACATTTGAAAGCAGTCGAGGTTTTGAAGACATAGAAGGGCTTTCGGAAATTATTTTAAAAGAGAATAATGTTCTGGCTGTTGCACCTTTTCTTTCATCTCAAGTTGTAATTAACAATAAAGATATCTCCAAAGGAGTAATCATTAAGGGTACATCTGCCAAAGATGAAATTTCTATAATTCCTGACAATATGCTCACAGGTGATATTGAATTCCTCGAAGGTGGTTCAAACATTGTGATTGGTGATAGCTTGGCATACGAGCTAAATGTAGCTATTGGTGACTCAGTTAACTTGCTCAACATTAATCAATCTAACCCTTTGCTTGGTGTTCCGAGAGTGGTTGCTTTTAAAGTGGTAGGAATTTTTTCAGTTGGCTCGGAAGTTGATCAAAATTATGCTCTGATAAATCAAGATTCCTTCTTAAAGCTCATAAAACCTAAAAATGGTGTCGGTTTAGAGATTAAAGTAAAAAATGTCTTAGAAGCGCGAAATACTGGCAGGACGATAATACAAAAATTTGATTCAGGAAGTTACACAAAAATGACCAGCTGGGACCAATCCTACGGCGGTCTTTTTAGAGCAGTTCAACTTGAAAAAATCATGGTGGGATTGCTGATGTCATTAATTCTACTTGTTGCAATTTTGAGCCTCCTTATGTCTGTCAATAATTTAATAAAAACCAATGAGAAAGAGATTGCTATCCTAAGGACAATTGGCTTCTCTAAATGGCATGTACAGACTATTTTCATACAGTTGATTTTAACTATTGGAATTTTTGGAATCTTTTTTGGAAATTTACTCGGATTTTTTGTTGCATCAAATATAACTGAGTTTTTAAACTTTTTATCTCAAATATTTAATATTTCAATGCTTGATGTTTACTACTTGGATTATTTTCCTTCAATTGTCAGCCTTCAACAAATAGTTTGGATAAATATTATTACATTTCTTCTTTTATTAATTTTTAGTTTTATGCCTTCAAATAAAGCTGCAAATACTAATCCAATAAATATTGTTAATAAATAATGATTACTATTAGAAAACTCTCAAAAAGTTATAAAGATAATTCTTGCAATCAGCCAGTTTTTCAGGGTTTATCTTATAAATTTAACAGTGAAGGTGTTTACAGTATTCTTGGATCTTCTGGTTCAGGCAAAACTACTTTACTTAATTTAATCTCAGGTTTAGATGATTATGAAAGTGGAACAATAAAAGTCTTCAACCAAGAACTTAGTAAATTATCCATAGAAGGGAAGAGCGAGTTACGAAAAAAATATTTTGGATTTGGTTATCAATTTCACTATTTACTAGAGAACTTATCGATTTACGAAAATTGTCTTGCAGCTAATTTTGGTATTGATAATGGTAATATTGAACCAACTTTAAAAAAATTGGGCATAACAAACATAAAAAACAAACTACCATCTAAGGTTTCTGGAGGTGAAAAACAACGAGCTTCAATTGCTAGAGCTATATCAAAAAAACCTAACGTATTGATATTAGATGAGCCCACTGGAAATTTAGATCAACAAAATAGCTTGGTTGTGCAAGATTTTCTTCTAAATTATGCAAAAGAAAATAAATCCCTTGTAATCTACGCAACACACGATGTTGCATTTGCTAAAAAAGCAGATAAATCTTTAAATATTATTGAACATAATATTGTAGAAGAATGAATAAATCTCTTTACACGAGGCTGTTAGGATACACCTTTAAGCATAAAGGTTTATTTTTTCTCAGCATTTTTGGTTTTTTTCTATTCTCAGCAGCGGATATATCAGCAGTAGAGTGGCTTAAACAAGTTATCTCATATATAAATGAAAATAATGATAATCCACTTAACCCCACAAATTTAGCACTTTTTCTAGCATTTATTGCTGTTGTGAGGGGCATAGGTTTTTATGTCGGTAACTATTTCATGGCTAATATAGGTCAAAAAGTTGTTCACAGTCTAAGAAAAGATTTAATTTCGAGTCTTCTTTATCAGCCCATGAACCTCTTTGATCAAGCCTCGAAAGGCGAAATTGTAAATAGAATTGTTTTCACTACGAATCAAATAACAGGTGCTGCAACCGATGCACTAAAAATTTTTTTTAAAGAAGGTTTTTTGCTAGTAGGTTTGTTCGTATATCTACTTTACTTAAGTTGGAAACTTACCCTAGTAATTTTAGTAATTGCTCCACTTATAGGCATAATTGTCTCAATTGCTGGGAAGAGATTAAGAAGAGTAGCAAAAAAAATTCAGGATGTTATGGGGGTAGTAACGCAAGTAAGTAGTGAAATTGCGTCTGGAGCAAGAGAAATCAAATCTTTTAATAATGAAAGTGGAGAAGAAGAAAGGTTCAAAAGAGCAAATGACGAAAACCTTAAACAAAATTTGAAGATGGAAAGTACTGGAAATATTGCAACTCCTTTAATACAAATTTTTGTGGCTTTTGCTCTCGCTGCAATGAGTTACTTAGCTTTAACAAATCTTGATGATTTAAATCTACCTTCGGAATCATTTGTAGCATTTTTTACAGCTGCAGGCCTAATGGCTAGACCAATTAGACAACTTTCAAATTTGAATGGAATTATTCAAAGAGGGCTGGCTGCAGCTGAAGATATTTTTACTACTATTGATAATTCACCTGAAAAATACAATGAGGGTTTAGATATCAATAAGACTTTAGAAGGCGAAGTTCATATAGATAGCGTCTCCTTCTCTTATTCTCACGATTCAGTGCCAGTTTTAAACAATATATCTATTAAAGCTTCTAAAGGAGAAACTATAGCTCTTGTAGGAAAATCTGGCAGTGGAAAGTCAACAATAGTGAATCTGTTAAATAGATTTTATGACAACTATGAAGGCAAAATTACAATTGACGGGTATGACATAAAAAAAGTTAAATTGACCGATCTAAGAAACTCAATTTCTTATGTATCACAAAACCCTACATTATTTAATGATACGGTAAAAAATAATATTGCTTATGGCTTAGATGAAGTGTCAGATTCAGAAGTTTTTCAAGCTGCAAGAGAAGCAAATGCTTATGAATTTATTATGGGTTTGTCTGAGGGTTTCAACACTATTATTGGTGATAAAGGAGTGACTTTATCAGGCGGTGAAAAGCAAAGAGTGGCAATAGCAAGAGCTTTGCTCAAGAAATCATCTATATTAATATTTGATGAAGCTACATCAGCATTAGACAATGAATCAGAAAAAGAGATTCAGTCAGCAATTGAAAAAGCATCTAAGAATAAAACAACTTTTATAATAGCTCATAGGTTGAGTACCGTTGAGAGAGCTGATCAGATTTGTGTCCTTGAAAATGGAGAAATTACTCAAAGCGGCACACACAGCGAACTAATCAAAGAGGAGGGCCTCTACAACATTCTTCAAGGCAAGCCTGAACAAATTGAAGATGAAGAATCAATACACCTAGAAAAAGACTTCGTGCCAACCCTAATTAATGAAAAGATAAGTTTTTGGGATGAATTCAATTTTGGCAATATTGCATTAACTCCTCTGAGTTTTCTATACTGGTCTGTAAGTACTTTTAAAAACTCTTTTTTAAAGCCTAAATCTTCTTCTATCGATGAAATACCTGTTGTCGTGGTGGGGAACGTAACTGTTGGTGGTAATGGTAAGACTCCACTCGTAAGTCAAATAGCAACAGATCTTAAAAATATGGGCTACAAACCAGGAATAGTGCTGCGAGGCTACAAAGGCACGTTTACTGGTACTAGATTAGTTAATAAGGATACAACAGCAAAAGAAGTTGGTGATGAAGCCATTTTTCATTTTAAGAGAGGTTTTGATGTTGTTGTTGATAGAGACAGAGCAAGAGCTCTCTCTTACATAGAGAGGCACGCAGATTGCGATATAGTGATTTCTGATGATGGTTTACAACATAGTTCTTTAAGAAGGGATTTCGAAATTATAGTTGAAGATGCAACTAGAAATTTTGGCAATCGTTTTTTTCTTCCGGCTGGACCCTTGAGAGATAATATCTGGAGAACTAAAAATGTTGACCTCTTCATTTACAGCGGAAGACGTGAATCAAATGATAACTTCTTTGAGCTAGAGCCAGAATCTTGGGTCAACTTAGAGACAGGCGAATCTTATCTTGTTGACGAATATCCTTTTGGAAGTACAGCAAATGTAATATGTGCTATTGCAAATCCTAATAGATTTTTAAGAACACTTAATAATTTGAAAATCAATTTCGACTACAAGCTTTTCCCTGACCATCACTATTTTAAGAAAAAAGACTTAGAATTTGGTTTTGAAAGACCAATACTCACAACAGAAAAAGATGCTGCCAGGATGGGAGAAAAATTTAATGCAAAAAATGTTTGGTACTTAAAAATGGGTGTGAAACTTAATACAAACATAAGCAAACTAATTACAGAAAAGTTACAACAAAAAAATGTTTAAAATTCTAATTCCGGCAAGACTTAACTCACAAAGATTAAAAAGAAAATTATTAGAAAAAGTTGATTATAAAACCATAATTCAGATGACTTGGGAAGCTTGTCTTAGGACTGATGCAAACGAAGTCATTGTCGTAACAGACTCAGATGAAATATTTAATTTAATTAGTCAGCTTGGCGGCAATGCCTTTAAGTCAAAAAAAGATCATTCATCAGGGACTGATCGGATACAGGAGTACGTTGAAGAACTAAAATTAAGTAAAGATGAGTTAATTGTAAATGTTCAAGGCGATGAACCCATGATAGAAACTGATGCTATAAATCAATTAGGGTCTTTTATGACAGAAAACCAGTTTCAGTATGGGACTTTAGCTCAGAATTTTGATGATGAGTATCATCTAAGTGATACGAATAAAGTTAAGGTATTGGTTAATGGAAATAATGGTTTAGATTTTTATAGAGAGGGCCCCAACAGCTCTCATAGTAATTGTAAGATTCTTCACCACATAGGAGTTTATGCCTTTACAGCAGGGTTCTTAAACATTTTCGCTAAAATGCCTCCAACTCCGAATGAAGAAAAACTTAAGTTAGAACAACTTCGTGCAATTGATAACGGTTTCCCAATCAATGTGCTCGAAGTAGAGCTTAAAACCTCTTGGGGTATTGACACAGAAGAAGATTTAAAAAAATTAAAGGATTACCTCAAATCAAATTAATGATGGATTTAACTAAAGATAATAACTTAAATTTAAAATCTGAAGCATCAGAATTTTTTTTATTTGAGAGTGAAGACGACCTACTTAAACTTTTCGATCACGCCGAGTCAAATGGAAAGAATATTCAAGTCATTGGTTCTGGAACAAATACAATTTTCCCAAGATATTTTTCTAGTATTGTAATTAAGTCGACTAATAATAACTTTACATTATCAAAAGAGGATGGAGTAACGAAGCTTGAGGTTGGCGCAGCTGTAACATGGGATGATCTTATAGATTTTTGTTGTAGCAAGAATCTTTATGGACTAGAAAATTTAGCTGGTATACCTGGCACAGTAGGTGCTGCACCAGTCCAAAACATTGGTGCATATGGTGTTGAGATTTCAAATTTAATTGATTACGTTGAGTGTTTTGACTCAGAACTCAAGATAATAAAAAAGATCAAAAATGAATGCTGTGACTTTGCGTATCGAAAAAGTATCTTTCAAGCAAATACAAATCTGATTGTTACTGCTGTAGGCCTGAAATTACAAAAAGAATTTAATCCTGTTCTAGATCATGAAAGCATACAAAATAAGCTCTTTAGTAATGCTGATGAGATGATTGAAGAGATAAGAAAGGTAAGAAATTCTAAGATTCCAGATCCATCGGATTTTCCCAACTTAGGAAGTTTCTTCAAAAATCCGATAATAACTAAAAAAGAGACTGAAAAAAACCAAAGGCTAACCGCTCTTAAGCAATATGAAATGCCAAATGAAATGGTAAAGCTTTCAGCAGGTGAAATGTTAGATAAATTGTCCCTAAAAGGTATGAAAATTAGGAATGTGGGTTTATCAACCAAACATGCTTTAGTTCTCACAAGTAACGGCATTACAGCAGCAAAAGATATCAAATACGTTGAAGATATACTAAAGACTTTAGTGCAACACCATTATGGCGTAGAGCTTGAAAGAGAACCAATATATTTATGAATATATCCTTATTTTTCTCACTTGCCTTTGCGCATCTGGTTGCTGTCACTTCACCAGGCCCTGATTTCTTTTACATAGTAAAAAGTAGTTTTGAAAAGGGTTTAAGAAGTTCGGTTATTTCATCTATTGGCATTGGCTTTGGAGTTTTTTTACATTGTTTATTCGCAATAGTAGGTTTAGATTTTTTATACCAAAAAATACCTAGTCTTTATGCAATAATAGGTACGGTTGGGGCAGGGTACCTTATTTATTTGGGCATTGGTGGAATATTTGCTGATAGCGAAATAAAGGATTTAGCGATTAAAGAAAAACAAGAAATTAACGTCTGGCAAAGTTTCACAGGTGGTTTAATGGTAAATATTTTTAATGTAAAGGCATTTATCTTTTTCGTTTCATTATTCAGCACTGTAGTTCTTGGTACCTCAAATTTTTTTCAAATTAGTATTTCGATATACTTTTTTATAGCTACGGCAGCCTGGTTTGTAATTTTAAGTTTCATTCTTAATAGAGGCTTTAAGTCATTACTTAATCATTCTGTCCAAAGAGCAATTTCTAAAATATCTTCATGCTTTCTTATCGCTATTGGTTTTGGTTTAGGAGTTTACGTATGGACTTAAAAGAATTAGAAAAAAGCATTTTATCTTTGGATGATTATCCAATCGATGATTGGAACCCAAAAATTTGTGAGGGTGTTGAATTTTACATAGATTCAAACGCAAACTGGTTTTTTAATAGTTCGAAAATTGACCGACTAGCAATGGTAAAACTTTTCTCAAAATTGGTTAAATATGAGGAGGGCCAATACTTCGCGATCACACCTGTTGAGAAAATACCTATAAAAGTTGAAAAGGAGATATTTAGCATAATTGATTACAAACAAGAGGGTAATGATTATTTCTTTCAAACTAATACCGAGGAATGGGTTAAATTAAGTGCAAAAAACGAATTAACCGTTCTGATGAAAGATAATCAGCCATATCCGAAAATTAAGCTAAAAAACGAAATCTATGGCTTACTGAGTAGAAATGTTTTCTATAAGGTTATTGCTGAGTCCAAGCAAGACGGTATGTCAATGTATCTTGAATCTGACGGAAGGTACTTTTACCTGAACTAAATTTTACAAGTTTGGGGGCTTTTTTGTGAAATTCTTAAAAGATTCGTACGTAATAAGTATGCCAAATACCAAATGAATAATAGCCCATAACCAATCACGGTCCTCTACTACAAGAAAGACAGCAAATACCACAGATGAAACTCCAATAATAATAGCTACTGAATTTAAAAATTTTACACAAAACATAACGGTTAATGCGAACGAAGATAGTTCTTCAAATTTGCAGCATACAGATTAATAAGCATAAAATTCATTCGCTTCTAGCCTCAATAAATTCATCATCTTTCTGTTCGTAAATACTTTTACTTGAATTAATCCTTATGAACATGGCTGCGTGGAAATTTGTTGTATAGCACACAAGTAAATGAAGTTTTATCTCTTTCAACGTTTCTATCAAACCTACAAAAATCTGAAATATAAAAAATCTGATTTTCATATGGTGCAGATGTGTAAACTAAGACATTATTTCTTTGGCAGCTCTTAGCTATATATTCATAGGGTGCATTATTTTCATCGACATAGCACACATAATCCATATCAGCTTTTGCAAAGAAACAAAAAGGTAAAAGCAGTAAAATGAGTCTCATTTTCTTTTTGATTCAATAAATTCATCAACCTTTTCTTCAAGAATATTCAAAGGTATCGAGCCAAAACTTAACATATGATCATGAAAATCTTTGATATCAAAGTCTTCACCTAAAGCTTCTTTTGATTTGTCTCTCAGCTCCATTATTTTCAGTTGTCCGATTTTATAAGCCAGAGCCTGTCCGGGCCAAGCTATATATCTATCAACTTCGTTGTTAATATCTTGTTCAGTTTTAGCAGTATTATTCAAGAACAGGTTAACAGCATCTTCTCTAGACCAGTCTTTATAGTGCATTCCAGTATCAACTACTAATCTCACTGCTCTCCACATATCGTAAGTTAATTGGCCAAATTTGTCGTATGGATCATCGTAAATCCCCATACTTTCGCCAAGCTGTTCACTATAAAGCCCCCAACCTTCAACAAAGGCTGTGATACTCAAATATTTCCTAAAATTTGGAACATCTTCCATTTCTTGAGCAAGCGAAATTTGATGATGGTGGCCTGGTACTGCTTCATGCACAGAGAGTACCGGAATTTCATACTTAGGCCTAACTTCAGGCATATAAAGATTTGCGTAATAATATCCGGGCCTACCTTCACTAGGAGCATTGTAATAAGCAGTAGTTGTGAATGGTGCTGATTCCATTGGTATTGGGATCACCCCATAAGGAGCTCTAGGCAGCTTATTAAAGAGACTAGGCATGTAGGCATCAATTTCTTTGGACATTGCTCTGTAAGCTTGTAAGAGCTCTTCACCAGTTTCATAGTAAAACCTTGAATCTGTTCTTAAGTATTGTAAGAAAGAATTAAAATCTCCCTCCCAGCCAACCTGTTCAATGATACCCTCCATTTCAGCTCTAATTTTGGCAACTTCTTTTAAACCTATCTCGTGTATTTCATCTGGAGTAAGATTTGTAGTTGTATGGTACCTAGCTAGGTATTCATACCATTCTTTGCCATCAGGAACATCGCTGATACCTATACTATCTCTGGATTGGGGCAAGTATTCATCCATAAGAAAATCATATAATTCTTGATAAGCAGGATTTAAGACATTTTTGATAAAATCTTTGACTTCGTTTTGCAAGGCCTGAGCATCTTCTGGAGATGCAACATCGTCAACATTTTTGAAGATTTTGAAGTAGGGATGGTTATCAATATCTTTCTCAAGCATAGCTCCAATTTGAGCCGAAACCCCTCGAGTAACTAATTTAGGCTGGGTGTATCCAAGCTCTAAACCTTCTTTATTAATTTCTAGTGAATTTTTTACATTTTGAGTATAGCCTTTTACTCGTTCAAACCAGTTTTTATAACTTTGCAGATCGGTAAAATTTAACCTATTACCATATAAATAATAATCCTGAACGCCACCCCTCTGGTTTAAACGCATGTAATAGCCTGGATATTCTCTGCCTTCCAAACTAATTTCGTAATCTGATTTTAGAAGTCGAAAATTAAGTTGATCTTCCTCACTGAGATTATTGGGATCAATCTGACTTAATACATCTAGCACATAACTTTCGTACTCTTTTTCGGTAAAAAAATCTTCAATCGAATTGCTGGAAACTTTATCATCGTACCTTTTGTCACCTAAAAGAGACGCAAATAATGGGCTTTTCTCCAAAGAATCTTGCCAATTTTCATCTAAAAATTCTTTGAATTTCTTTTGATCTGGATGTGGTTTCTCTGTTGTAAAGTATTCATACCCTACATTAGTTGCTATACCTACAATACCAGCAATAAGTACTACGCTTAATAATTGTCCAAATTTCATAGTAGTAATAGATTACTACATATATTACTACATATTTGGATAATTAGGACCACCACCACCTTCTGGTGAAACCCAATCAATATTTTGCGATGGTTCTTTTATATCGCATGTTTTGCAATGAATGCAGTTTTGGGAATTGATTTGAAATCTTTTATTGCCATCTTCTTCAACTATTTCATAAACTCCGGCAGGACAATATTTTTGCGCAGGCTCATCATAAAGTTCAAGGGTTTTGGCAATAGGTAAGTCTGGATCCTTAAGCACAAGATGGCAAGGCTGTTCTTCTTCATGATAGGTGTTTGATAGATAAACTGAACTTAATTTATCGAAAGTAATTTCATTGTCATATTTTGGATAATCAATTTTCTTACAATCCTTAGCAAGTTTTAAGGATTCATGATCAGGCGTAGGGTGGTTCAGTGTAAAAGGTAAATTGCCTCTGAAAACTAATTGATCTATTACATTCATCGCTGCACCAATGAGACCTCCGAATTTATGAAAGAATGGATTAAAATTTCTTGACTTATAAAGCTCGGTATAAAGCCAGGTTTTTTTGACTTCTTCATCTAAGCTTTTCATATTTCCGTCTATATTCGAAGCTATGACTTTCGCTGCCTCAATTCCTGATTTCATCGCGGTATGGGAGCCTTTGATCTTTGAAAAATTTAAAGTTCCAGCATTACAACCCACAAGATAACCGCCTGGAAACTCCATGCTTGGCAAACTTTGTAATCCACCTTTTATTAATGCTCTGGCACCATAAGATATTCTCTTACCATTTTTGAGATATTTTTTAATAGCTGGGTGTGATTTCCATCTCTGGAATTCATCATATGGGCTTAAATGAGGATTTTTATAATCCAGAGGTATAACAAGTCCTAATAGGACTTGTTTTTTTTCAGTGTGGTACATGTAGGAACCACCAGGAGTATCATCTGGAAGTGGCCACCCATTAGTGTGCATGACTAGACCTTCTTCGTGTAGTTCATTATCAACTTCCCATATTTCTTTAAAACCAATACCGTAGTGTTGTGGATCTTTACCTTTATCTAGTTGAAATTTTTTGATGAGCTGTTTACCTAAATGGCCCCTGCATCCTTCTGCGAAAACTGTTGCCTCATTAGCTATTATTTCCATTCCCGGCTGAAATGAATCTTTTGGGTTTCCATCAGCATCAACGCCCATATCCCCTGTTATGACTCCATTAACCTTACCATCTTTGAATATTATTTCAGCTGCAGGAAAACCAGGAAAAACGTCTACACCTAATGTCTCTGCCTGTTCTGCAAGCCACCTACACAAGTTTCCTAAACTAAGGATGTAATTACCATGATTCTGCATTGTTGGCATAACAAAAGATGGCACAGGTAAGCTGTATTTATCATTGATCAGAAACTTAATTGAATCTCTTTTGACCTTTACATCCAAAGGTGCTCCTTTTTCTTTCCAGTCTGGTATTAGCTCGTCTAAAGCAGTTGTCTCAAATACATTTCCTGAGAGGATATGGCCACCAATTTCAGCACTTTTTTCAAGCAAGCAGATGGTTTTGTCTAAATTCTTTTCTTTAAAGATTTGTGCAAGCTTTATAGCTGTTGCAAGACCAGAAGGACCTCCGCCAATTATGACGACATCATAATCCATTGATTCTCTTTCCATATTCTCTACCATGGTGTTTAATTTTTATCTATTTCCTATATATTACTAATTGACGAGATTTAAATATATGAAAATTCTGATTCCCATTAAAAGAGTAAATGACTACAACGTCAAGGTAAGGCCAAATCAAACAAATACAGATGTTGATCTCAGCAATGTAAAAATGGCAATGAATCCATTCTGTGAAATAGCTGTTGAGGAAGCCATCAGATTAAAAGAAGCCGGAAAAGCTGAGGAAATAGTTGTTGTAACAATTGGTGATGACAAACATCAAGAACAACTTAGAACAGCTTTAGCGTTAGGTGCAGATAGAGCTCTGCTTGTAAAAACAGATAACGTACTACAGCCATTAGATATCGCTAAAACTTTGGCTAAGGTTTTCGAAAAAGAGTCAGCAGATCTAATAATAATGGGAAAAGTTGGAATTGACGGTGACAATAATCAAACTGGCCAAATGTTTGCTGCATTAACGAATTTACCGCAAGTGACATTTGCTTCTGAAGTTGAAATTAATGGAAATAGTGTACATGTTACTAGGGAGATCGATGGTGGACTTGAAACTTTGACTGCTGAAATGCCCGCCGTTATAACGACCGATCTTAGGCTGAATGAGCCTAGATATGCTTCTTTGCCAAACATTATGAAAGCTAAAAGAAAGCCGCTTGAGGAGCTCTCCCTTGAAGAACTTGGTATAAATATTGAAACCAAAATTACTACTTTGAAGGTTGAATCGCCTCCTGAAAGACAAGAAGGGGTAAAAGTAGAGACTGTAGATCAATTGGTTGATAAATTAAGAAACGAGGCAAAAGTAATATGAAAACATTAGTGATAGCTGAGCATAATGGAGAAAATTTATCAGCAGCAACTTTAAGCGTAGTTGATGCTGCAAAGAAACTTGGAAGGGATATAGATTTACTTGTTGCGAGTAATTCAGCTTCAAATGTTCTTAAAGAAGCAAAAGCAGTTGAAGGTGTGAGCACAGTATTAGATTTCAGCGACGAAAAATTTGCGAATGAAATAGCAGAAGATCTTGCGGCTTGTATTGTTTCAGTAAGAGAAAATTATGACTTTTTCTTAGCTAGTTCAAGCACATCAGGAAAAAATAATCTTCCAAGAGCTGCAGCATTATTAGATATACAACAAATTTCTGAAGTTACTGAAATTATTGACGATAAAACTTTTAAAAAGCCAATTTATGCTGGCTCTTGCATTGCAACTGTTCAATCCTCACAAGAAAAGAATGCTCTGACAATTAGAACAACATCATTTGAAAAGACTGGTGCGTCTGGAGGTTCAGCAAAAATTGAAACAAAGGATGTTCCGGACACTGTCTCAAGAAAGTCTGGATTTGTTAAAAATGAGCTTACTGTTTCTGACAGGCCAGAATTAACAGCAGCAGATATAATTGTTTCAGGTGGAAGAGGGATGCAAAATGGGGAGAATTTTGCTCTTCTTGAAGCTGTTGCGACAAAACTTAATGCTGCAGTAGGCGCGTCTAGAGCTGCAGTTGACTCTGGTTTTGTACCTAATGATTATCAAGTTGGTCAAACTGGAAAATCTGTTGCACCAAACCTTTATATTGCGGTAGGTATATCAGGAGCAATACAACATTTAGCAGGCATGAAAGACTCAAAAACAATCGTAGCTATTAACAAAGACGAGGAAGCACCTATCTTCAAAGTTGCCGATTATGGTCTTGTTGCAGATCTATTTGAGGCCCTACCAGACTTAGAATCAAAACTCTAAATAATAGTCGCAACAATTACACCTACCAAGGTAAGAAAAACAACTAACAGGCTTATTAGAGCTACAATTACTCTCAGTGGATTATCTTCAATCATATCCTCTAAATTATCTTGCTTCCCTGTTCCTGAAATCAGAGAAAATAAATCATTTAATAATTTCATAGTAAACTTACATAATAATTATGATAAATGTAACTGCAACAGCTGAAGAATACCTCTCGGAACTCATTAGCAAAAAAGATTTTAAATGCGATATTAGAATTTTTGTGTCAGATCCAGGCACACCCAGAGCAGAAACTTGTCTGGCTTTTTGTAAAGAAGATGAGTCTGAGCCAACAGATCATAAAATTAAATATAAAAATTTCATTTTATTTATTGAAGAAAAAAGTTTAGCGTTTCTTGATGACGCTGAGGTAAATTACGATAAAGACAATTTTGGCGGTCAACTTACCATAAAAGCACCTAGTTCCAGGGTTCCCAATATTGGAGAAAACTCTACACTTGAAGATAAAGTCAACTACATTCTATATGATGAGATTAATCCACAATTAGCCTCTCATGGTGGAAATGTTCACTTAGACTGCATTACAAAAGATAATTTTGTTGTGCTTCAGTTTGGAGGTGGTTGTCAAGGTTGTGGCATGGTAGACGTCACGCTCAAAGAGGGCATTGAAAAAACACTTCTAGAAAAAGTACCAGAGCTCAAAGGTGTAAAAGACATCACTGATCACTCTGAAAACGAAAACGCTTATTACAAATAATCCTAATTTTCTTCTTTAGGATAATCATAAACGCCCACAAGCAATCCTATTTTTGGGTGATCAAAATAGTGAAACTCATCTAAAGAGATTCGTCTTTGCTCATCAAGTATAAATATTTCAGTCTCGATATTATTTTCATCTTCATTGGTTTTCTCTGTCTTAAAACTACCAATTAGTGGTTTCACATTAAATTCAGATTTGCTCATTAAATAAGAGTTTTTTAGGACATCAGTACCAATTGCACATTTCGCATGTATTCTGGGATATCTAGATTGAAAAACTTTTACAATGCACTGGTTTTCATTATCAGATACTAGGATAAAAGGTGTATTTTCTTCATTATCTAGTGGCTGGAACCAGGACTTATGATTTGACAATTCTAGGTCTTTAATTTGTGATATTCTTCGCATTGTTCCATTGAGTTCATGATCATTTACATCTATTAATCTGTAAACTTTGGGAGGCACAAAAGTCTCTTCTTGAATTAGTACTTCTCCCTCAGTATCCACAAATATCTCATCTACAAATTCAAAATCAATTTTGACTTGGCCCTCAGTAAGCTCAATAGTATCAAGGTTAATCTCAGGCATTTTTGGAATTTCAGGAACAAGAATTTCATTGGCTAGAGAAAAATTCTCAACTTTTGGGAACGATTCATTTGTACTTTGATTTTTCCAAATTAATGAAGCAACTTCAACTTTTACGTACTTAGTCTCCTCTTGAGAAAAAATTTGCAAAGACAGGGCTAGAAAAACCGCTATATACTTGAAAAATAGACGCATAAAGTTTTTAATACCAAAAGAGTTTAATCATTAACTTACTAAGATAATACAAGATTTTATTTAACGAATGGAAGAGGGTAAATTATGGATCTAAATTTTTCGAAAGAAGACTTAGAATTTCGCGATGAAGTAAGAGAGTTCTTGGATAAAGAATATCCAAAACATATCAAGGAAAAAATGAATAATGGGGATGAGCTCTCCAGAGAAGAGATTGTTGAATGGCATAAAGCAGTTGCTAAGAAAGGCTGGATGGGGCACTCTTGGCCTGTAGAACATGGTGGCACCGGATGGGATGCTACAAAAGTTTATTTATACCTCAGAGAGCTAGCTCTCGCAGGATGTCCAACATTTGTACCTTTTGGTTTGCAAATGGTTGCGCCTGTAATATGGACTTTTGGTTCAGAAGAACAAAAAAAGAAATTCCTTCCTAGAATTTTAAATTTTGATGACTGGTGGTGCCAAGGTTATTCAGAACCAGGCTCAGGTTCTGATCTTGCTTCTTTGAAATGCAAAGCTGTCAAAGAAGGTGATGAGTATGTTCTGAATGGTCAAAAAACATGGACGACTTTAGGACAACATGCAGATTGGATTTTTGTTTTAGTAAGAACAAATGATTCTGGCAAGAAACAAGAAGGCATTACTTTTATTCTTGTTGATATGAAAACACCAGGCATCGAAGTTAAACCTATTATCACCATAGATGGTGATCATGAAGTTAATGAAATTTGGTTTGACAACGTCAGGGTGCCTGCAGAAAATGTTGTTGGCGAGGAAGGCCAAGGCTGGACTTACGCCAAATTTCTTCTTTTCCATGAAAGAAGCTCAATTGCAGGTGCACCAAACATGAGAAGAGTGCTTAATAGTTTAAAAATTAAGGCTAAAAATACTTATCATACTGATAAACCTTTATCCGAAGACAAGAATTTTCAATCTAAAGTTGCACAATTCGAATTAGACCTTGACGCGCTAGAAATGACGGAATTGAGAGGTTTAGCAGCCATGAGAGAAGGTAAGAGCCCAGGAGCTGAATCTTCACTGTTGAAGATTAAAGGTACTGAGTTACAACAAAGAATTACAACTCTTGCTGTTGAGATGGCTGGCCATGAAGGCATGCCATACGGTGGCCCTTATGGATTCTCCGATGTTGAAGTTGCTGCGACGAAATCTGATCAAATTTCTGCGCCAAAATACCTTAATTTTAGAAAAGTAACAATTTATGGTGGTACAAATGAAATTCAAAAAAATATCATTGCCAAAGCTGTTCTGGGTATATAAGAGGTTCAAATGAACTTAAGTTACACTGACGAGCAAAACCTTTTAAGGGACAGTGTCTCTAAATTCTGCGGTTCAGATTATGACTTCGAAACACGAATGAAAAGTGTTAATTCAGATCATGGTTATAATCCTGAGCATTGGAAATTATTTGCAGAACTAGGCTGGCTAGCTATCCCTTTTTCAGAGGATTTAGGCGGTCTTGATGGTGGAGATGTAGATTTAAGTCTGATGTTCGAAGAGTTCGGTAAATCTATAGTTGTAGAACCATATTTAGCAAACGTTGTACTCTCAGGAGGCGTTCTTAAAAGAAGTGATTCAGAAAATAAATCACAAATTATTGAACATATTATTACTGGGGAAAAACAAGTGTCTCTTGCAAATTATGAACCACAAAAAGGTTTTAACCTTGATAATGTAGATTGTGAAATCTTAGAAGATGGTAGCGTAAGTGGCTTGAAAACAACAGTTCTAAATGCCCCAAATGCAGATTTCTTCTTAGTTTTTGGGAAACTGGGTTCAGGCCATGCTTTTGCACTTGTTCCAAAAGATGCTGAAGGTTTAAACCTTACTTCTTATAAAACTTATGACGGTTTTGTATCAGGTGATCTGCATATGGAAAATTGCAAAGCAAATGAAGTGTTCTCAAAATCTGATGCACTGGAAATTTTAAATAAGGCTATTCTGGAGGGAATAGTTTGTGTAAGTTCTGAAGCCATTGGAGCAATGGAAACTTGCTATAAACTTACTATTGAATACACTCAACAGAGAGAACAGTTTGGTCAGTCTCTTTCGAAGTTTCAAGCATTGCAACATAGAATGGTTGACATGTTTATGGAGACGGAATTTAGTAAGTCCTTTTTATTGAAGGTTTTAGCAACAAATGATGAAAATGAGAGAAAAAAGTTAGTGTATGGTCTTAAGAATCAGGTAGCTAAAGCAGGCAAATATGTGGGAGAAGAAGCTGTTCAACTTCACGGTGGAATGGGCGTTACTGAGGAGATGTCAGTAGGCCATTATCTGAAAAGACTACTGGTAATTACAAACCTTTTTGGTAGTTCAGACTACTTTCTAGATAAATACATCGACAGTTAAATTGGTCAAGAGATTCAACCCTGATAAGCGGAGAAGACCCAAGGTCCAAGATTATTTTGGTGACTGGAAATGGCGTGAAGCACTTTCAGAATCAATGGTACCTATAATAGGTAAACTCTTTAGGAGTGGTGTGCATCTTTTAATGTATGGTAGGCCGCTTGTAAATTGTTCTGCAATTGAAATTATGAAACTTCATAGATTTGTCAGAGAGGCGGAAGGTAATGAGCTAAGCGAGCTTGAAACTTATCCAATAATAGAACAAATTTCAAAAATGAAACTTATGCCTTGTGAGATTGATATAGGTGAGATAGTTGTGCATTTATTGGATAATAAAGACTTAGATGCTGAGCATTACGTTAAGGGGATGCTAGAAGATCAACAAAGGACAAAGAGATCTTACCCTCTAAGACCAAAGGATGTAGTTTTATATGGTTTTGGCAGAATCGGTAGATTATTAGCTAGAATATTGGTTTCTGATACAGGAGCAGGAACTAAGTGGCGTTTGAGAGCAGTAGTTGTAAGAGATACTGATCATGAAGATGATTTAATAAAAAGAGCAAGTTTACTTAGAAATGATAGCGTGCATGGCACATTTCCAGGCACAATCAGGGTCAATAAAAATAACAACTCTTTAATAGTAAATGGTAATGAAATATTTATTATTTATTCAAATGATCCTAGAAAAGTTAATTACAAACAATATGGCATCAAAAAAGCCACTATAGTTGACAATACCGGAGCCTGGACTGACGAAGAGAGCCTAAATCAACATATTAAAAACCCTTCAGCCGAGAGAGTTATTTTAACAGCACCAGGACAAGGCAAAATTAAGAACATTGTTTATGGCATAAACGATGAGAAGCTAAAAGGAGATGAAAATATAGTTGCAGCAGCGTCATGTACAACTAATGCTATCACTCCACCACTTAGACTTATTGACGATGCTTTTAAAATCCAAAATGGCCATATTGAAACCATCCATGCCTATACAAATGATCAAAACCTAGTCGACAATTACCATAAATCTGATAGAAGAGGTAGGGGAGCAGCATTAAACCTCGTTATAACTGATACTGGAGCAGCCAAAGCTGTTTCCGATATAATTCCAGAGCTGAAAGGCAAGTTAACAGCCAATGCTATTAGAGTTCCTACTCCAAATGTGAGTCTCGCAATTATGAATCTAAGCCTTAAAAAAAGTGTAGGAGTTGAAGAGCTAAATAATCTTTTTAAACAAGCTGCTTTCAATTCGTATTTAAGAACAATTATTGATTATTCTAATAATATCGATGGTGTTTCTTCTGATTTTTACAGTAACGAATTTGCTTGTGTTTATGATGCACAAGCAACAATTACCAATTTTAACTGTGTAACTATTTACGTCTGGTACGATAACGAGTATGGTTACTCCAAGCAAGTTGTAAGGCTTTTGAAAAAAGTTCTTGGTGTTAATTTAATTAGATACCCAAAACAGTAAATGAAAAAAATAAAAATGAAAGGGGGCCTGGATGTGCCTCTTCACGGCTCTGTAAAAAATAATAATCTTGATAAAACCTACACGAAATTTTCGGCAGTTCTCGCGGATGATTACTTCGGTTTTAAACCAAAAATTCTTGTTCGAGAGGGAGATCTAGTTTCCAAAGGTGCTCCATTATTAGAAGATAAAACTAATCCAGGATTCACTATTAATTCTCCAATAAATGGAGAAATTCACGAAATAAATCGAGGTGAAAAAAGAGCATTAGTTTCAATTGTGATTAAAAAAACTAATGACGATTCGATAGCATTCGATCAAGCAAGCGATAAAATCGAAAATTTAAAAAATGCCAGCTTGTGGGACAGTTTTAGAGAGAGGCCTTTCAATAGAGTTCCATATCTAAATACAAAGCCCGATTTTCTATTTATAAATGCTTGTAAAGCTGATGGTTTAGAAGTTAGCCCTAATCAAATTTTAGAAGGTGAAAATGAGAATTTTCTTGCAGGAATTAAATATTTAATTGATGCATTTGAATGTGAAGTCAACCTTTGTTCATATTCAAATATTTATGTCGGTAATTTAGCTGTTAATCAATATGTTGTCGAAGGAAAATATCCCGCTGGAAATAGTTCAATTCACATTCAAAAAATTAAACCACTGACAAAAAACACTAAAACGTGGACCATGAATTGGCAAGATGTTGTGAGGATAGGAAGCTCTGTAAAAAGTGGAAATTTTTGTTTTGATAAATATGTTAGTATTTGTGGTCCAGCATGCGATGAGCCAAAGGTAGTAAAAACAAACCTTGGGGCTAATATGGAAGAACTTACAGCTGGCATGCTTTCATCTAATTTAAGAAAAGTGTCAGGTAGTCTGCTTTTTGGCAGAAGCGGCGACAGTTACTCAGATTATTTGACAAGATACTCAAATCAGATATCCCTTGTATCAGATGAAAGAGAAGCAACCTTTTTTAATTGGCTAAAGCCAGGGTTAGAAAATCACAGCAATTCTAATGTTTTTTTATCAAGCTTTTTGAAACCTGAAAAGTTTAATTTTGATACCAATATTAATGGTGGTTACAGAGCGATTGTACCAATAGGTGTATTTGATGAAGTTAACCCATTTGATATAGATTCCACGTTATTTTTAAAATCTTTAGCTATTGCGGATTTAGTAGCTTTAAGAGAGTTGGGAATCTTTGACCTTGCTGAAGAAGATATGGGCATTTTTTCTTACGTTTGCCCTAGTAAATATGACTATGTGGCACTATTTAATGACTGTATGGAAATGATCTGGAAAGAAGAAACATCATGAAATTTTTAGAAAGATTCTTTGATAAAAACAGGCCTTCAAAGGACGATAGTTATTTTTACTTGTTTGAAGTAGTACAAAACTTCTTTTTTTCATCAAAGGTTGCCACGACTGGCAAAACTCATATTAGAGATAAATTAGACATTCAAAGAGTAATGGTTGTTGTTTGGCTTGCAACATTTCCTGCGATGTTTTGGGGCATGTACAACATGGGTTTCTGGGGCCTTGATTATATGCAACGAGGTGGGTTTAGTTCGACGGGAGATTGGCACAATGGCCTTATCCAAATAGTAGGAACAGATCCAGGAAATCACCTTCATAGAATCTGGTTTGGCCTAGTATATTTTGTGCCGATTTATTTAACTGTTTTCATTGTAGGCATAGCTTGTGAGGCGATTTTTGCAACCATCAGACGACATGAAATAAACGAAGGCGCTTTTGTATCAACTGTTTTATTCTCACTAAGCTGTCCTCCTGATATTCCNCTTTGGCAAGCAGCAACAGGTATAGCTTTTGGAATAGTTGTTGGTAAAGAATTTTTTGGTGGAACTGGAAAAAACTTTCTTAATCCAGCTTTNACTGGAAGAGCATTTATATACTTTGCTTANCCNACCGAGCTATCCGGNGANATGGTNTGGGTNTCNTCACTAGCTGACAATGGAGCAATAGACGGCTACTCTGGAGCTACTGCGCTAGGAATAGGGGCTCAAGAGGGCATTTCAGGCATGCAAGCAAACTTTACATGGTCTCAAACATTCTTAGGACAAATGCCTGGATCCATTGGTGAAACCTCAACCTTGTTAATACTTTTAGCCGGTGCTTATATGGTATATGCAAAAATAGCTTCCTGGAGAATCATATTAGCTACCCTAATTGGCATGATTCTGATGAGTAGTTTTTTAAATCTTGTTGGATCAGAAACAAACCCTATGTTTACAGTTCCGTGGTGGTGGCATCTTACTATAGGTAGTTTTGCTTTTGGATTAGTATATATGGCAACGGAGCCTGTATCTGCTGCGAATACTAATATGGGCAGATGGATATATGGATTTTCGATAGGGATATTAGTGGTACTTATTAGAGTAATCAATCCTGCCTTTCCAGAAGGAATGATGTTAGCAATACTTTTTGCAAATTTACTTGCTCCAGCAATTGATTATTGTGTGACNTCATACAATACAAGTAAAAGAATGGAGAGATATAATTCATGAATAAGTTAATCATTCCACTTNTAGCTTGTATTGCTTGTGCAATNATTGTGTCAGTTACCGCTGTNTCCGTNAGGCCAGAGCAAAACCTGAATATAGAAAATGAGAAAAAAGTTAAAATTCTTGCTGCAGCTGGCATTCAGACAGATAANGTTGATGAAGAATTTTTGAGGATTAAAACGGTTTTNGTTGATTTTGAAANNGNNAAATTAGTAACAATTGATCCAGCTTATGATCATATTAAAGCAGCATCAAACCNNGATNAATCAACAGTAATNCCNAAAGCAGANGATATTGCCGTGCTTAAACGNAGAGAAAACNTTGGNACAATNTATGTNTGGGTNGATGAAAAAAATGCGATAGAAAAATTAGTTTTACCCATAAGAGGTTATGGTTTATGGGGCACTCTGTATGGATATTTGTCACTNGATTCAGACTTNAATACCGTGCGTGGTATTGAATACTATGACCACAAAGAAACACCTGGATTAGGGGGAGAGGTCGATAATCCANACTGGAAATCTGATTGGTATGGTAAAAGGATTTATAACGAGAATGGAAGCGTTGCTTTATATGTNACNAAAGGAGCTTCCTCNACAGACTATGAAATCGATGGAATATCTGGAGCCACTNTAACTACTAATGGTGTATCAAATATGATCAAATATTGGCTTGGAGATAATGGCTATGGTCCAATTATTAAGAATTTAAATGAGGAACTAAAGAAGATATGAAGGCTATACCTGCTAAAGAAACAAGAAAACTTTTATTCACCCCCATCATAGAAAACAATCCTATAGCNCTTCAAATTTTAGGNATATGTTCTGCCNTAGCTGTAACTGTAAAAATGGACGTGACCTTAATAATGTGTATAGCATTAACATCNGTTATAACNCTCTCAAATTTTTTTATTTCTTTAATAAGACATTACATACCAGATAGCATTCGAATAATNGTCCAAATGACGATCATNTCTTCATTGGTAATNATTGTNGANGAATTACTTAAAGCTTATGCNTATGAGGCAAGTAAAGAATTATCGGTTTTTGTTGGACTTATCATTACAAACTGTATTGTCATGGGTAGAGCTGAAGCATATGCCATGAAAAACCCTCCGATTAAAAGCATGCTGGATGGTTTTGGGAATGGTTTGGGTTACAGCTTTGTATTACTGGTTGTTGCTACCGTNAGAGAAATTTTTGGCAATGGTACATTTTTTGGTNTACAAGTAATGCCAGAGAGCTATCAAGTAAATAATTTTTTATTACTGCCGCCNAGCTCATTTATCATTATTGGAATAATGATTTGGGTAATTAGGTCTTTCAGTAAGAGCCAAGTNGAAGAGGATGAAAATCCACTCAAAGCCCATACATTTAAACCATTAACGGTAAAAAAAGAGGTNCANGGTGGCTGATTTNTTAAGTTTATTTGTAAGAACAGTNTTCATTGAAAATATAGCATTATCACTCTTTCTTGGTATGTGTACTTTCTTTGCCATTTCAAAACAAGTNAAGGCTGCTTTTGGCTTAGGTATAGCAGTAATTGTTGTATTGACTATAACTGTTCCTCTAAACAATCTAATTTACAACTTTGTNTTAAAAGAGGGCGCATTATCNTGGGCNGGGCTNGAAAATACCAATTTAAAATTTGTTGGCNTGATAACATACATTGGTGTAATAGCAGCAGCAGTCCAAATTCTTGAGATGTTTTTGGATAAATATGTTCCTGCTCTTTACAATGCATTAGGTATATTTCTGCCATTGATCACGGTTAACTGTGCGATTTTAGGGGCTTCACTTTTTATGATTGAAAAGAACTATAACTTTTCTGAAAGTGTAGTTTATGGGTTTGGTGCAGGATTTGGATGGGCTTTAGCAATTGTGCTCTTGGCAGGAATCAGAGAAAAGTTAAAATATAGTGATATACCAGAGGGGTTAAGAGGACTAGGTATAACCTTTATAATAGTTGGTTTAATGAGTTTTGGTTTTATGTCATTTGGAGGAATCCTGCTCTAATGGATATCTATTTAGGAATTTTGTCTTTCACTTTAATAGTTGCTTTCCTAGTTGCTTTTGTGATGTTTGCAAGATCGCAATTAGTTTCAACTGGTGAAGTCTCAATTGAAATAAATGGTGACCCTGAAAAAATTATTAAAGTCCCATCGGGAGGCAAACTTTTAAGCACATTGGCATCGAAAAATATTTATCTTGCTTCTGCTTGTGGAGGAGGTGGCACTTGTGCCGAATGTAAATGCCAAGTTACTGATGGTGGAGGTTCTATACTTTCTACGGAACAATCTCATTTTAATTACAAGCAACAAACTGAAAACTGGCGACTATCTTGCCAAGTTGCTGTGAAAGGCGATATGAAAATCCAAATCCCCGAAGAGGTATTTGGTGTAAAAGAATGGGAGTGTGAAGTTGTCTCGAATGAAAATGTTGCCACTTTTATTAAGGAATTAGTCCTGAAATTGCCGGAAGGTGAAAATGTAAAATTTAAAGCAGGTGGTTATGTACAGCTTGAAGCGCCGGCATTTGACGCAATAAATTATAAAGATTATGACATTGCTGAGGAATATCATGAAGACTGGGATAGATTCAAAATTTGGGATAATGTTGCAACTAATCCTGAACCACTAATAAGAGCCTACTCCATGGCAAATTATCCACTCGAAGAAGGAGTGCTAAAATTTAACATTAGAGTGGCCTCACCACCTCCAGGTACAGACTTTCCTCCTGGTGTGATGTCTTCATATGTCTTTAGTCTAAAACCGGGTGATAAAGTCAGAGTCTTTGGTCCTTTTGGAGAATTCTTCGCAAGGGAAACAGAAAATGAAATGGTCTTTATTGGTGGTGGCGCAGGCATGGCCCCCATGAGATCACACATCTTTGATCAATTAATTAGATTAAATTCCAATCGAAAAATTTCCTATTGGTATGGAGCGCGAAGCATGAAAGAGATTTTCTACAAGGAAGAGTTTGAGAAACTTGCAGAAGAGCATGAAAACTTCTCCTTCCACATAGCATTATCTGATGCATTGCCTGAGGATAATTGGGAAGGCTTAACAGGTTTCATTCATCAGGTTACTGAGAATGAATACCTCGCTAAACATGATGCTCCTGAAGACTGTGAGTACTACTTATGCGGTCCCCCAATGATGAATTCCAGCTGTATTAAGATGCTGACAGACCTTGGTGTCGAACCAGAAAATATAATGCTTGATGACTTTGGTGGCTAGAACATTAGGTTTTATCACCTTATTGATATTAACTAGTTGCTCTTCTCCAATATTGCAAAATTTTGGAGGTGAAATTTATGGCACTACTTACTCAATTAAAATAGCTGAAAATAAAAGTTATAGTTTTTTAAATACTGACATAATGGATGAGTTAAATAGAATTGATTATGTCTTCTCTACTTACAAACCTACATCTGAAATCTCACTTATAAATGAAGACCCAAACAGAATTTGGTCTGACGAGTTTAGAAATCTATTTAATTTATCTAATAAAATAAGCGATCTTAGTGAGGGTGCCTTTTCACCAAATGATGCAAATGGTTTTGATTTCTCTGCAATTGGAAAAGGGTATGCAATCGATAAAATTGCTGAACTTTTGGAGGAAAATGACGTAAACAATTATTTCATTGAAATTGGTGGAGAGATTCGAGCAAAAGGGTCGAAATTTAGCGATAAATGGATTTTTGGTATAGAAAGGCCAACGAATAGCAAAAAAAGTCCCTATCTCGCGTTTAATGTCCCCTCAGAAGGTATTTCAATAGCAACTTCAGGGGAATATCGCGAACCAAACCACATATGGGGGAAAGGTCCAAGAGATTTAATATCTGTAACAGTGGCAACAAGTGATGCTGCGTCAGCAGATGCTTGGGCAACAGCATTATATGTTCTTGGAAAGGATAAAGGATTAGACATCGCAGAAAAAAATAATTTAGAAGTATTTTTTATTACAAATGAAGGAGTTACCATTCAGTCATCTAATTGGGGTATGCTATCTCTATGATTAACGCTGTTTTAGCATTTATAGTAGTCGTCTTATCAATTTCTGGTATGGCAATTGGCTTGATTTTAAAGAATAAACCTTTAAGTCCAAGTTGTGGTGGTATTTACTTATCAAAAGGTGAGGCTTGTCAGGTTTGCGGCAAGGTTAAAGAATAATTTTTTAATCACATCTAATATTTACTAAGCTGAATAAGTAATTTCTGGTGACATTTTCATCCATCCAACTATCTGTAGTTGAAATTAAATCTAAACACCCCTCATTATCAAGGTTTATTGGAAGGCCCTTGAAGAGATATTGATTGCTGTCATACTGATTAGCTCTTGGTTTTTGAGGTAAAGCACTATTCACTATGGAGTTAAAATTTCCATTTCCGTCATTTATAGCTATATGAGCGCCATGTAAATCTGAGAAAAAATCTCTTGTAGAATGAAAAATATCTAGATCGCCATCATTATCAAAATCTCTTAAATAAATATTTCCTTCGCCGTGATGAGTCGCTGCTCTGGGTTGATTGCTAAAGCTTGAACTAGTTACATCTTGCATATTTCCAGTGCCATCTCCTATTAGTATCTGTATATAAGCGCCTTCGTAGTAAGGAAAATCTCTTGTAATTGCGACAACTATATCGTTGTACCCATCGTTATTAAGGTCGCCCCACGCAGCATGATTAAATTTGTTGTGATTACGGTTAAAAGGACCTTCTGGCAACTCTATTAAAGTCCAGTTATCTAGATCTGAAGAACCATTACTTAGCATGACAAAACCCTCTTCATTGAATCCTTCTTGTCTATTATCAAAATTCCAAAAAACTAAGTCATCATACTCGTCATTATTTAGGTCAACCATAAGGCTGCTCATTGGGTTGCCATAAGAAAATTGTAAGTTTCGACCGAGCGTTTCATGAAAAGTAAAATTTGCTAAGCCATCATTTACTAGAAGAATATTACAAGCAAAAATGTCTATGTCACCATCATTATCAAAATCGCCGCCGCTGGCATCATGACTGAACCCACACTCTTTACCTTCACCATTATTTTGATCATCAATATTAGCTGAAGCATTAATCATTTTTCCTGATGAATCACTTAAAAGGAGAAGATCTGGATAAGGTAGAATAAAGTTATTAGCATAGTCAGGGTCTCTGTAAGCTAATCCCATAGATCCTGCAAAAACATCGTCAATTCCATCTTTATTAAAATCAGCAACAACAAGCCTATATGCAAATGGGTGGGTTGGTGCAGTGTCATTTTCATAGGCTGTTAAGTCCTCAAATAAATTACCTTGACCATCATTAAAATAAATATTTATAGGTGCATTTACTTTTTGATCAATTTCAATCGTATGAGGAAAAATTGCCCAAGCAATAACCATATCTTCAAAGCCATCTCCATTGAAATCACCAGTTGCCATATTGTGTGCATCTTGCCCGAATAGTTCATTTTCGTAAGTTTCACAATCCTCAGGTGTTGGATAGCATATTGTTGCCGAATATCGATCAGTGATGCTGATACCTCCAAAACCTAAATCATGTGAGGCAAAATAATCAGTTTTCAATTCAGCGTAGTTATGGGGCTCAGGTAAGGGCAGATACTTTAAAGAAGCCTCATCTCTAGAGACATTATGGGTAAGATTAAGAGAGCCAGAGGGACAATTGACTGACGGTATAGTATTAACTGAAAGATTGAATTGTTCTTGATCCAGAAGTGTTATAGGAGCACGATAATTAAACGATTTATTGTCAGATGTTGTCAGCCAGTAAATATCATCACTAGATATATTAAAACCACAATTATAGTTAGCTGATACTGTAAATTGAGTCGCTTCATAGCTTCTTAAATTAGAAGAAAAATTGGTTACATTAATAGAAATTGGGATTGATTCAGGTGTCGAGTCATTGCTTGATCCAGCACCTCCACCACAAGCTGATAGTAAAAAAATTATTATGAAGGAATTAAATTTTTTCATATTACTGTTTCGAAAATATACATAAAAAAAGCCGCTATTTAAAGCGGCTTTGTTTGCAAAAAAAATTGAAATTACTTATTTTTTGGATTTGATTCTGGCTGATAATCATAATAATTTTCGAGCGGAATCATCATATGCACATAAGGTGTACCTTTATACATTACATATGGTGCACCAGTTGTATAATCGGTTGATAGCCCATCTAAAGAAGAAGGATCTTTTGGCATTAACATCATGTGTGGTCCAGATTCAATGTAATGTTCATGTCCAGCATCTTTCTGGCCATCTGTTCCGAGAGTAAAGTTATCCACTCCTAAATCACCATGTAACATCCAGATCCAACCATCAGCCTCAAGTGTTGGTACTTCGCTAGCCTTGTAAGCTGTTGCCCATGCTACTGCATTCTTGTCAGAACAAGCAGGTGCTGCGTGGTGAGCGCTTGGAAAACCACCTTCAGGCATTGGCATGAAAGACTCACATCTCCAGCCATTTGTTCCTTCCTTTAATACACTACCGTCTACACCAATTACAGTTGCATAATCGGCAATGAAATCAGGTGCTGCAGTTGAAAAGGCTTTAATTTGCCAGTCAACACTATAACCATCTTTTTTTACCTTCATTTCACCGTGATCAGAAGCAAACAATAAACCACCCATGAAAACGAAAGATAAAACTAAATTTTTAAAATTCAACATATATTCTCCTAAAAGAATTACTTTAATTAAACCTAGGAAAACTGCAAGTGCAGAGAATCATTTTTTTAAAATTGATCTTCTTCTGTTGAACCTTTAAGTGCTGAAGTTGAACTCTCTTCACCTTGAATACAGTTGTTTACAGCATCAAAATATCCAGTTCCCACTTCTTGCTGATGGGATACAAAAGTATAGCCTTTATCAGCATCAGCAAATTCTTGTTCTTGTAGTTTTACATAAGCTGACATGCCATCTGCTACATATTCTTTCGATAAACTGAACATACTGTGCCACATAGAATGTATTCCAGCTAATGTAATGAATTGAAATTTATAACCCATTGCTCCAAGTTCTTTTTGGAATTTAGCAATGGTCTGTTCATCAAGATTCTTTTTCCAGTTGAAGGAAGGAGAACAGTTATAAGCCAACATTATTTCTGGGTGGTCTTTCTTGATCGCTTCAGCAAAAGTTTTAGCTTGTTCAAGATCAGGCTTTGAGGTTTCACACCATACAAGATCAGAGTAGGGCGCATAAGCCAAGCCTCTAGCAATTGCTTGGTCTATTCCAGCATTACTCCTAAAGAAACCTTCAGAAGTTCTCTCACCTGTTAAAAAAGGCTTATCCAATGGATCGATATCTGAAGTAACTAAGTCAGCAGCATCGGCGTCTGTCCTTGCTACTAATATTGTAGGTGTCCCAGAGACATCTGCAGCCAGTCTTGCCGCAATAAGTTTTTGAACAGCCTCTTGAGTAGGTACTAAAACTTTTCCACCTAAATGTCCGCATTTTTTGACACTTGCTAATTGATCTTCAAAATGCACTCCTGCAGCACCAGCCGCAATCATTTTTTTCATTAATTCAAATGCATTTAAGTTTCCACCAAAGCCGGCTTCCGCATCAGCAATAATGGGAGCAAAATAGTCCACTTTTGGTTTTCCATTGGTATTCATCCACTCTATTTGGTCTGCTCTTCGAAATGCATTATTTATTCTTGATATAACTTTTGGCACGGAATCCACGGGGTAAAGCGATTGATCAGGATACATTGTTCCGGCTGAGTTGTTGTCTGCTGCAACTTGCCAGCCTGATAGGTATATTGCCTTAACGCCAGCTTTAACTTGCTGAACAGCTTGGCCACCTGTCAAAGCACCAAGACAGTTGATGTAATTCTCAGAAAAAAGATAGTTCCATAGCTTTTCTGCACCTTTTCTAGCTAATGTACATTCAGGTTGTAGAGAACCTCTTAACTTAACAACTTCTTGAGCTGTATATGGTCTTTTAACGTGCTTCCACCTTGGGTTTTCAGCCCAATCTTTTTCTAATGCTGCAACCTGGTCGCTTAAATTCATTTATATACTCCTATATGCGGGCAGTGTGAGGAAATCAGTTAATTCATCGCTCAACACCAAATCTTTGAGTAAAGATTTAGCTTCAACAAACTTCCCTGAATTCAAAGAGTCTTGCCCAACCTCTTCTAGGACAACATTGTATTCTTCATCTAATAGTTTTTCAAATGTGTCTTTTGAAGACATTAATCCGGTATCAAGCTCCACATTATGCTTGACCAACTGCCATAATGAACTTCTAGAAATTTCAGCAGTTGCAGCGTCTTCCATTAATCCGTAAATTGGCACACACCCTATGCCTCTTAACCATGCTTCAATATAACGCAATGTTACTCTAATGTTGGTGCGGAAACATTCCTCTGTGAAATCGCCCTCACAAGGCTCAACTAGATCTGCCTGAGTCACATGATCGTCTTCTCTGAGCACGTGTAGTTGGTTTGTACCGTCAAATTCAAAAGCATTTGAAAAAACGTTATTTGCTATGTCTGCTAGTCCAGGGTGGGCAATCCAAGTGCCATCATGCCCATTTTGTGTTTCAAGCGTTTTATCATTAAGAACTTTTTCTGTTACTACCGCATTTTCCTTAGGGTCTTTTGACGGGATGAAAGCAGCCATACCCCCCATGGCAAATGCTCCTCTTTTATGGCATGTTTTGATTAAAAGTCTAGAATATGCATTAAGAAAAGGCTGACCCATACCAACTTGATATCTGTCTGGTAGTAACTTATCGCTGTGATTTTGAAAGGTTTTTATATAGCTAAAAATATAATCCCATCTTCCGCAATTTAAGCCAACAATATGATCTTTAAGCTCGAAGAGAATTTCATCCATTTCAAATACTGCAGGCAAAGTTTCAATTAAACATGTGACTCTAACCGTACCTCTTGGTAGATTTAATTGATCTTCAGCATAATCAATTATTTCGTTCCATAGTCTTGCCTCCAGGTGTGTTTGTAATTTGGGAACGTAAAAATAAGGTCCAGTACCTCTATTAACCAGTTCTTTAGCATTGTGAAAGAGGTAATACCCAAAATCACATAAACAACCATGAGGGTTTACACCGTTTATCTCTATACCTTTTTCTTTTAAATGTAGTCCTCGTACCCTACACATTAATATGGCAGTTTCATCATTAAGTTGATATTTTTTTCCATTTACAGGATTCTCAAATGTGATAGTTCTTCTTATGGCGTCGTAAAGATTCTTTTGACCATTGGCAACGTTCTCCCAAGTAGGACTTAAAGAATCCTCAAAATCTGCCATAAAGACTTTCACATCAGCGTTAAGTGCGTTAATTATCATCTTTCGATCGACGGGCCCTGTAATCTCAACTCTTCGATCAAGTAAATCGTTTGGTATGTCTCTGACTTTCCAATCACTTTTTCGAATTTCTTGTGTTTCATCCAAAAAATTGGGTAACTGGCCAGAATTAAACCTTGTTTGGTTCTCTACACGTTTATGAAGCAGGTCCTCTATCTTAGAACTAAATTTGCTTTGCAAATCTTGAACAAATCTATTGGCTTCGTCTGTGAAAATAATTTCCGTATTTTTAGGGGTTTTATATTTAAATTTCATCTTCTTTTTTTGCTAACGCACTGGCTAGTCCTTTGTATTTTTCAGGGGTTAATGATCTCAATATTTTCTTATGTTCTTCGTTATCTAAAAGCTCTTCGACCGCTTTCAAATATATATCTTTATCCATCTTCATTCCCCTCGATAATGATTTTACCTGATCATAGCCATCTTTTTTTCCTTCAAGTCTCAAAAAACTTTGAAGAGCTTCAGCAAGTAATTCATACCTACCATCAAGATCTTTTGAAATTTCTATGGTATTAGCTTCTAATTTTGATAAACCTTTCAGAGTTGATGATTGAGCTATCTCAAAGTATCCGTATCCAGTTCCAATATTTCTTAGCACTGTGGAATCAGATAAATCTCTTTGCAATCTTGAGACTGTTAACTTATCAGCTAAATGGCTAAAAATTGCATTTGAAAGTCCAAGATTACCCTCAGCATTTTCGAAATCAATCGGATTAACTTTATGAGGCATAGTTGATGAACCAACCTCATTTTTTTTCATTTTGAGAGAGAAATAATCAAAAGCAATATAACTCCAAACATCCTGAGTTAAGTCAAGCATAATATTATTTACCCTTTGGATATTTTGAAAGAGATCTGCCATGTAGTCATGTGGTTCTATTTGTGTTGCTACCTTCGTAAACTTAACACCGAAATTACTCAAAAATTCTTTCGAATGTTTTATCCAATCTTCCTCAGGATAGGCTAGCAGGTGCGGATTATAATTGGCAGTAGCTCCACCCCATTTTGCGTAAAATTTCTTATCACTTAAAAATCTTTTTTCTTTTTTTAATCTGGTTGCAAAAACATTCAATTCTTTGCCTAACGTAGTAGGAGAGGCTGGCTGTCCATGTGTTCTTGCCAACATCGTAACTTCTTTGTTTTTTTCAGCTAAATCTTCTAAGGCTATGATCATTTCATCTATCCATGCTAAAAGAATAGGGTGTGCGTTCTTCAACATTAATGCATAACTCAAACTGTTTATATCTTCTGATGTTAAAAAAATATGAACTAAACTTTGAATTTCCTCAGATTCTTCAAATTGCTCTGCAACAGCAAGTTCAACCGCCTTTACATCATGATTTGTCGTATTTTCAATTTCCTTTACTCTCTCAATTAAAGGGTCCGGAACATTTTTTTGTAATGTGTTGATCTTTTCCTGTATTTTTTCATTTAAAAGTTCAGGTTTGAAATTAGTTAAGAAGTAGTTAAGCCAAAAGATTTCAACCTTTATCCTTTGCTTTATCAGAGCAAATTCAGAAAAAAGTTCACGCGTTTTTTTGGTTTTGGTTTGGTATCTTCCGTCTAAGGGGGACAAATTTTTGAGACTGTCATTCATAGACTTCGGTATTATAACCTCGATTATCAGCCCAGTTAAAATAATTTTCTGAAATTCTTTCTTTGATTACTGCACCACCCAAACATACTTCACCTTGATATATGACTGCTGATTGACCAGGAGTAACAGCTGCTATCGGTTCAGAGAAGTTAACCTTATAGCCATGTTCAGTCTGAATTATTTTTGCAGATACCGGATCAGATTGGTATCTGATTTGAACCTCACAGTTTGTATCACTTGCTAATTTTTTGTTTATCCAATGCACTTCATCCAAATAACAACCATTACTAAACAAGAGATCATTATCTGCTCCTTGCACAACAACAAGTTGATTTGATTTTTGGTCCTTATGAGCAACATACCAAGAAGCCTGATCTCTTCCTTTTACACCTCCGATACCAATGCCTTGTCTCTGGCCTAGAGTAAAATACATTAATCCTTCATGATTACCTAATTTTGCTCCGTTTTCATCCACTATTTCACCAGGATTTTTTCCGAGGAAATTTGAAATAAAATCGTTGTAATTGTTTTTTCCAATGAAGCATATTCCAACTGAGTCTTTTTTATCAGCATTAATTAAATTGTTATCTCTTGCAATTGATCTAACTTGGTCTTTTGAAAGTTCACCAAGAGGAAATAAAGCTCTATCTAGATCAACTCCATTTACTTGATGTAAAAAATAAGATTGATCTTTAGATTTATCCAAACCTCTTTTTAGTTGAGTATTGTTTCCAATACATTCAAGCCTAGCGTAATGGCCTGTAGCAATATAATCAGCCCCAGTTTCTAGACAATAATCTAAAAAGGCTCCAAATTTAATTTCTTTATTACAGAGAATGTCAGGGTTTGGTGTTAAGCCAGCATTATGATCTGACAGGAATTTAGAGAAAACTTTATCCCAATAATCTGCTGAAAAATTTGCTTGATGCAGAGGTATGCCTATTTGATCACAAACTTTTTCAGCATCGATAAAATCCTCTTCAGATGTACATTTTATGTTGGCTGCATTATTCGTCCAATTCTTCATAAAAATGCCCTGAACATCATATCCTGATGATTTCAAAAGCAACGCAGTGACAGAAGAATCTACCCCTCCAGATATACCAACTACTACTTTTTTTTGTTTTCCCATACTTTATTGTTCACAGAGTCTTAATATTTAATGTAAATGTAAGTATAATCAAGCCAAATTTTTACTATGTCATCATCAAAAATAAAAGTTCCTTCCAAAGGCGAAAAAATTTTCTACGAAGAAAATCAATTAGTTGTTCCAGATAATCCAATAATTCCTTTCATAGAAGGCGATGGCATCGGTGTAGACATTACGCCAGTAATGGTAGATGTTGTGAATGCAGCAGTAAAATCAGCTTACCAAGGAAAAAAAGAAATTAGTTGGATGGAAATATACTGTGGAGAAAAAGCAGTTAAGGTTTACGGAAATGATGAGTGGATGCCTCAAGAAACTCTTGATGCTTGCAAAGAATACAACGTCTCAATAAAAGGACCGCTCACAACTCCAGTTGGTGGAGGCATAAGATCTCTTAATGTGGCAATTAGACAAAAGCTAGATTTATATGTTTGTTTAAGGCCTGTGAAGTATTTTGAAGGCACTCCTAGCCCAGTAAAGAGACCAGATCTTGTTGATATGGTTATATTTAGAGAAAATTCTGAAGATATTTATGCAGGAGTTGAATTTGAATCAAATACAGAAGAAGCAAAAAAACTAATCGATATTCTAGGTAAGGATTTTGGAGTTGAGAAAATTAGGTTTACAGAGAACTGTGGAATTGGAATTAAACCAATATCATCAGAAGGTAGTAAAAGATTAATAAGAAAATCTTTTGAGTACGCAATTCAAAATGATAGAAGCTCAGTTTCCTTGATACATAAAGGTAATATTCAGAAATTTACCGAGGGTGCTTTTAGAGACTGGGGTTATGAATTAGTTAGAGATGAATTCGGTGGGAAACCCCTTGATGGAGGTCCTTGGCATATTTTTAAGAATCCAAACAATGATAAAGATATTATAGTCAAGGATGTTATTTGTGATGCATTTCTCCAGCAAATTTTGCACAGACCTGCTGAATATGATGTATTGGCCTCTCCAAACTTAAATGGTGATTACATCTCTGATGCTTTAGCAGCTCAAGTGGGAGGGATAGGAATTGCACCCGGAGCTAATTTAGGTGACACAACAGCAGTTTTTGAGGCAACGCATGGCACAGCACCGAAATATGCAGGCCAAGATAGAGTTAATCCTGGATCACTTATTCTGTCAGCCGAAATGATGTTACGACATATGGGATGGATCGAAGCAGCTGATTTAATCATTAACGCAATGGAAAAAACTATTAAAAAGAAAAAAGTTACTTATGATTTTGCAAGATTAATTGATGATGCAGAAGAGGTAAGTTGCTCTGAGTTTGGTAGACTGTTAATCAAAAAATTTGATTAAGATAAATGGCACAAGATGAATTTTCAACTGGGACAATAGAGCTTGAAGAAGCAGAACTAAAGGTAGACAGACCCCCATTATTTACAGTAGTAATCTTCAATGACGACTTCACACCGATGGAGTTTGTTGTGTATGTTGTTCAAAAATTTTTTGGATACGACCATGCAAAATCTACAGAAATAATGCTTGAGATACATAATAAAGGTAGAGGCTTTTGTGGTGCATTTTCACAGGAAATAGCAGAAACAAAATCACAACAAATTAACCAATTTTCAAAAGAAAATGAACATCCTTTGAAATCAGATATTGAAGAATTAGGAAAAGATTAGATATAGTTAATATATGCTTTCAAAAGATTTAGAAAATACACTCAATTCTTTATTCAAAGAATGTTCAGATAATAACGATGAGTTCGTGACTATTGAACATCTCCTTCTAGTTCTTACAAAGGAAGATTCATCAAAAAAGGTTTTCGATCATTTGTCTGTTGATGTAGAAAGCTTGCAAAAAGAAATTAAAGAATACATCAAAAAGAATGTGCCTAAATCTGTGGAAAAAAAGGAGATTCAACCAACTTTGGCGTTTCAAAGAGTATTACAAAGAGCAATTTTTCATGTTCAATCCAGTGGCAAAACAGAAGTAAATGGTGAGAATTTGCTAGCAGCTTTATTCTCGGAAAAAGAGAGTTACGCGGTGTATATGCTTAGCCGAAGAAATATATCAAGACTTGACGTTGTTGAATATATATCCCACGGAAAAAATACAGCTGTTGAAACTGAAGAAAGTGTTGAAGAAGCTCCAAAAGAAAAGGAGACCCATCCAGAGTTTTTAACAAATTTAAATAACCTTGCTAAAGATGGGGAAATTGATCCTTTGATTGGAAGAATTGATACTCTTGGAAGACTGTTTCAAATATTAGGCAGAAGACGCAAAAATAATCCGATATTAGTTGGTGAGTCTGGAGTAGGGAAAACAGCAATTGCTGAGGGTCTTGCTAAGGCAATATCTGATGGTAAAGCACCAGAAATATTTAGCGATTATCAAGTTATGTCTTTAGATGTAGGGAGCCTTGTCGCCGGAACAAAGTATAGAGGAGATTTTGAAAAGAAAATGAAATCTATGATGGACTATCTGAGAAAGTCGGAAAAGATAATACTTTTTGTAGATGAGATACATACAATTATTGGTGCTGGCTCTGCCTCAGGTGGTGCATTAGACGCATCAAATCTATTGAAACCAGCATTAGCAAGAGGAGATATTAAGTGTATTGGAGCGACTACTTACAAAGAATATCGACAAATCTTTGAAAAAAATAATTCACTTTCTAGAAGATTTCAAAAAGTGCAGATTGAAGAACCATCAATTGAGCAAGCTGTAGAAATCCTTGAGGGGCTTAAAAATAAATTTGAGGTCTACCACGGCATAACTTATTCAAAAGAAGCCCTTAAATCAGCAGTAGAGCTCTCTAATAAGTACTTACAAGACTCAAAGCTTCCTGACAAGGCAATTGATTTAATAGATGAAGCTGGCTCTCAAAAAAAACTTTCAAAAACCAAGGGAAAAACTATAAGAAAATCAGATATTGAAGCCCTCATATCCAAGATTACGAAAATACCTACAATGCAACTAAATGCTTCTAGTAAAGAGAACTTAAATAGCCTCGAAGGCAACTTAAAATCTGTAATATTTGGGCAAGATCATGCAATAAATGACGTAGTTTCAGCTGTAAAAACCTCAAAAGCAGGTATTGGTAATGATGAAAAGCCCATCTGCTCCTTCTTATTCACAGGGCCTACAGGTGTTGGTAAAACAGAGCTTACTAAACAACTAGCTTTTTTCCTTGGCATTGAGTTTATCAGACTTGATATGTCGGAATTCATGGAAAAACATAGTATTTCAAAGTTAATAGGATCACCTCCAGGTTACGTAGGTTATGAACAAGGCGGCTATTTGACAGAGGAAGTAAACAAAAAACCGCACTCTGTTCTGTTGCTTGATGAAATTGAAAAAGCTCACCCCGATACATTCAATATATTGCTTCAAATCCTTGATTATGGAAACTTGGCAGATAGCAATGGTCGAAGTATAAACTTTAAAAATACCATCATTGTTATGACTTCAAATACAGGTGCTGTTGAGGCAGATGGAGAATCAGTAGGCTTTATAGAGCAGGGGACCGATGATAAGTTTGAAAAGGCAGTTTCTAAAGCATTTACACCTGAGTTTAGAAACAGACTTGATGGGATCGTAAATTTCAATAACCTTTCAAATCAAAACTTAGAATCAGTAGTTGAAAAATTGATTATTGATGTTGAAGCAAAATTGAATGAAAAGGGCATAGATATTGATTTTAACAGTGATGTTGTGAAGTTAATTCTTGAGCAGGGCTATGATCCAAAATTAGGTGCAAGACCGCTATCTAGAGCAGTGGATAAGCTTGTGAAAAAGCCTATCTCAACAATGTTAATTGAGGATAAAATCAAAAGAGGAAGTTCAGTTAAACTCTCAGTGAAAGACAAAGAAATAGTGGTCAAAGCCTCTAATTCAAAAGAGAAAATTACTTAGATCTAAAAGTAATACGACCTTTGGAAAGGTCATAAGGCGACATTTCGACGGTAACAGAATCTCCATTGAGAATACGTATGTAATTCTTTCTCATGCGCCCAGAAATATGTGCAGTGATGAGATGATCATTTTCTAATTTCACCCTAAAAACAGTATTTGGAAGAACTTCAATTACAGTTCCTTGCATCTCTATTGTGTCTTTTCCTGGCATCTATTGCCTATTTTACTTGGTTAGCATTAAATGTCACTTAGATTNATAATTTTTTCTTTGAAAAAAATGAAAAATACANTACNAATATTANTTTCANTATTTTTAGTTGCATGTGGNAGCTCTAGTGCAGTAAATACCGATTCAAATGAAATTATTGNTGATCCAGCTCCAATACCAGTGCCTACTCCGGAACCCNCNCCTGCCCCNANTCCGAACGATCCTCCNGTAACTGCTGTACCTAATGCTGCCACAGAAAAACTAATNTCAGAGGGTTTTAATCAGCCTAAAACAAATCCTGAACANTGGGCAATTTTTAGTACAGATATTGAAGAATATTATGTTGCTAGAGAGGAGGTCATTCAAAATGCTTTGAATAACTCATTCGGTGGTTATATGAATTATAACTATATGGTTTTTAACGAGGATGGTTCAGATGAAATAAATCAACCTGTAATGAATAGATTAATTGAACTTCGTTANAACGGTTGGGAAGGAGGTTATACCACTGAGGAATTGAGAAGTGTTTCTAGCTGCTTGGCAGGCGCTAATCCTAATGGGTGGGAGAAAGATGGAAACTACGAGCAACATTCAACCTGTATGGTCTGGAAGAGTTTTCTCCTTTTTAGTCATGCTGCAAATGATCCAAACTATACACCGGAGGATTTTGAGATTGAGCTGGAAATTGTACAACATATGCAACATGAGTATTTTCATCATTATCAAANAGCTCATGCATTAGACAGGGGTCTTGATTATCAAAGTGCACCTGAGGATGATCCAAATAAAAGTGTTCATGCTCCATGGTGGTGGATTGAAGGTGCAGCTATGGCATCAGAATTTTGGTGGATAAGATCAAATTGGCAAAACCTTGAATTTATGAGTAAGTATGATTCAAACAGCATTGAAGCAGTTGTTTCATATCATTTAAATACTAGAAATAACTCATTTTGGTGGTTCTTGCAAAGAATACAATCACAAGGACCATATATTGAATGGACAGGTCATGTAAATTACGAACTTATTGACTGCAGTGATTGGAAACTGGGTCCTGAACACTCAGATGGATATCCTGAAAATGGTCATAATAGCGATGATTGCGAAAATCAACTTGCTCCTTTTGCACCCATTCATTTTATGGCTCAAAAATCATCTTGGGAGACAGTTTTAAAAAAAATACCCGAGGATTATTATGAATTTGGGTTTTGGGGGGCTGTAGAGTTACATTTGGGGCTTTCAGAACAAGAATTCTACGATGANTTTAATANNATGATGAGATCTACAAATTGGGAGGATATAGAAACCTCATTTGCGCCCGATGGGTGGAATATACCAGACAACAATATTGAGCAGATTGTGAATTTTTTGACTATANATTTTTATGAATGAGCTTTTTGTTAAAGATTTAAAAAATGGTTCAGATATATTACTGAAGCAGGCTCATGAACTTAATCAGAAACTTGTACCNATGNTAGGAGACATCNCANCTNCCAATGAATGGTGCAAACTTATAAGCCTATCCTCAAATAGCTACTTCATTGAGAACAAACAGGGTCTGGTAGGTTTTATAGTCTGTTTTAGGGAAAAGAGTGATTACCAATCAAGAAACTACATACATTTTAATAACCATTTAGAAAAATTTATTTACGTAGACAGAATAGGTATAGCTAAGGAGCTTGAAAATAAGGGTTTTGGCACGACGTTATATAGATACATAATTAAAAAATACGGCAACCAAATGAAAATATGTGCTGAAATTAATACAAAACCAATGAATAAAAAATCTATCTCATTTCATGAAAAACATGGTTTTAAAAGGGTTTCAGAAAAAATTTTTAATGAAAATTATGAGGTAGTTTATATGGAGAGAGATGAAGGTTGAGGCGAAAAAAGACATAAATAAAAGTAAATCTGAAGTATTAGCAGAAATTAGGAAACCAAGCAATCTGGTAAACTTTCATCCTTTTTGCAAAGAAAATCATGTAGAGAAATGGCCTGGTGAAGGATCCATAGATTATGTGAAGTACTTAAATGGTCTTAAATATCGCAGAGAATTTGTAGAATGGGGTGATACAGGCTATGTTCTCAATATCGGTGTAAAGAAAAAACTAGCACAAGTAGAATGGCTAGTTGAAGGCAATGACAATAGCTCATCACTTAGAATTAGAGTTTCTCCTGAATTGCCTTATAAAAATCCAGTTATTAAATTCTTTTTATGGCATTTCTATATAAAGATCATGTTAAAAACATATCTAGAAAACGTCGTAGGAGGTTTTTCCGAATATATAGATACTAAGACAAAGGTAGAAAAAAATAAATTCGGTAAACATGCATGGTATTCNTANNANCTTCATATATTATGTTAAATAAANTNAATCTNTNNAATATCATAAAATTTTATAGCCCCCATAGGTAAACACTTTCAGCACATTGATGATCACTTTATCTTCACCTTATTAATTTAACATAATATATATTATGCGAAGTTATATATATAATAAATTAGTTGAGTATTAAGGTGAAAAAAAAATTTAAATGCCCTATTCTTTAATTTGAAATTTTTAATTTTTATAGAAATTTATTTTTTAAGTATGACTATTTTGACTTTAATGTCTTTTTACCTTGCTCAATCATTGAGGTCTGCAATAAATAATGGACAAACTGTTAGGAATATAGCGAAATTTTTCTGTTCTTTATTCTGTATTTTTGTTGCATCACTATTTTTGTATGCTCATCTTTCATTAAATTTTCTATCTTCAACAATTATCTATACATTTCACATATTTATAGTCATATTTCGAATGGCTATGATTTGGTTCCCAAAACCAGACTAATTTGCCCTATTTTTCGCCTCTACAAGTGTTTTTGTGTCATGTACGACGAACTTATGCCTTAAAAATATAAATTTTGCTTCATATGCGATATTTGAGCTCTATTTGACCTTTTTTTGTATTAATATCTATTTTATCGATTTTTATTAAGGATTTTTCTATGAGCAAACGTTTTTTATTTTTTTCTGTCCTACTTTTAACAAGTTTTATTTTTTCTGAATCACTTATGAAGCCTACCTCACTTTCTAAGGATTTATATGATGTCAAAATTCTTAATGGTGATTACAACGATAATATCTCTCATCCTGATGAATTTTTAGATTTTGAATACGGTACAAGAGTGGCAAGTCCTGCACAGATAGAAAAAGCTATTCTTAATTACGTAAAACAATCAAACCGTATAAAAGTTGTTGAATACGGTAAAACTCATGAAGGAAGGTCTTTGTATGCAGTTTTCATCTCATCCCCTTCAAACATAAATAACCTTGATAACTTTAAACAATCTTTAGCTGACTTGTCAGATGCAAGAAAAACTAACGACAATAAAGCAAGATCTATTATTAACTCATTACCTGCAGTAGCATGGATGGCGTATTCAATTCATGGGAATGAAACATCAGGAGCTGATGCAGCATTAGGGATAATTTATCATCTTCTAGCAAGCCAAGATCAAGAAGTAGTTAATATGCTCGAAGATATGGTTGTAATTGTCGACCCAATGATGAATCCTGATGGTCGAGATAGATTTGTAAAATCGCTAGAACAATATAGAGGTACAGCCCCTAATTATGATGATCAAGCGCTATTACATACTGGCGATTGGCCATATGCTAGAACAAATCACTACTATTTTGACCTTAACAGAGACTGGTTCTACCTCACCCAACCTGAAACACAAGGTAGAGTGCCTCTGATTAACGAATGGAGACCACAAATATTTGTAGATGGTCACGAAATGGGTGCTCAAGATACTTTTATGACTGGCCCTCCACGAGAACCAATTAACACAAATATTGATAAAGATTTGATTAAATGGGGAAATGTTTTTGCTGATTATCAAGCAAAAGCATTTGATGATAATAATTGGCGTTTTTATACTGGTGAATGGCATGAAGACCTTTATCCTGGATACTCATTTTACAGTCAATTTAGAGGTAGCTTAGGTATATTATATGAACAGTCAAGAATGTCAGAAGACGGTGTAAGAAGACCTGAAGGAACTATACAGTCCTACAAAGAGTCAGTTCACCATCAGTTTGTAAGCACTATTGCAAATCTTAAAACGCTTCAAAAACACTCTAAGGCAATGTATCAAGATTTTTGGGACGGAAGAAAATACAACGTGTCAAAAAATAGCGAATATGCCAATCAAACATTTGTTATATTGCCAACGAAAAATAATGGAAGATTGAATACCTTAGCCGAAAAACTAAAAGCTCAGGATATTGAAATCTATGTTAATTCCGCACCTATTCAAACAAAATCTATAGTTAAACAAACTGGAGATTTAGTCGAAAATTATATAATTCCTGCAGGAAGTATGATTATTCCTAACCTTCAGCCAGAAGCCCCATTAATTGCAGCAATTCTAGAGTTTGATGCTGAAATTATTGAATCAGTGCTTGAAGAGGAAAGAAGACAAAGACTGAAGAATAGCTCTTCAATAATGTATGACACAACTGCATTTAATTTAACTATGATGTATGGGCTTGAAGCAGTAACTGTTCAAGAAAATATTCAAAAAAATCTTACAAAATGGAAACCAATTGAAGCAAGTGTAAATGTTCAGGACGATGCTCTTATGTGGGCAGTCAATGGCATAGACGACCGATCAGTTGCTTTTGCTGCAAGATTAATGGAACTTGGAGTTGAAGTGAGAATTATTGATAAAGATACGCTTTTATCAGATCAGTCACTGCCCCGAGGTAGTGTAGTTGTTATTGAAATGGATAACCCTGACTATGAAGATTTAAGCTCTGTTGTAAGTGCAATAGCGTCAGAATTAGATTTGTCAGTTGCATCAATCTCTTCAGGTTTTGGAGCTGAGGAATTACCTGATTGGGGCGGAGAACACTTTAAATTACTAGAGCGCCCTCAAATTGCACTCATGGGTCATCAGGATTTTAGTTCTTACGATGTGGGTGTAAGTTGGTGGTCGCTAGATCATCACCTTGGTATTAGGCACAGCATGGTCAATGGTTCGTCATTAAATTATGGTGACCTACGTCGTTACAACACAATAATTATGCCAAGCGGCTACTTAAATCTTTCAGATTCTGAAATGGCTGGTTTAAAAGAATGGGTTAGACAGGGGGGTACTTTAATAGCACATAATGCTAGCTCTAGGAGTTTAAGTTTTGAGAATGGCATTGGCTCTGTAAGACAAGTATCGAGCACGTTTGATAAAAGCGAAGAGTATAATATGGACCTTCAGAGAGAACTTGGAGCTTTGAATGTTGAAATTGACATGGAAAAAACAAATGACAACAAAATTGATTTTGACGTGGAATATCCTTGGGAAGGAAGTAAAAATAAATATAACAAAGCTCAACTCGAAAAAAGAGATGAGTGGCAATCGTTATTTATGCCTTCCGGATCTTTCGTAGCTGGAAGAATAGATGACGAACATTGGTTAACTTATGGAAGCATTAGCACCCTACCCGTTCTATATGCAAATTATCCTGTTTTGATGACAGGAAATAACTCAGATGCACCAGTGAGAATTGGCGAATTAGTTGATAGTGATGATGAAACATATAGGTCAATTAATTGGTCAGATATGCCACCTAAAACAGATTTAAATGTGCGAATGAGCGGACTAGTTTGGCCTGAAGCATCCCAGAGAATAGCTAATTCTGCTTATATTACTCGAGAAAGAATAGGCAGAGGCCAAGTGATTTTATTTGCGGGTGAACCAAATTTTAGAGGTGCAGCTCTAGGTACCAATAGGTTATGGCTTAATGCTGTTGTGTATGGATCAGGACTGGGAACTTCAGCAAGAATAGTGCCTTAATCGTTTAATTCTACCTCTACTCCAAACCTAAATTTGTAAGAATTTTATAATTTCTTTTGCTGCATCTCTGCCATGTGCTATGGCGTGAACAGCTAAACTTGAACCTATTATCATGTCTCCACCCGCAAAAAATTTAGGATTTGATGTTTGATATTTAAAATTTTTATTATCTAGTGAAATAAGACCTCTACCAGAAACTTTTATATTATTTTCAGCAATAAAACTTTGTGGATCTGCTTGGTATCCAAAGGCAATTACGAGCTTATCAATTTCAAGTAATTTCTCAGAACCTTCTACTAAAATTGGCTTTCTTCTGCCAGATGTATCAGCTTTACCTAATTTAGTCTCACCTATTTTGAGCTGTTTAACTTTTCCATTGCCTTTTATCTCCAATGGTTGAGAATTGAACAAGAAATTTACGCCCTCCTCCATAGCATGATTGATTTCTTTTACTGATCCTGGCATATTTTTTTTATCCCTTCTGTACACACAATGAACACTTTTTGCTTGTTGTCGTACAGCGGTTCTTACGCAATCCATAGCTGTATCACCGCCCCCTAAAACTACTACTTTTTTATCTTTGAAATTAATACTTTCAGCATCATCCTCTGACATTAAATATTCAGTATTTCTAATTAGATAAGGCAAGGCCTCTACAACACCTTCTTTGTCCTGACCCTCAATGTCACCTTTGATTGACTCATATGTTCCAAGCCCTAAAAAAACAGCGTCACTATTTTTTTCGATTTCATTCATTTTTTTTTCATCAACTTCATAATTTAGAACAAACTTCACACCAAGTTCTTCAAGAATTTCACGACGTTTAAGGACTATGTTTTTTTCTAATTTAAACTCAGGAATACCATAAGTTAACAGTCCTCCTATTTCCGGATATTTATCATAAACTGTACATTTAACTCCCCTTCTGATGAGATTTTCTGCGCATGCAAGGCCTGCAGGCCCAGCTCCGATTATTGAAACAGTTTTAGTAGAAAAATTTTCCACGTACTTCTTTGGTTTCCATCCATCAGCTAAAGCTTTATCGGTAATATATTTCTCAATCTGACCAATAGTGACAGCCTCGTAGCCTGTATTAAGAGTACATGCACCTTCACAAAGCTTCTCTTGTGGGCAGATTCGCCCACATATTTCTGGAAAAGAATTTGTTTCATGACATAAATCGGCCGCCTCTTGAATTGAACCTTCTTGCGCTAGCTTTAGCCAATCAGGTATGTAATTGTGAAGCGGGCACTTCCATTCACAATAAGGATTGCCGCAGTCTAAACATCTACTTGATTGTTCTTTGACTGAATCAATATTTTGAGTCTCATATATTTCTCCAAAATCAACTTTTCGTGCACTAATTGGTTTAGTTTCAGGTTCTATTCTCTTAATATCAATGAATTCAAAATTAGTTGACATTATGCTGCATCCTCACGAGTTTTCTGAATAATCTTTGTTAAATTTTCAGCGTACGGCGTTACTATCCAAAATAAGCTTTGATACTTCTCAAAGTCCTCTAATATCTTTTTACCAATCTCACTACTTGTTTCTTTTATGAAATGTACAATACGATCTTTAAGGTATGACCGATGTGCCTCCATTTCTTGTGAGGTTATTCTGTTGAAAGACACCAAATCTTTATTGCATTTATCAACAAAACTTCTGTCTTCATCAAATACGTATGCAAAACCGCCTGTCATGCCCGCACCAAAATTATTTCCAACAGGACCTAAAACAATTACTTCCCCACCTGTCATATATTCGCAACAATGGTCTCCAGCGCCCTCTATGATTGCTTTAGCTCCGGAATTTCTTACAGCAAATCTCTCCCCTAAAATGCCAGATGCATAGAATTCTCCCCCTGTTGCTCCAAACAAACATGTATTGCCCGCAAGCACTGATCTGTCTTCTTTTAGATATTTATCTTTTGTTATTACAATCTTTCCGCCATTCATTCCTTTGCCAACATAATCATTGGCTAAACCAACCAATCTCAAATCAACCCCCTTGGAATTCCAGCAGCCAAAACTTTGCCCAGCATTACCTCTAAAATTAAGAATAAGTTTTTCAGGGAAACCTTCTCTACCGTATTTTTCAGCAATATCTCCAGCCAATCTTGCACCAATAGATCTATGAGTATTCTTGATGTCAAAATTGAATGATCCGCCTTTGCCTTTAGCAATATTCTTTTTAAATTTCTTAGAAAGTGTGTTTGATAATGACTCGTCACTTAAAGAATTATTTATTAAATTCTTGTTGACTAAATTAGATTGTTTTTTATTAGGCCTGTAACGCTCCAATAATCGATCAAATCCTAACTTAAGTGACTCCTTTCTCGAATCACTTTTTAATTTCAATAAAGCCGTATTGCCTATAATTTCATCTAATGTTTTAAACCCTAAAAATGCAAGTATTTCTCTTACTTCTGTAGCGGTGTATTCAAAGAATTTTTGTACTTTCTCAACTTCCCCAATAAAATGATCATCAATTATCCTTAATTGTTGAGTTGCTACACCTGTTGCACAATTATTTAAATGACAAATTCTCAGATACTTACATCCCATAGCAATCATTGGTGCTGTACCAAATCCAAATGAATCTGCACCGAATATAGCTGCTTTCACAACATCTTGAGCTGTCTTTAGGCCTCCATCCGTTTGAAGCCTTACATTTGATCTTAGATTGCTTTGTAGCAATGTGTTTTGCGTTTCAAACATGCCAGTTTCCCACGGAGAACCAGCGTGCCTTATTGAAGATATTGGGCTTGCTCCAGTACCACCGTCGTGACCAGAAATAGTGATGAAATCTGCGTTTGCTTTTACTACTCCAGCAGCAACAATACCCACACCTGGTTCTGAAACAAGTTTGACTGAAACCATTGCTTCAGGATTTACTTGTTTTAAGTCATAAATAAGTTGAGCAAGATCTTCTATAGAGTAAATATCGTGATGAGGTGGTGGTGAAATTAACGTTACACCTGGTTTAGAATATCTCAGTTGAGCAATATAAGAATCGACTTTGGAACCTGGTAGCTGGCCACCTTCACCTGGTTTAGCTCCTTGAGCAATCTTAATCTGTAATACTTCGGCATTTCTGAGGTAATGTGGTGTTACTCCAAATCTGCCTGATGCAATTTGTTTAATTTTCGATTCAAGTTGAGTTCCGTATCTTTTGGGATCCTCACCCCCCTCGCCTGAATTTGATCTGCATCCTAGTCCGTTCATTGCAGCAGCTAATGTTTCATGAGCGTGAGGCGACATTGAACCTAAACTCATGCCAGCTGAATCAAACCTAGCTAAAATAGCTTTAACAGGTTCAACCTCTTCGATATGTATAGATTTCTTATTAGGTACTAGTTCAAAATAGTCTCTTATTGCTAAATTTCTTCTAGAATCTACATGCGCAGAGTACTTTTTAAATCCTTCGTAAGAGTCTTTTTTTAGTGAGTTTTGAAGGTTCATAACTACATCAGGGTTGAAAGCATGATCTTCACCGCCGTGTTTATATTTATGCAATCCTTTTGCTAATTTTGCATCATTTACATCAGAAGATATTGTATGGATAATGTTTTTATGTATGTCATTAAATGAGTCTCCTTTTATAAGAGATTCATTTTTTGGAAAACATAGCTTATTCACTTCATCAGAAAAACCAATTACTTCAAATAATCCGGAACCCCTATAGCTAGATACATTTGATATTCCCATTTTTGACATAATTTTTAAGAGACCTTTGTTCAGACATTTTCTGTATGAAACACACAAATCATTTGAACTCATGTCTGAATGATTCTTATGCGCTATTTTTAAAATAGTTTGTAAACCGAGCCAAGGGTGCACGCAGGTTGCGCCAAATGCAATAAGGCAAGCAATTTGATGATTGTCCCTTGCAGATGCTGTATTCACAATAACGTTGCATTTTGTTCTTAAATTCTCTGCAATAAGCCTATTATGGAGTGCAGAGGTAATTAACAGAGCTGGTATAACAGGAATTTTAAGACTCGATTGTTTTTCATCTAAAATCACGAGATTTGTTCCAACTTTAACTATTTTTATAACATCGTCTAGTAGCCTTTCAATAGCTGTTCGCAGACCTTCTGATTCAGCATATTCCAAGGAAAATCGTTTGCACGGAAATTTTTTATTTTTAAGCAAAAGATTAAATTTTTTATGAGAAAGAATAGGAGAATTGACGACTATACGATTAGCATGTTGAGCAGTTTCCTCAAATATATTTAGCTCAGGACCCAAACAAGTTTCTAATGACATTACTGATTTTTCTCGCAAAGAATCTATTGGAGGGTTGGTAACTTGAGCAAATTTCTGTCTACAATTGTCATAAATTGATCTGATTTTTTCGCTAATAGGTGATATTGGTGTGTCATCTCCCATTGATCCAGTTGGCTCATTACTCTCAATTGCATAAGTTTTGAGCATTTGTATTTCTTCATTATTTAACAAAAAAGATTTACAAGACTGTTGATAATATCTTTCTGAAATTTCCCGCATTTCTGGACCGCTATATTCATGTAATTTAGCTTCAAGATGTTTGGCATTTTCTTTTAACCATTTTCTGTATGGTTTAGAAAGAGAGAGTTTTTTATCAACTTGATCATCCATTAATAATTCTTTCGAATTTCTATCAAAGAGTATTAGGCCGCCAGGCCCTAATCTTCCAGTGCCAACCCGTTTAAGATTTTTAATTTGGTTTGATCCAACCTCAGATGAAACACAAACTGAATCATCGTCAAAATACTCAATCCTTGCTGGCCTCAGGCCGTTTCTATCTAGGAAACAGGAAATAAATTCATTAGTTTGAAAACAGATAAGAGCTGGGCCATCCCAAGCTTCCATATGCATTGAATTATATTCATGAAAAGCTTTCTCATCAGGATCAATAAGATCTGTATTTTGCCACGATGGTGGTATGAGCATTCTTGCAGCTCTGCCAATATTTACCCCACCCAAAGTGAATAATTCCAGTATATTGTCTAAAGATGATGAGTCAGAACCCTCTTGATTAATTAACGGATAATATTCTTTTAAGTCTCCAAGTTTCTTTGATTCAAAATTCTCAACTCTTGCAGTAGCCCAATTTCTGTTGCCACTTATAGTATTAATTTCACCATTATGTGCTATCAACCTGTATGGTTGAGCTAAATGCCACTTAGGTGATGTGTTTGTCGAAAACCTCACATGAAATGTAGCAGATGCTGAGGAATGAGCTGTATCTGCTAGATCTGTATAAAATTCAGCGAAATAATCTGGATGAATTAGACCTTTATAAACAATGGAAGTTTCTGAAAAACTAGCACAATAGAGTTCTTTTTCAGCACAAAAATTATTATCAAGATACTTTTTAATTTTAAAATATACTGGCTGAAGGTCATCAGTTGTATTATTTTTCTTTGGTGAAATGAATAATTGAATAAAACGAGGACAAGATTTTTGAGCAAGTTCTCCCAAAATTTTCTTGTTAACAGTTAGATTTCTCTCCGCATCGATTTTTAAGTCAAACTTTGAACAGATCTTAGATATCACTGCAACATGATCAAAACCTCCTTGAACCATTAAAACTGCAATAGCAAATTTATTTGGAAGAATATGATTCTGCTCCTCAAGCAATTTTTTTTGATAAAAATTACGGTCTAAATCTATAAGAATTCCGCACCCATCAGGGGTCATTCCATCGTAACTTAATGCGCCTCTATGCTTCATATTCTTCAAAGAAAGAAGAGCTCTGGATATTATTGAATGGCTGTTTGTATTATTTTTACTAAATATTGTACCTGTACCGCAAGCATCGTGATCATTTATCTTAAATTTACCCTTCATTTTGTATTAAGTTTTACTTATTCGTTTTTATCTGTTGACTTTTTTATTATAGGGTATTAATTTGGATAATGTTAATTTATAAATTGTGTTTATAACCCATACTCCATGGGGAAAAAGGAGCCCATAAAACATGGGTTAAAAGTTAAACCATCTCCATGGTGAAAAAGGAGCGGAATCGTTCATCCAATACGGACGGAAGTAGGCAACAGCCGAAGGAACGCGCTTAATTTTCTATGAAAGGTTTGACCCTTTATTTATTATATTTCGCATTTTAAGGAGATGTTTATGAAAAAGGGAATAATGACTTTTGTCATGTTTCTAACTTTACCAATGTTTGCTGATTTATCTGCAAACTTTACCTTTTCGTCCAACTACGTTTGGCGAGGAATGACTCAGACTATGGACGACCCTGGATACAGTGGTGGTTTTGATTACTCACATGAATCTGGATTTTATGCAGGAACATGGGGTTCTAACGTTGCTTTTGGTGGTGCTGGACTTGAATTGGATACATATGCAGGTTACTCAGGTACAACTTCAGAAGGTATTGATTACGACGTTGGGTATATTGATTATGCCTATCCAGGTACAACAGGTGATTTTGAAGAATTTTATTTCTCAGCTTCTTATCAAGGAATGGGTTTCTCATATTATGAGCCACTAGAAGGTGGTGCTGATTACATGGAAGCTTTCTATTCTGATGATTATGTAACTGTGTCATATGGTGATTACAATTCGTATGGTACTAATTTCTTAGTTGCCTATGCTTTTCCATTATTTGGTTATGACGCTTCAATTGGATATACCGATTTTTCAGCTGAAGAAGGTTCTGGCATGGAAGATGAAGATGGTGTTGTCTTTTCAATTGGTGCCTCATTCTAAGGGCCGAGGAGGAATTTTATGGATGAGTTAGCATTTGGTTTAAATACCTTTTATTTCGTTGTTATGGGTGCTCTAGTCATGTGGATGGCTGCTGGATTTACCATGCTTGAAGCAGGACTAGTAAGAAAGAAAAATACAGCTGAAATAGTCACAAAAAATATAGGCCTTTATTCAATTGCCTGTACCATGTTCATGATTTGTGGATATTCAGCTTTGTACGCATCGTCTGGAGATGGTGTGTTTCCCGATTTTACTTTTGATTTTATGAATACAGAACCGGGCTCTACTGAAGTTGAGTATGTAGATGGTGCAGTTTATGCTGCCGGAGCTTCTGACTTCTTCTTCCAAGTAGTTTTTGTTGCTACTGCAGTTTCAATAATCTCTGGTGCAGTCGCTGAAAGAATGAATCAATGGCCATTTTTTGCCCTTGCAGCTTTTGTAGCTGCCATTGTCTATCCTGTGCAAGGTTACTGGAATTGGGGTGGTGGATTCCTCAAAACAGCAGTCGAAGACGGAGGTTTTGGCTATGTAGATTTTGCAGGTTCTGGAACAGTTCATTTATTAGGTGGAGCATGTGCACTAGCAGCAGCAATTTTTATAGGGCCTCGATTAGGTAAATATGGAAAAGTGACAGGTAAATTGGCTGGTATCTTTCCAAAAGCCGAAACGAAAAAACTCTATGGTTCAAATATGCCTGTTGCCGCTTTAGGCACCTTCATTTTATGGTTAGGATGGTTTGGATTTAATGGAGGATCGTGGCTATCAACCCATACAGCAGAGGCAGCTCATGGTTTCTCGCATGTTGTAATGAATACAAATGCTGCGGCAGCTGGTGGAGTTATCGCTTGTTTGCTTGTAGCTAGAATTTTCTTTAAGAAAACTAATCTAATTTATGCATTGAATGGGGCAATTGGAGGTTTAGTGTCAATTACGGCCGGGCCTGATACTCCCACAGTGCTTGAAGCAACTATGATCGGCGCTGCAGGAGGGTTACTTTGTTATGGTTCTCTAGTGGCATTTGAGCAATTCTTTAAAGTTGATGATCCAGTTGGAGCTATCTCAGCCCATGGTACAGCTGGTGTATTTGGTGTGATGGTTGTTCCTCTTACCAATGAAGGTGCAACTTTCATGGGACAAGCTGCAGGTGTTATTTCCATAGCTGCTTGGGGATTTGTATTAACTTATGTATTTTTATTCTTGCTAAATTTCTTAGCTCCAGTAACTGCATCTGAAGCAATTCAGAAGAAAGGATTGGATGCAGAGGAAATTGGTATAGAAGCATACCCAGAATTTTAATTGAGTGTGAGCGAGGGAAAAAACTTTTATACTCTCATTTAGTTTACCCCTATAAATTATTAGTTTTTTTTCTCGCTTAAACTTAATCAAATAACAAAAATTCTTTAAGATGGTTTTATGAATAATAAAGCCATCTTTTTTTTATTATTTTCTGTATTTTTTTGTAATTCTGAATCATTGCAATACCACTCTTTTAAAGAATTTAAGGGGTCATTAGCTTTGAGCGAAAACAAAAAAGCTTTCATTGAGAAATATATAGAAGAAATTAATTATCTAGACAGTGATATAAACTCTATTAATTCACTCTATGGGGCTGAGGAAATCTATAAATCATACATATACAGTAGAAATAAAGAGTGGCAAGGTGTGCCGATTATCATTAAAGACAACATAGATTCCATAGGATTAGCAAACACTGCTGGCTCACTTTCAATGACCGACAATTTTCCTCGAAGAGATGCTCACCTAGTGAAACAATTAAGAAAATCTGGATTTTTAGTTTTAGGTAAAGCAAACCTTTCAGAATGGGCAAACTTTCGAGGTAGGAATTCTGTTAGTGGTTGGTCGAGCTATGGTGGACAAACAAGAAACCCTTACAATCCAGAATATAATCCTTGTGGTTCAAGTTCGGGAAGCGCTGCTGCTGTAGCACTTGGCTTAGTACCTGTTTCAATTGGAACTGAAACAAATGGCTCCATAACTTGTCCTGCTTCCATTAATGGAGTTGTAGGCATAAAACCAACAGTGGGCTTAGTGAGTAGGCATGGAATTATACCTATTTCTTCTACTCAAGATACAGCCGGTCCAATGGCTAGAAACGTCTTTGATGCAGCCGTTGTTCTTAAAACTATTTCAGGCAAAGATCCAAAGGATAAAGCTACAAGCAATATACCTTCTGATTTTGATTTTTCTGGATTGGTAAATTTAAATAACAACTACCTCAAAGAAAAACGAATCGGCTTGATAGTTCCTAATGAGGGAGACTTAAAAATAACATTTTCACTTATAAAAAAAGCGGAAGAGATTTTTTTGAGTTCAGGCGCAGAAATTGTTCCAATAACCCTTGAACCTTTACCAAATAACTTCTGGTCCTCTGCTCTTTTTATCTTGGAATATGAATTCTATATTGGGCTAAATGACTATTTAAAAAAATCAAAGTCTTCTATGAGAGATATGCAATCAATTGTTGACTTTAACATTGATAATAGAGAAGAAACTATGAGTTTTTATGGACAAGAGTATTTTTTAACTAGTATTGCTGCAGGTCCTGGAAAAAAAATTGAAGGCAAATATACTGATGACATTTATCAGGAATCTCTAAAGATTGTAGATTTTTCAAGAGAATATCTTGATGCAATTTTGAAAGAAAATGAATTAGACGCTATTGTTGGTCTAACAAGAAATACTGCATGGAAAATTGATTACCAAAATGGTGATAATTTTGAAAATGGCTGGGGTAATGGTGCACTATCTGCTATTTCAGGTTACCCACATATTACAATACCTTTAGCTTTTGTTGATGGCTTTCCTACCGGTCTTTCATTTATGGGCACAGCATGGGATGAGGTAAATTTAATAAATCTTGCTTACTCCTTTGAGCAAAAAAATAATTTTTTTCCTAAACCAGTCACAAGCAAGAATTAATTCTTAATTTAATAACATCTAAACTTAAATTGTTGGGGAGGTGTATCGATTTCTTTACATCCATTAATTCACTTAAATTCTTCAGAGAAACTTTTGTTTTTGAGGTGATATTCAATTTCTGTAAATAAATCAAGTAATCGGTAAAACCGGAAATTTCCTCTCTGTCTTTAGATTGAACCTCTTTTTTATTCAAGAATGTGTCATATTTCTCCATTTTTTTTACAATATCTGTCAAAGATAATTCAAGCTCTTTGGGATTTTCAGATAAGAAGCCAATTGCAAATGAAGATAGGCTTTTATCACTTTCATACAGGAAATCTTTTACTTCTTCAGTAGATGGCTTAGGGATTCTTGATATCTGGAATCTACTTATAATAGTGGAAGGTATAGAAGATAGACGATTTGTTGCGATGATTATAAAAGTTTCATCTCCAGAATCTTCTGCAACTTTTAATAATGAATTGTAGCCATCAATTCTAATATCCTCCCCTCCCTGAATAAAAAGTAATTTCTTACCTGATGAACTCAAAGTTAAAAAATCTTTTGGCCCTCGTAACTCAGCAATAGGTATATTATTTTTTTCAGGGTCCTTTTTTAAGAAATAGAAATTATGGGATGCAATATTTTCTAATTCTACATTGCTGAAATCTTTTTTATCAATCTTAGAAATAAAGTCCTTTACAATTCGTCGAGAAACTTCTTTTATATCTTGCCCATCTGAACCACATAAAATAGTTTTTGGTTTGATATTTCCAAGGTGTTCTAGAAATTTCTTATTCCAAGGCAGCATTTAACTTTTCTATAGTTTTATTGAATATTTCAGATTCTAATTCCTCAATACCTTTATTAGCATCAAGACATACCACTCTGTCTGGACTTTTTTCAGCTATTTCCAAGTATCCCTCTCTTACTTTTTCGAAAAATTCCAATGGTTCAACCTCCATCCTATCCATCTCTCTTCCCGATATTCTTTCTTTAGACTTTTTTGCAGAAATATCCATATAAAATGTTAAGTCTGGAGTTAAGAGCTTTGATTCTTTGTGTATGTAATCAATGAAATCTATATTCAATCCTTTCCCATAGCACTGGTAGGCTAAAGTTGCGTCAGCGTATCTATCAGCAATTACAATACAACCTTTGTCCAAGTTTTTTCTAAGCATATTTTGATCTAAGTGTTTTCGGGATGCATAGAGTAGAAATGCCTCCGTGATTGGATCAATGATCTCGTCAGTTTCTTCTAGAAATATTTCTCTTATTCTCTCGCCAAGTAAAGTAGTCCCAGGTTCTCGGAGTTTTTTTACATGATGTCCTAAATCTCTTAAAGAAGATTCTAGCAACTCTATTTGTGTGGATTTTCCAGATCCCTCAATGCCTTCAAATGATATAAACACAATATATATTATTTACTGTAAATGTATTTTTTGACAGCTTTATTGTGTTCATCATATGTTTCTGAAAATATATGTGAACCATCTCCTTTTGCAACAAAATAATAAAAATTTCCAGGAGAAGATTTTATAGCTGCATCAATTGCCCCTTTTGATGGATAGCAAATTGGGCCCGGAGGCAATCCTTTATTTTGATAAGTGTTATATAGGTTTTTATCATCTAAAACCGCTCTACCAATTTTTTTTCCGTAATCGCCGTAAAAACCGTATGATGAGGTTGGATCAGCTTGAAGTCTCATATTAATTTTTAGCCTAGACAGAAATACAGAGGCTATTTTTTCTTGTTCTGAGGACAACAAAGCTTCTCTCTCAATTATAGACGCAAGAACCAAAGCTTCATGAGGTGATTGTAATGGATTATCTTTTGGTTTTTGGCTCCATGAGTCCTCAAGATATTTATCTAAATATGTTTTTGAGTTATTTAAAACCTTTATTAAATCCTGTTTATCACTGAAAAAATACGTATCAGGCATTAGCAATGCCTCAGCAGAAAATATATCTCTAACGGTTTTGGGTACCTCAAAATTGAGTTTTTGGTCTTCAATAATTTTCTCTAAATTGATCAAGTTATTTTTTGCAACACTACCTTCTATAATTGTGAGTTTAAATAGCTGAACATCGCCTTTCTCAAAGCGGTCAATTAAGTCAGAAATAGAAGTATCTGGAAAAATATTGTACCTACCAGCTTTTATTATTGGATCTTCTTTAAAAATATATTTGATCTTAATCCACCATGTATTTGATAGATTATATTTTTTTTCCAGTGTTGAGAGAATTCCATAAAGGCTATCTCCTTTTTTAACAACAAAGCTTTGGTTTCCAGCCTGTACAGGTATTTTTTGCATCAGTGATAGCTGAAGCTTTAAAGAAATAAATGCAAAGCTTAAAATCAGGATAAGAAAAAAAGTTTTCTTAGCTATTCTTTTCGATCCAATCAACGGCACTATTGATAGTTGTGATATTTTCAGCCTCATCATCAGGAATTTCAAGGCCAAATTCTTCTTCGAATGCCATAACTAATTCTACTGTATCAAGAGAATCTGCTCCAAGATCTTCAACTAGAGATGAGTCAGGCTTAACATCATCTTTACTAATCTCTAACTGGTTACAAACAATCTCAACAACTTTATCTAGAACTTCGCTCATTATTACTCCTTAGTAAATTTGTAAAACATACATTACTTCATAAATAGCCCGCCATCAACTACTAATGTTTGTCCTGTAATATAATTAGACTCTTCTGTAGCTAGAAAGTTTACTAGCGAAGCAACATCTTCAACTTTACCCACTCTTTTCAAAGGTATTTTTTTTATTAATTCTTCATCAATCAAATTATCAGTCATATCAGTCTGAATGAATCCTGGTGCAATTGAATTTACAGTAATATTTCTTGAACCCAACTCTTTTGCAAGCGATCTTGTAAAGGCATCAACACCTGCTTTTGAAGCAGAATAATTTGTTTGTCCTGGATTACCCATTAAACCAGAAATTGAACTTATGTTAATTATTCGTCCCCACTTCTTTTTTAACATACCCTTAACAACTAATTTGGTTATTTTAAAAACACTATTGAGATTTGTATTTATAACTTCGTCCCAATCAGCTGTAGTCATTCTGAGAAAAAGCTTATCTCTTGTAGCTCCGGCATTATTTATTAAAATATCGGGATCAAATTCATTTGCTATTTTTTGAAAATTATCAATTGAACTTTGGTCACATACGTCTAAATTAGCTAATTTTAAATTTGCATGTGAATAATCAAATTTATTAGGATCCCTTGATGTGGCCAGCACCAAATACCTTTTCTCTAACAGGGATTGAACAATCCCTTTACCTATTCCTCTATTGCCGCCTGTAACAATTACTTTTTTATTTTCCATATTTACTCAATAGTTCTTTAAATGTATCAATATTATCGAAAGATGAAAATGATCCTTTTATTCTGTTTTGTTTAGCAAGACTAGAAAGAACTTTATTAGGTCCAATCTCATAATGCTCTTCGAGACCATATTTCTTTAACCTATTCATAGAAGATGCCCACTGTACTGGATTTGATATTTGCTCAGCAAGATTTACACAAATTTCTTTTGCGGTAATGGGGATTTTTGCATCCAAGTTCTGAATTATTGGAAAATCTGGCATTTCAAGCCTCATTTCATCAAGTACCAACTTTAGTTTTGTGGTAGCTATCCTCATAAGGCTAGAATGAGATGGTACTGATACCGAGAGGTCTATTACTTTTTTTGCACCTTTTTCTTTGAGTTCACTTTTTATCGATTCTATTTCATCTGTGTTACCAGCAATTACTGTTTGTAACGGAGAATTCATATTCACTGCCTCCAAAAATTTTGCTTTTTTATCTGAAAGTATTTTTTTTAAACTCTCTCCGTCTAGGCCTAAAACTGCGGACATCTTGGTTTTTGTATCGCCTTTACTTTCAATCATGAATGTTGCTCTAAATTTAATAAATCTAAGGGCATTTTTTAAGTTAAAACCCCCAGCACAAAGAAAAGCTGAAACTTCACCTAAACTATGGCCTGCAGCAACTTTTGGAGATGGACACTTGTGGTTTTTCCACACTTGGAAGAGCGAATAGCTCATTATCATCAATAGAGGTTGTGTATAGTAAGTATCGTTGAGCCTAGAGTCTTCTTGAAAAATGATATTTTTTAAATCTTCTTTATAAAAATCTTCAGCTATTGATAAATTATCTTGAAATTCCTCAAATTCCTCAAAATGCTCTTTGAACATTCCAGTATACTGAGACCCTTGACCGGGAAATAAGAACGAGAAAGCCATGAAAATTTATTCTTGGACTTCTTCTTGTTCTTCTGGTTTCTTTTTGAGATCTTTAACTAATCTACCCTTATAGAAACCGTCAGCAGACATATTATGCCTTAAATGTCTTTCACCAGAAACAGGGTCTGTAGACAAAGAATTTGAACTCAGCGCATCATGAGAACGTCTCATTCCAACTCTGCTTCTTGTTTTTTTACTTTTTTGTACAGCCATGAAGGATGCATTTTAAATCTTTTAATACTTATTGTGAAGCATAAAAATTAATTAAAAATCTGCTAAAATTTAATTATGTTGGTTACAACTTCAGAAAATATACCTGGAAAAAATATTTTGAGTACCATTGGTTACGTTAAAGGGAGCTCAGCAAGAGCTCGGCATGCGGTAGCTGATATATTTGCAAGCTTCAAAAACGTCCTTGGAGGAGAAATTGAAGAATACTCAAGACTCCTTCAACAAACTAGAGATCAAGCTGTTGAACGGATGATTGCTGATGCTGAAAAACAAGGAGGAAATGCAATTATTTGCTTCAGAATTGAAAGCAGCACAATAGCCCAAGGGGCCTCAGAAGTCGTTGCATATGGTACAGCTGTAGTTATTGAAGAGTAGAATTAATATGTATCTTCCTCAGTATCCTCTTCTAAAGGGTTAGATCCAAACCTGTTATCCTCGTAACCACCCTTTCTTAGAAAAGCTAAACAATAAATTATTGAGATTAAGTTTCCAGCTGCACTAAGCCTGACAGCTGTAGGCTCAACAGATGGAAAAATTTGAAGCCATATGCCCATAATATTAATCATAAAGAATGGCACAGCCCAATAATAGCTAGCATCAAGGTCTTGTAACCTTCTAATAGTAACAGCCATTAACGGTAAAAAGAATATTAGAGATAATGCTACAGATGATATTCGTGTTCCCAATCCAAAGTTGCTATCCAGTATAAATTCGGTCACCTGGTTTTCATTCAATGTTGCTGCGTATTCCCAATCTACACTTCCAAAAGTTGTGAATGCCACTATGGCACTTACTAATATTGAAAAAATTACTGTAAATAACACAAAATACCACCACTCTGCTCTGCATGCCCTGCCCTTAAAAGTAGAATAATTATCTATTAGTGCTGACCTTACTGCTTGACTAAAATTCATTTTTTCCCTTCAAATATACATCATATCTCACTGATGAACCCTTAAATGATATAGCAGAGTAATCTTTTATACTAGGTGCTGCTTTCAATTCTTTCTTAATAACTAATCTTTTAAAATTTGATTCATAAAACTCAACTGAGGGATCATCATATTCTCCAAGATAATTATCTAGAAATTCCATTTGTTTTGTTCTTTTTAATTTTTTCTTTGAGTTAAACATTGGATCAACGTAAACAACATCATAGTTTTCTACGGATTGTAAAAAAGCACGACTATCCGAATTTATAACTGACATATTGTTTCTAACATCATTGAAATATGGCAAATTAGGTAAATTACTTAATGCCTCTTCAATCAAAACACATAACCCTTTATTCTTTTCTAATACAGTAATTTTTTGTCCAAGCATTGTAAGAATAAAGGCATCATGCCCTAAGCCTCCTGTAGTATCTAAAATATGCTTCTGTGCTGTTGATTGCCAACCAATTGCTTTTTTTAAAAGGCTTTCACTCTGATACTGTGAGATCCTCGCATAAAATTTGCCTTCACTAAACGAATTTTCTAATTTGTTGTTTCCAGAATGCAGAATTGTCCGATCATCAATAGATATAAATGTTTCTGGAGATTCAGAGGTTAACAGTGGAACATTATATTTTTTTGATAGCTCTTTAGCTCTTTCTTTCAAGTTAAGATTTAAGACTTTTATTCCTTCTATATCAGCCATAATAATAATATTCCTAAAAACAATCTATAAACAATAAATGGCATGTAACCAAGCTTTTTTACAAGGCCAAGAAACAAGGATATTGATAAATAAGATACTATATATGTAGTTAAAAATGCTATAAAAGTAGTTAAAATGTTTATATCTTCTTTTAAAGTGTTGATTTCTATAAACCCAAAAATAAGAGCTCCGAGTATAGTTGGTATAGATAACATTAGAGAGTATTTTGCAGCTTCAGATTTTTTGAAACCCAAAAATAATGAACCAGTAATAGCGGTTCCAGACCTAGATGCACCCGATATCAAACTAAATGTTTGGAATAAACCGATTACAATTGCATCTTTTGCTGTCATATCTGAATTTAAGTACTTCTGTTGACTAGTCTTTTCAGATATATAGAGCAAAAAAGCAAAAAAGATGTTTGCATAGGCTATTGTTGTTAAAGACCACCTATAATCGCCCATACCAGGCATAAATAATGCTATCAAGACAATTGGTAAGGTGCTAATGACCAAAAACTTAAATGTTCTAGAGACATAGAAGCTTAATCTTAAAAATTCATCCCTAAAATAAGTAAGAACAGCCATCAGGGTTGCAAAATGCACTGTTATATCAAAGATAATACCTTGATCTGGCCATCCAAGCACTTTGCTTGGTAGCAAAAGGTGTGCAGAACTTGATATAGGTAAAAATTCAGTTATAGCTTGTATGATACTCAGTACTATTATCTGTACTATAGATAGTTCCATCACCTACTTTTTACGTAGTTTAATTCTTTTATGTAATTCGGATAATTTGAGGAAAGCGCTTTGTTTTCTGGTTTTAAAACTAAATCAAGAATATTTTTAGAAATCTCTTCGAATTTCAACTCAACCATGTTTTCTAGGCATAGTTGATCATTTTCTAAGACTACGTAAGCTTTGCCTTTTGGAATTTGATCTAAGCTTTCACAATAATGATCACACTCTTCGTATCTATAAAAAAAATCGTTCTTGCTGCCTTTGATAATTGCTATCCTGTCAGGGAACTTATGTTGCAATGCTGTTAAATTTGAAAATGCAAAAAATTTTTTTTTAAGAATTAAGCTCAAAGTGTCTAAGAATGTGAAGGCTAATCTGGCGCCTGTATACGATCCAGGCCCTGCGGCGTAGGCCATTTTTTCAATTTTATTAAATGTAAATTCAGGGATATTTTCTTTTAACGTCGAGATCTTGTATTCCCAATCATTTCTTTTCTTCAAAGATTCTTCTTTAAAGTCAAAAAAATATCTCTTTTGAGCATAATTCAAAGCAATAAAATGCCTGTCTGAAGTGAAATCTACGACAATGCTGTTCAACTTGAAATGCTTTGGCGAATTGAATCGGTTACTACATCAACTGATTTAGATGCATCTATTTCAATAAATTTTAAATTTTTGTTTTTGTAAAATTCAAGTAATGGCTCTGTTTCATTGTAATAAACCGACAATCTCTTTTTAATTACTTTAGGATTATCGTCTTCTCTATGTATTAATGCTTCGCCAGTAATATCATCAAAACCCTCTTTTTTAGGAGGATTATGCATTATGTGATAGGACCTACCAGATGCTAAATGAACTCTTCTCCCAGACATTCTTGAAATAATTTCCTCCTCTTTGATACTTAAATACAAGACCAAATCTATAGAAATATTGGCATTATCTAAAGCCTTTCCTTGATCAAGGTTTCTAGGGAATCCATCTAATAAAAAACCATCTAAACAGTCATCTTGTTGTATTCTTTCAACAAGCATTTCTACGATTATTTCATTGGGAACAAGAGTTCCTGATGAGAGATACAATTGAACTTTTGTTGCAAGCTCACTCTTAGACCTGCTTACCTCTCTCATCATTGCGCCGGTCGAAATATTTGCGAGCCCAAAGTCCTTTTGAATAAATTCTGCTTGGGTTCCTTTACCCGCGCCTGGCATACCTAAAAGTATTAAGTTCATTTTTCTAAAACTATAAATGACAAAGTATAACTATCAGTATTAGTGATTGATAGATGATGTTTAATGTTTTCTAATTTATGGTTGATTAATTCTGGCTTGCCAAGCTCATCTTTTTGCATGGAGATATCGGATGGGTAAATACCACGAAAACCGGTGCCAAAGGCTTTGACTAATGCTTCCTTAGCAGCAAACGATGAACACAAGAAATTTAATTTTTGCGAACTTTTTAAATTAAAAAACTGAGATTTTTCATTAGCTGAGAGTATTTTGTTTACAAATCTATCTCCGTATTTTTCAAAAAGCTTTTTTACCCTAATATTGTTTACTAAATCAGTTCCAATGCCTAAAATCATTTAAAAAATATCCTGCTTTTAATGTTAAGTTCCTCAAAATAATAATCTATTGTAGCTCTGTTTATTTCCTTACACGCTTTTAGAGAATTTTTTGAGAATTTTCTTTTGATTATCTCTTTTAATATATTACCATCATATCCTTTCGCACTTTTAATAAATCCTGACTGTGGAGCGTATTTGTAACTCAGACCTTCAGTTATTGGCTCATTACTACCATACTCACTTAGAAAATTTATTTCATAACCCAGCTCACTCAAAATTTTTAATTCAAAATCTCTTAAAATCTCCTCAACAGTATTTTTCTTTTTAAGGTTTGAAATGCACTTTTTATACAAATCAAATATTTCAATAGATTCGTCTGCTTGAGCAGTAAGATAATTAATTAATTCGTTTACATAGAAAGCTGAGTAAAGGTTTTCACTTCCAAAGAAATCTTCAAAAACTTCACAAGGTTCAGCAAGTATGAGCGACTTCAAATCAGATTTTCCGCGGTAATCAATATTCAAACATTGGAATGGCTCCAGATTACCAGAAAGACGAGAGTTTCTTCGTTTTGCTCCCTTCGCAACTGCAGTAATCTTGCCTTTATCTTTTGTAAGAAATGTAACAATTAGGCTTGTTTCTTTATAAGGTCTTGAATGTATTACATATGCTTTTTGCAAATTAGTAATCATTAATTTTTAATACCAAAGCTTTCTAGACTGATTGGGTTATTTACCCAATTTTTTTGAACTTTGCACCATAATTTAAGAAATACTTTTTTGTTCAATTTTTTTTCAAGATCGATTCTTGCTGTTGTACCAATAGATTTTAATTTCTCTCCATTTTTTCCAATAACAATGCTTTTTTGGCTTTGTTTTGATACATAGATATTTGCGTCAATCTCAAATGTATCTTTTTTTTCGTTTAATAGCTCAATTACAACAGCTGTCTCATAAGGAAGCTCGTCTCCTAACAAACGAATAATCTTTTCCCTAATAATCTCGCTTATTTCAAACGTATTACTCTGAAATTCTATTTCTTTAGGATAAAAAAATTCATTCTTGGGCAGAGCTTCTTCAAGCTCCTTTTGGACAATATCTATACCATCATTATCTTTCGCAGAAATAGGTACAATCGAATAAAAATCTTCTTTATTGAAAGTATTTTCTACGAAAGAAAAAAGATCTTGTTTATTTTTTACAAGATCAATTTTATTGATCACAAGAATTTTTTTTGCTTGTGATTCGTTTGCAAGTTTAAGGCTTTCTTTATCGATTTCATCAAATTTAGTGCCAGAAACCATGAAAAGAATTACGTCTACATCATGAATGACTTCAGCAGGTTTTTTTCTAAGAACTTTATTGATAGTTTTTTCGCTTTTTTTATGAATGCCTGGGGTATCTATAAATATTATCTGTGTAGTTTTCAGGCTTTTAATAGCATAAATATTTGATCTAGTCGTTTGTGACTTATTTGCAGTAATTGAAACTTTTTTTCCTAAAAATTTATTTAAAAAGGTCGACTTACCAACATTAGTTTTACCAATTATGGTCACATAACCACACTTGCTCATTACTTAATTTCTCCAGCCCTGTCCAAGCTTGGCCACCTACCAGGCTTCCATGACATCCATATATAGTCTGCTCTGCCCCATATTACATCTTCGCTTATGTATCCCCATGCACGACTGTCATTTGAATTATCTCTGTTGTCACCGCTAACAAAATACATTCCTTCTGGTATTACCCAGTTTCCATTTTGCCCTTTTCTTGCCATATGTCTTATTAAGTAATTTTTTTCCCCATTTGATTCCATAAGCAAATTATTGTTTGTGCTTTGTTCAAACTGTTCTTGAGAGAGCATAATGCCATTAACATAGAAATTTTTATTTACATATGTGACAGTATCACCACCTTTAGCAATAACCCTTTTAACAAATGGTACTGTAGGTTTATGAGGCGGAAAAAATACAACAATTTCACCAATTTCTGGGCCTTTTGATAACACTTTTTCTCTCCCACTAAATGGAATTTCTAATCCATAAGCGTTCCTATTAACAAGTACGAAATCTCCTATCTCAAGATTAGGCCGCATTGATTCAGATGGAATCTGCCAAGGCTCGTAAATATAGCCTCTCAGAAAGAAAACTAAAAAGATATTTATAAACCAACCTCTGCTTTCTTTGATTATTTCATTTTTATGGTTGATTGAAGCTATAATCAAAATTACTAAGGAAAATGCAGAGTAGAAAGCAAGTAAATCTCCAATATTCCACTGTTTTACAAAAAGAATACCAATAATTAATACTGATAAAAACAGGGCTAGTCTTTGTAAATTTCTATGTAATTTTTTGCTAAAGTTATTTGTGGACATCATCCAGTACCAGTGAACAACAATCAAACAAATGCCTAAATTTAAGAATATAAAAATTGGTAAATTAGAAATTGGTTGAATTAGACTAAAGAAAGTGTTCATTTTTTGTCGGTGGAAAGAAAGCTTAAAAAAGCTTCTTGAGGTAAAGCAACTTTTCCTATTTGTTTCATTTTCTTTTTTCCTGCTTTCTGCTTTTCTAGTAGTTTTTTCTTTCTCGTAACATCGCCACCATATAGTTTAGCAGTAACATTCTTTCTGAAAGCTTTAACGCTCTCTCTAGCAATTATTTTGCTGCCTAACATAATTTGAATAGGAATCTCGAACATTTGTCTTGGAATTACTTCTCGAAGTCGCTTAGCTATCTCTCTTCCTTTTCTTTCTGCTTGAGACCTATGCATAATAGATGAAAGAGAATCAACAACCAGACCATTAATTGCGACATCTACTTTAACAAGATTAGCAGTTTGAAATCGATCGAATACGAAATCAACTGATGCATAGCCTTGACTTTTTGATTTAAGGATATCGAAAAAGTCCATAACTATTTCGGACAGAGGCATTTCAAAAATAATTGAAACTTGTCCACCGAGATACTGTAAATCTTTCTGCACTCCTCTTTTGGACATAGCCAGTTCTATTACATCACCTACATATTTATTTGGACAAAGTATAGTTGATCTGATTATTGGCTCTTTAATCTCTTGAATCTCATTGACTGTTGGCAGTTCCGCTGGAGAGCTGATCATAGACTCTTCTCCATTAGTTCTTAGTATTTCGTAAGCAACACTTGGCGCTGTTGTTATCAGATTAAGATTATATTCTCTTTCTAGTCTTTCTTTTACTACTTCTAAATGCAATGTACCTAAAAAACCACATCTGAAGCCACTCCCCAAAATTTCTGAATTCTCAGGCTCAAAAGTAAGTGAGGCATCATTTAGATTAAGTTTTTGTAAGGCCTCTCTAAATGCTTGGTAATCATTTGAGTCAATTGGGAAGAAAGAGGCAAAAACCTGAGGTTTTACTTCCTCAAATCCTTCAAGTTCTTTTGTATCAGGATGTTTTGCAGATATTAATGTATCTCCAACTGGAACAGACTTAAGATCTTTAACGCTTGCAACCAAATAACCAACTTCACCTTCCATTAATTCGTTGCAAGAAACTTTTTTCGGTGTGAATTTTCCAATAGTATCTGCAGTGTATGTTTGGCCTGTTGACTTAACAATAAATTTCTCACCTTTCTTCAGGGAGCCACTAAAAATCCTGATTAATGAGATTACACCCAGAAAATTGTCGTACCAAGAATCAATAATAAGTGCTTGCAAATTTTCTTCTGCGCTTTTCTTTGGTGGCGGCACTTTTTGTGATATCTGCCTCAACAGCTCATTTAAATTTGTTCCATCTTTTGCACTTACGAATAATGCTTCTGATGCATCAATACCAATAATCTCCTCAATTTCATTCTTTACTCTTTCTGGTTCTGCTTGAGGAAGGTCTATCTTATTAATAACAGGTATAACTTCCAATCCAAGATCTAAAGCTTTGTAACAAGTTGATAGTGTTTGTGCTTCAACGCCTTGTGAACCATCAACAACTAAAAGTGCACCTTCACAAGCCGCAAGAGATCTAGAAACTTCGTATGAAAAATCTACATGGCCAGGCGTATCAATTAAATTAAACTGGTATTTTTCATTGTCAACATAATTTAGAGCAACAGATTGTGCTTTGATTGTTATACCTCTTTCTCTTTCTAGCTCAAGCGTATCTAGGACTTGAGATTTCATTTCTCTTTTTGATAGGCCGCCGCAAAACTCAATAATTCTATCGGACAGAGTAGACTTCCCATGATCAATATGGGCAATAATTGAGAAATTTCTTATATTATTCAACTGTTACTGCAACAAAAAAGTTGGAACCCTCTCTAGTTCCAAATATCGCTATTTTGTCACCTACAGCAAATGAATCAAGTGCATTAACGAAATCTTCAACATTTGAAATATCGTAAGCTATGTTACCAGACTTAATTTTAGTAATTATATCGCCCCTCAGTATTTCGCCAAAAGCAGGAGAATTTGATGTTACTTGAATTACCCTAACCCCTAAATTCTCTTCAATTGAATCTTCATCAGCGAGATTTTCTAACTGTAATCCAAGAGGATAATCCGGTACTTCAGGTTCCTCAGTCTCTGGTTCTATTTGACTCAATGAAGGCAGCTCCCCAACTTTCACGTAAAGATTTTTATAATCTCCATCTCTAAAAAGACGAAGTTTTAAGTTTGTGTCTGGTTTAGTCATTCCAACTGTATGTTGTAAATCCTTAAAGTAAATTACGTCTTTAGAACCTACTTGAACTATAACATCTCCCGGTTTCACACCTCCAATATCAGCTGCACTTTCCTTTACAACTGCTCTTACTAGCGCTCCTATCGGTTTATTCATTCCAAGCGCCTCTGCTAAATCACTTGAAACTTCGCCGCCCTGCACACCCAAGTAACCTCTTGAGAATTTTCCATTTTCTTTGAGTTGCTCTACAACTTCTAAAGCAATATTTATCGGAATAGCAAAGGCTAAACCTTCATTCCCGCCTGATCTAGAAAATATTTGAGAATTAATACCAATCACTTCGCCGTCTGTATTGAATAGCGGACCACCAGAATTTCCTCTATTTACCGCTGCATCTGTTTGCAAGTATGGAACATAATCTCCAATGCCTTGACCGGATGTTATTCCTCTCCCGGTAGCACTAATAATGCCGAATGTTACTGAAAAGTCATAGTTGTACGGTGATCCAATTGCAATAACACCGTCTCCCTGTTCTACATTATCAGAATCACCTATTTCTACTGGATCAAGATCTTTAGATTCAATTTTTAGAAGAGCGAGGTCACTAAGCTCATCCATGCCAACAATTTTTGCTCTAAATTCTCTTCTATCTAAAAATTTCACAAGAACTTCGTCAGCTCCTTGCACAACATGATAGTTTGTAATTACGTAACCATTTTCATCTATGACAAAACCTGATCCTGTACTTATTGATTCTCTTTCTTGTTGTCTCGGTGTTTCCATCTCTGGAAAAGGAAAACCAAATTCTCTGAATAATTCTTCAGGAAAAGAATTCAAAGATCTTTGTGAAAGTTTTACTTTTCGAACAGATTGAATATTGACTACAGATTCAGATTGATCTTTAACGAGTTCAGAGAAATCAAATTCATGTGCTTGAATGGTGAGAACAGCCAATTGCAAAACAAAAAAGAAATTTTTCATAAGTTATCTTATTTACGAGTTTTTATTGAGTTAAGGATTTTTTTTCCAGATTCAACATCAATATCACCAAATATAGTGATTGTGTGAGGTTGATCATCATGAAGGTTTGTTCTCCTTATTAATATAAAATTTTCTTTTTGATAGACACCGTCAGGGAGGTTGAAATTATTGGGTGCATCAATAAAGATTGAGAACTGCTTTTTATCAACTTTGTTAATAAATTTATTTTGTATTTTTCTATCAGAATTAAATCCACGAGGTAACCAGTTTGGCTGATAGGCTACCGGTACAATATTGCTTGAACTTTCTGGTACATAATGTCTAGATGCAAACTGTAAAATTTCATCCGATTTTATGCTCTCTAAAATTTGTTTTGCTTCCAAGGATGCTATTGACTGATTTAAAAGCAAACTTGCCCTATTTTCTTGTTCGTTAGTATAAAGTGCATTATTTAAAATAGAGTAGCTCAATAAAGCACCAGCGGAGAATATTGTCATAGGTAAGATAACTCTTTGTGTAAATACAGCCAGCAAATCCTGCAAAGAAAGGCTCGATAACTTTTCTTTAAAACCCATAGGCTTGAGATTTAGAGAAACTTGACTCAGCTCGAGCAGATTGAAGTATAAGTCTTTTAATTCTGGTTTAGTTTGCATATCTGATATGAGGCAATTAACCTCGTCAGCATCTAACTCTCCATCTGTAAAAGCAGAAATCCTGCTGAAGTCATAATCTGAAATATTTTTCATAATCTACCCTTTAAATTTTCAATTAAATATTGTCTTGCTCTGAATATTCTTGACCTGACTGTACCTACAGGCACTCCCGTTATATTTGCTATTTCATCATAGTTTTTGGTATCTACCTCACAAAGAATATAAGCAGTCCTTTGCTCCTCTGGGAGTTCATTAAGTAATGATTGGACTGTTTCAAATACTTCAGTATTTTCAATTGAAGCTTCAACATTATTTGGAGAGGCCAATGTGCTCTCAAAACTTTCCTCTATTTGAGATTCCCTTGAAGATTTTATTTTTGTTAAAGCTAAATTAAAACCAATTCTATATAACCAGGTGTAAAAACTAGAATTACCTTTGAAAGTCCCAATTTTCTCCCATGCTTTCATGAAAGCTTGCTGAACAATATCTTCCGTTTCATGGTAATTTCTTAAAACCTTGAATAAGGAATGATGCAGCCTTGTTTTAAACGATGTAAAGAGAACCTCAAAAGCGTTTGAGTCACCTTTTTGTGAAAGCTGGACTAACTGAGGGATACTATTTCTTTTCATTATTTATTTGATTAATAATTTTTTAATAAGTTCATTTAATAAGCAAATTTTTTCAAATTGGGGTACTTCAAAATAAATACTTCTTTTTGTTTGAAAATTAGATCAAACAAATCTTGATCATTCAGCTCTAGTAAATCAAGTAGTTCCGATTTTTCTTCAGAGTTCATCCCATCAAAATTTTTCAAAAAATTTTTTACGACGAAGGTTGTTTCCTTCATCCCCCTTCTTGATTTAAAATTTAATTTTTTAATTAACAGATTATCATTCATGACAAAATTATATTCTCTCCCAAATTATACCTCTATAAAAGTAAAAGGAGCCGATTCTAAAGAATTTCTTCAAGGACAAATATCATGCGATGTTACACAACAACAAGAATGCTTTGACGGCTTATTTTGTAATGAAAAGGGGCACGTCATTACAAATTCTGTAGTCATTAAAAATGATGGGTTCGTAATTCTATTGAGAAGAGATGTTGCACCCTTGTTGGTGAGTGAACTCGAAAAATTTTCTAAATTTTACGATTGCACCATAAAAATAGAGCATCAAGATATCTTTGGAAAACAAACAAATAATACTTTTACTAAACACATTGGAAAACCGAAGTCGAATTACGATGAAATGAACTGGAAAACAGACACAATGCTAAATTTTTGCTTCGATATTGATGCTGATTATTCTGGAAAATATCGTTTAAATGAAATTGGCTATAATCCTGAAAAATTTGTTTCTTATGAAAAGGGCTGTTACAGAGGGCAAGAAATAATTGCTCGTCTAAAATACTTAGGCAAAGCTACGAAAAAAGCTGTAATTTTTTCTGGTTCGCTGAATTATATTCTCAATAAATCTGGAAGAAAGATTGGGAAAAAAATTTTTTCAACTACTATAAAAGACTGTCAACAGACACATTTTTTTGTTGAAAAATCTGAATACTATTCAAATGATGAGAGGATTATTCCAATTGCCAGTCAATGGGATCTAGATCAAGACTAACTAATAAATTATTCGTCTTGGAAAAATGGGCACAACCAAAAAAACCGCTATTGGCTGATAACGGTGAAGGATGCGCAGCCTCTAAAATAAAATTATCTTTATGAATAATGTCCTTTTTTTTCTGTGCGTGTTTTCCCCAAAGAAGAAAAATTATGTTTTTCTTTTTTTGAATTTCATCAATAACTGCGTTGGTAAAGTTTTCCCAACCAATATTTGAATGAGATGCAGGCAGCCCCGCACAAACAGAAAGAGAAGTATTCATTAACAAAACTCCTTGTTTTGACCATGCTGTCAAATCTCCACAGGATTTCGTTATACCTAGGTCAGCCTCTAGTTCTTTAAAAATATTTACAAGTGAAGGAGGTAATTTTGTATTTCTATTCACAGAAAATGCAAGTCCATTTGGAATTCCTAGGGTATGGTAAGGATCTTGACCAATTATCACAACTTTTACTTTATTCTTTTCACATAAATCGAATGCTCTGAAGAAATATTTTGGTTCTGGTAAAACGATTTTGCCGCTTGCATTATCTGCTATTAAGTGATCTTTTATCTTTTTAAAGTAAGGTTTTTTAGTCTCAAAATTTATGAAACTTTTCCATGTTTCATGATTGCTCATTTTTATTAAAATAACACATTTTTTTTATCCACAGAAACTGTGGATAACTTTGGGGAAAACTAACTTAAGATTTAGTATATCCCACATACATGGAAGCTTTCATGCAATTGTACAAAAAACAATCAATATATTTTTAGCCAGTGAGAATGGGGCTTTCAGGAGACATAATTTTTTATAGTTAGTTAACAATGCATTATGAGTAAAATTTAGGGAGGATGCTCATCTTTGTGTGAAAATCAATAGTTTTAGAAAAAAAACAAGGTTTTTTTTAGTAGCAAAGTCTTGCGTTTGAAACACCGCTGATTTTCCCAAGCTCTGAGACTACATCAACATGAACTTCATCGTTCGTATCTATAATATTGCAAGCTAAATTACCTCTGCTTTTATTTACAAATTCTAATATGTTAATTTTATTGCTTGCTAAACACTCTGCTATTTTGCTGATAATTCCAGGCTCATTATTGTTAGTCATGAAAAGCCGGTGTTTTCCATATTTTTCAGAATTAATATTAGGGAAGTTGACACTATTTTCAATTTTCCCGTTCTTCAAAAAGTTACTCAACTGGCTGCAAGCCATGACAGCACAATTAATTTCGCTTTCCATTGTGCTTGCCCCAAGATGAGGAAATATCATTACATCTTTCTTTTTGTTTATTCTTTTTAATAAATTTTTTGTTGGGAAGTCGGTTACGTACTTGTATAGATGATTTTTTTCTAAAAATTCTAATATGTCCTGTTCATTTACTATACCACCACGAGAGAAGTTTATTAGCACAGCCCCCTCTTTCATAAGTTTTAACTTTTCAGCATCAATCAGGTTTTTAGTATTTTGATTCAGAGGCAAGTGTAGAGACAGATAATCTGACTCACCCAATACCTCTTCAATTTTATTGCATCTTTTAAGGCTGCTGGGCAATCGAAGTGCGTTATCAACAGTTAGACCAGGATCGAAGGCAACAACATTCATACCAAGTGCCATAGACTGTTCTGCAACCATAGAGCCAATTGCCCCAAGACCAATTATGCCTAACGTTTTGCCTTTAACTTCCTCACCAACATACTGTTTTTTTATTCCTTCTATTTCTTTGGCAATCTCTTCATCATTTTTTGATTCAACATCTATAGAATCTAAATTCTTATTACCAGAAACTAAATCCCTTTTTGAGAGAATCAAAGAACACAAAACCATTTCTTTTACTGCATTAGCGTTAGCTCCCGGTGTATTGAATACTACAACTCCATTATCTGAACAATCCTTAATATTTATGTTATTCGTGCCGGCTCCTGCTCTCGCTATCGCTAAAAGACTATTTGAGATCTTAAGCTCCTTTAAGTTATGACTCCTTAATACAATCCCACTCACATCTGAGTAGCTATCAGACAAGGAAAAATCATTTTTTTGCAACACGTCTAAACCTTGATGAGCTATATTATTTAATATCTGTATTTTCATTTTTGGAATGTAAAAGAATACACATTAAACTGCACTATTCAAACGAATTTCGTCAATTAAAGAATTTTTTATCCATAAGTTATCAACAGGAAAATTACAGCATATAGTAGGCAAAATTAAAATAAACACAACATATTGTGTTGAAATGCTTGAATGTAAGCACTACATGTAGAAAAATACGTTAAGTGATGGAACAACAAGTAACACAAAACAAAGTTGAAGAAAAAGAAGACATTTCTCCAAACCTAGTTATGACTCCTGGAAAAATGAGGGTCATAAAACGAAATGGAAAAGTGGTTTCTTTTGAGGATGAAAAAATTAAAGTGGCAATCATGAAAGCATTCCTCGCTGTTGAAGGTGGGACGGCTGCAGGCTCATCAAGGATACATGAAGAAGTTGATCAAATGGCTCAAGATATAATCCAAGTTTTCGAGAGAAGAATGCCATCAGGTGGAACAATACACATAGAGGAAATACAAGATCAGGTAGAACTTCAACTTATGAGAAATGAACACCACAAAGTAGCAAGAACCTATGTCTTATATAGAGAGGCAAGAAAAAATGAAAGAGCCGAGGAGAAAGAAGAGCAAGGACTAGAAAAGAATGTCCAAGAAGTAATTGAGACGGCAGTAAAAAAAGCGTGTTTTGGTTTAGATAACGTAGATGAAAAACTACTTATAAGCGAAATCAAAAGCGCTACTTACGAGGGAATCTCGGAGAAAGACTTAGCTGAAAGCATGCTAATGACTGCAAGGACAATGGTTGAAAAAGAGCCAAACTATTCTTTTGTAACAGCCAGATTGCTTTTGAATAACCTAGAAAACGAGGTTTGTGATTTCTTGAGTGTCAAAGAAAGAAAAGATCGGAACAAGATGTATTCAGAGGCCCTTATTAAAACAGTTGAAAAAGGAATTGAATTAGACTTTCTTAATGAAGAGTTGAAGTCGTTTGATCTTGCGAAGCTTGGAGAAGCCATCCTTGAAGAAAGAGACTTTCAATTTACATATCTAGGGCTGCAAACCTTGTATGACAGATACTTCATCACCAGCGACGAGATAAGATACGAGTTGCCTCAGGTATTTTTTATGCGTGTTGCTATGGGGCTTGCTTTGAATGAAGAAAATAAAAATGAAAGAGCTATAGAATTCTATAAGCTCTTATCAAGTTTTAATTATATGAGCTCTACTCCCACCTTGTTTAATTCAGGAACTAAGAGACCTCAACTTTCTTCCTGCTACTTAACAACTGTTCCTGATGACTTGTCAGGAATATATGGAGCAATTAGAGATAATGCTTTGTTATCGAAATGGGCAGGAGGTTTAGGAAATGACTGGACTAACGTCAGAGCGTTAGGTTCAAGAATAAAAGGAACAAATGGAAAGAGCCAAGGGATAGTGCCTTTCTTGAAAGTCTCTAATGATACTGCTGTAGCTGTAAACCAGGGTGGAAAAAGAAAAGGTGCATTCTGTGCTTATCTAGAGTGCTGGCATCTAGATATCGAAGAATTTCTAGATTTACGAAAAAACACTGGCGATGATAGAAGAAGAACACATGATATGAATACAGCTAACTGGATTCCAGATCTGTTCATGAAAAGATTAGAAAAAGGTGAAAAATGGACCCTTTTTTCTCCAGCTGACGTTCCTGATCTTCATGATATATATGGAAAAGAATTTGAGACTAGGTATGAAGAATATGAAACAAAGGCAGAAACCGGAGAAATAAAACATTTCAAGATACTTGAAGCCAAGGATCTATGGAGAAAAATTCTTTCTATGTTGTTTGAGACAGGGCACCCTTGGGTAACTTTCAAAGATCCATGTAATGTAAGATCTCCACAGGGTCATGTGGGTACAGTACATTCATCTAATCTTTGTACCGAAATAACTCTCAATACAAATGAGGATGAAATAGCAGTTTGTAATCTTGGAAGCATAAACCTGCCGCTACACATAGAGAATGGAAAAATTAATATTGAGCAACTTAAAGGTTCCGTTACAACAGCTATAAGGATGCTGGACAACGTAATTGACATTAATTATTACCCTGTTCCTCAAGCTGAGAACTCTAATAAAAAACATAGACCTATTGGTTTAGGTCTTATGGGTTTTCAAGATGCGCTATACAAACTTGGCATTTCGTATGACTCAAATGAAGCAGTAGAGTTTGCTGATAAATCAATGGAACTAATCAGTTATTTTGCTATTGAGGCATCATGCGGGCTGGCAGAAGAGAGAGGAACTTACGAAACATATAAAGGATCATTGTGGGATAATGGTATTTTCCCTCTTGATTCACTAAGTTTATTAGCAGAACAAAGAGGAAGTGAATTTATTGATCAAAACACAGACAAAACACTTGATTGGGACAAACTTAAAGAGAAGATGTCGAAACATGGCATTAGAAATTCAAATGTAATGGCAATCGCCCCAACAGCAACCATTGCTAACATTACCGGGGTATCACAATCTATAGAACCGACATATCAAAACCTTTTTGTGAAATCGAATTTGTCTGGTGAATTTACTGTAGTTAATCCTTACTTAATTGAAGAATTGAAGAAAGAAGACCTATGGGACGAAGTAATGCTTAGTGATTTAAAATACTTCGAAGGTTCACTTAAACAGATCAATAGAGTGCCAGAACATATTAAGGACAAGTTTAAAACCGCATTTGAAGTCGAGCCAAGATTTATTGTTGAAGCAGCAAGCAGAAGACAAAAGTGGATTGATCAAGCGCAATCCTTAAATTTATATATCGCAAATGTCGATGGAAAAAAATTAGATATAACTTATAGAATGGCGTGGTACAAAGGTCTCAAGACAACTTATTATCTAAGATCTATGGGAGCCACAGCTACAGAAAAATCAACGGTGGAGAGGAGCAGCTTAAATGCTGTGCAATCAAATCAAGAGGTGCAAGCAACAGGCCAAGCACCAAGTGCTTGCAGCATACTTGATCCAGATTGTGAGGCATGCCAATAACGGAGGAAAATTATGTTAAGTTGGGAAGATTATTATAAAGACGAAGCCCCGGTTAAAGAGGAAAAATCAAAAAATCCTGAACCGAGAGTTGTAGATGCAACTGAAACTGAATCAGTAGAAGAACAAACAGTTCAGACTGAGCAAGTTTCAGCACCTGAAAATGAAACTGTTGTTACTGAAGATATGAGTTCAGAAGCAATGCAAAATATTGAAAACTATACAACTATGAAAGAGCCATCAGAGGCTGAACTTGAGAAAGTTCGGGCCAGAATGGCAAATGCACTTGAAGGTAGGGTTCAGGTTGGTCAAAAAGCTATGATTAATTCAAAAGCAGATCTCAACCAACTTGTTCCCTTTAAATACAAATGGGCTTGGGAAAAATACCTTGACGGTACAGCTAATCACTGGATGCCACAAGAAATAAATATGACAGCAGATATAGCATTGTGGAAGTCAGAGGATGGTCTAACAGAAGATGAAAGAACAATCATCAAGAGAAGCTTAGGTTTCTTTTCCACTGCTGATTCATTAGTTGCAAATAATGTTGTGCTAGCTGTTTACAAACATATAACTAACCCAGAATGTAGACAATATCTCTTAAGACAAGCTTTCGAAGAAGCGATTCATACGCATGCCTATCAGTATTGTGTTGAATCACTTGGTATGGACGAGGGAGAAATATTTAACATGTATAGAGAAGTTCCATGTGTGGAAGCTAAGGCAGCATGGGGACTTAAATATACACAAGCCCTAGAGGACCCAAATTTTGAAACTGGAACACCAGAGCAAGACAAGCTCTTCTTATCAAATTTAATTGCTTTCTACTGTGTTTTGGAAGGAATGTTTTTCTATTGTGGCTTTTCTCAAATTTTATCTATGGGAAGAAGAAATAAAATGCAGGGAGTTTCTGAGCAGTTTCAATACATCATGCGTGACGAATCAATGCATGTAAATTTTGGTATTGATGTAATCAATTCAATAATTAATGAAAACCCACATCTCTGGGATGAAGAAATGAGAAAAAGAGCGTCTGATATGATTATTGAAGGAACCCAATTAGAGATTGAGTATGCCAGAGATACAATGCCTAGAGGTGTTTTGGGCATGAATGCAAAAACTATGGAAGAATATTTAAAATATGTTTGTAACAGACGTCTCACTCAAATAAACCTTCCCGAGGCCTATCCAGGTGCTGATAATCCTTTCCCATGGATGTCAGAAATCATGGACCTCAGAAAAGAGAAAAACTTCTTTGAAACTCGAGTGATCGAATACCAGGTCGGCGGTTCTTTGAAGTTCGACGACTAACGTTTGCACTGCCTTTAATCTGCAGTTATTGGTGGTGCTTTTTTTTCATTAGGCTTTCAAAAACTCTGCAAATTTAATAACCTGAAATACAAGGAAGGTCTATGAAGAAATATTTATCACTAATAATACTAATTTTAGCAACGTATATTTATGGAATAAATCTGGAGCCTGAAGGCTATTGGGACATACAAAACATATCAAATCCCAAGGTAAGCCCTAATGGAGAGAAAGTACTCTTTACTAAAAGATACATAGATAAAATAAACGATTCATTCATAACAGAAATCTGGTTGATGGATGTTGATGGTGACAATAAAAGGCTGTTTACTGACGGATCAAATGCTAAGTGGTCGCCTGATGGTGAAAAAGTTGCTTTTACCAAAACAGATGAAAATGATAAATCTCAATTATTTCTAAAATTTTTGGTAAGCGATGTCGAAACAAAAATTACAAACTCTGACAAAGCAATAAAGGATTTTGCTTGGTCAAAAAAAGGAAAATTTATAGCTTATTCTGCTTTCAATGAATATGAAGATGACTGGGTAGTTGAAATACCTGGAGAGATAGAGGGTGAAGATTACAATTGGACAAAAGATCCTACTGTTGTTACTACAATGCATTGGAGAGCTGATGGAAGCGGTGAACAGGAAAGTGGTGAAAATCATTTATATTTAGTAAGTTCTGAAGGAGGTGCAGCTGCAAAGATAAGCTCATGGGGCTTAGATTATCAAGGCAGTTTAGATTGGTTAGATGATAATACCCTAGTACTACAAGGTAATGATAATTTAAATGATTTACAGTCTCCGTGGAAACAAACAGCCATATTTACATTAGAAGTAGACTCAAAAGAAATAACAAAAATATCACCTAAAAGCGGAGTTTATAATTCCCCTAAACCTTCGTCAGATGGGAAAATTGCCTTTCTAGGGCACCCTTCGAAAGATTATTCTTATGTGGCATTTGATGTATACCTTAGTGATGGAAAACAAATAAAAAAACTTACAAAAGATTTAAGCGCTACACCTAGAGAACTATTCTGGTTGAATGAAGAAGAATTAGCATTTTCCATAGATGACCATGGAGCGTCGAAAGTTCAGAGCGTTAATATATCCTCTGGGGTGTTATCAGAAAAAATCGCTAATTTCAAGGAACAATTTTATCTCTCTTCAGTTCACAATGACTTCTTATTTGGAACATATGCCAATGCAAAAAGACCCTCTGAATTGGCAGTCATTAAAAACAATAAAGTTGAAAAGTTAAGCTCATTTAACGAAGTTGCTCTTGGACAATATGAGTTAGGAAATACTATTGAAATTAACTATAAAGCGCCTGATGGTATGGATGTTCAGGGCTGGTACATTACTCCTCCAAAATTTGATAAATCAAAAAAATATCCCCTCATATTAGTGATTCATGGTGGCCCCCATAGCATGTATAGAAATCAATTCAATTACCTATGGCACCAATTTGCAAGTGATGGATATGTTGTGCTTTATACAAATCCTAGAGGAAGTACAGGTTATGGAAGTGAGTTTGCAAACATTATAGATAACGATTATCCAGGCAAAGGTGATTTGTCCGACCTTTTAGCTGGTGTCGATCATGTTACCGATAAAGGTTTCATTGATGAAAATAGAATGTATGTTCAAGGCTGTAGCGGAGGTGGTGTTCTTACAGCTTGGGTAATTGGACATGACGATAGATTTGCTGCGGCAGCATCTCTTTGTCCTGTAACAAACTGGATATCAATGGTTGGAACAACTGATATACCAGCTTGGACTTTTAAGTGGTTTGATGTCCCTTTTTGGGAAGATCCAACTAATTGGTTAGACAGATCTCCGATCATGAGAACTGGCTATATCAAAACTCCTACACTGTTCATGACTGGTGTTCTCGACATAAGGACACCTATGCCACAGACTGAAGAAATGTATGTCGCTTTAAAAGAAGCTGGTGTCGATACAGTATTAGTAAGAATGAATGGCGAGTGGCACGGTACTGGTAGGAGAAAACCTACTAATTGGTTTAGAACTTATGGCTACCTGTCTGAGTGGTATGAAAGATATCCAAAGCAATAAAGTTTCAACGCTTTGGCTCAATGGAAAGATTAGAAATATCGACCATGTTTGTCTGGCTTCAATGATAGCCAATAATCTAGATGTAACTTTGTATCACTACGGGGCACTGAGTAACGTACCAAGTGGAGTAAAATTAGCTGATGCTTCTGAGATTTTGGATTTATCTCTCTTAGATAGGCTTCAGTGCATTAAAAAAAAAGAACTTAATCCGCAGATACCTATAGCTCAATTCAGTGATTTTTTTAGAATAATCCTTCAAAAAAAAAGCAAAGGTCTTTGGCTAGATACCGATGTTTTTATATTTCGCCCTTTTACATATAACTTAGATAAAGTTTATTTTTGTCATGAAGGTAAAGGAAGAATTGGATATCCAGTCATATATTTACCATCAAATCACCCAATAATAGAAGAATATGAAAACCTTTTATTGCAGGATACATTGATGCCAAATTGGCTGGGATTTATAAGAGGCAAGTTAAGACCTTTTATCTGGACATTACTGAGACAAAAATTTTCACCTTCAGATCTAGGCATTACAATCTATGGTAACGATGGATTTTCAAGATTAACAAAAAGACATAACTGTTTTAAAGAGGCCTTAAATAAAGATCTGTTCTTTCATTGGACTGGCAAGGAAACTGACAGATTATTTCAAAAAGTAAATTTTAAAGACTTAATAAATAATTCAAAGCATTTAGGCATCCACATACATCGAAAACAATGGGAAAATCTGCCTATAAATCCTGGTAGTTTCTGGGAATGGGCACTTTCAAAATATGGAAGAGCAATTAAAAAAACTTAAATAAATACCTAAATTAATAAACAAAGAATAAGAAAATAATAAAAATCAAATTTACATAATGGTTTAGTCAGTCTTTTGTCTTGAATTATCAATTATATTTTTATAGAACTTCAAGCTTTCTTTTTCGTTTCTTTCAAGAGTTTTTCTGTCAACATCTACAAGACCAAATCTTGGTTTATAACCAAAAAGCCATTCAAAATTATCAAGAAAAGACCAATAGTAATAACCTTTAATATCCAAACCATCATCAAGACATCTTTGAAGACCTTCTAGTGCAGTAGCAATGTAATTTATTCTCTGTTGATCATCATCTGTACCTATACCATTTTCTGTAACAATCATTGGACAATTAATTCTAGGAGCCACATACCTAAGAACATTTTCCAATGATTCAGGGTAATACTCATAACCCATCACAAGCATATCGGCACTATTTATGTCAGGCATAATGATGCCATCAGGACCAAAAGTATGGCGCGTATACATTTGAACACCTAAAAAGTCATCATCTTTGATTTGATCAAGACATATGTCTACTGATTCAGTATGTGCTTTGTCTCTTTCCTCTTCACCTCCCTTGATACACTGATAGTCCATTATCGACAGAGTAACTCCTACAGGTTGATTGTTATTGAGATTCTCTTTTATGACCGGAAACGCCCGTCTATGAGCTTCCATCATGCAATCGCGAATTTTATAGGGATGGCCAAATAAGAAAGGTCCAAAATTATCTATATTTGAGCCGCAAGATTTAGCGGCTTCATCCACAAATGGTAGGAATGTTTTAATTCCTTCTAATGGGTAATTTGGAAAACTGTGAGCAAAACAAGAAGTAAGGTTAGCCTCGTTAATAGTGCAGATTATATCTGCGTAATCTCCCAGTTCATTGGTTATTCTCTCTGCATACCTTACAAATCGATCTGCATTTTCTAGCTTCTCCCAACCTCCCCTCGCTGTGAACCAAAGCGGAGAAGTGAAATGTTGATATGTCACACACGTTTTTAGACCTTTCTCCTGACAATAATCTAGAACCTTTTTGTAATGATCAATTGCCTCTTGAGAATACTCGCCCTCAGCGGTTTCTATTCGAGACCATTCAATCGACATGCGATAAGACTGGATTGAGTTTTCAGCCATGATATCAATATCTTCTTGGTACCTATTAAATTGATCGCAGGCTATACCTGAAGGTTCGACGAAAATTGTGTCTTTTGTATTCTCTAATAACCAGTAATCAGAATTAGTATTGTTTCCCTCTACCTGATGTGCTGCAGTGGCAGTTCCCCAAATAAAATCTTTTGGTGTTTGAATTATCAAAATAGTTTTTTAGTTTTCTGATTTTCCAATTGTTTCAAGGTGCTTCAATGCTACATCACCACCCTGAAAGGGTCTCTTAGCATCTGATGTATCAGTAACTTCTGCCCAATGTTCTGCAACAGACTCAGCAGTGAAATTTTCATCGGTACCAAAATACTTACCCATAGTCTCCATCACATAAGTATTAGCAACGACCCCTCCCCCTACTTCAAGGATTTCACCATTTGGAGCCTTTTCACTAGCCAGAAAAATTACACCTGGAATAATTAATTTTGGATCAAGTTTCTCAGCAAACTCTGGTGGGAATAAATGCTCAGTCATTCTTGTTGTGGCAGTTGGTGCAACGGAGTTTGTGTGAATGTTGTATTTAGCCCCTTCAAGTTTCAAAGTATTCATCAACCCCACGACTCCCATTTTGGCAGCGCCATAATTTGTCTGCCCAAAATTTCCAAATAGACCAGAAGAGGAGCTTGTCATTATTATTCTGCCGTATTCTTGTTCCTTCATTATAGGAAACACTGTATGAGCACAAAGTGCAGAACCCATTAAGTGAACATTAACAACTGTGACAAAGTCACTCCATTCCATCTTCGCAAATGATTTATCTCTGAGAATACCAGCATTATTTATGAGAATATCTACTCTGCCCCACTTTTCCATGGTTTCTTTAACCATGTTCTTAACATCATCTTCTGAACAAACATTCGCTCCATTAGCGATGGCTTCGCCACCAGCAGCTTCAATTTCTTGAACGACTGTTTCAGCTGCTGATAAAGATCCTCCTGAACCATCTACAGCACCGCCTAAATCGTTAACAACTACTTTAGCGCCTCTTTTAGCTAATTCTAGAGCATAACCTTTGCCAATGCCCCCACCTGAACCTGTTACAATTGCGACTTTTCCTTCAAAATCTAATGACATTCTCTGACTCCTATTAAATAAACTGTTAGAGTGTAAATTCTAATGGAAATCAGAAACAAGTAAACATAGAATAAAGATTATTTTTTAAACAGATGAAGGTAGTAGTTACAGGAGCAGCAGGTCAAATAGCATATTCACTTGTGCCTTTTTTGTGTGAAGAAGGCGTTTTTAGTTCGTCACAAAAAATTGATCTAAAATTAGTTGAAATTCCTCAGGCTATGGAGAGACTTAATGGTTTTGTCAAAGAACTCGAAGATTCTGCATATTCAACTGTTAACTCAATCTCAACCTTTGATAATATTCACGATGCAACAATTGACGCAGATTGGTGTTTATTAGTCGGATCAATTCCCAGAGGTATAGTGCTGAATGGTAAAGAAATTAAAGAACGTTCAGATCTGCTTAAAATTAATGGTGGAATTTTTACCGAACAAGGCGCTGCAATAGGTAAAAACGCAAAATCCTCTTGTAAGGTTTTAGTTGTGGGGAATCCTGCTAATACAAATGCACTTATCGGGAAAATAAATTCAAATAATAATGATCAGTTGTGGATGGCTATGACAATGCTTGATGCTTTAAGAGCAAAAGCTCAACTTGCACAAAAGTTAAATTGTCATGTGGATGATATTTATCGGTTAGCAGTATTTGGCAACCATAGTCCGACTATGTTTCCAGATTTAGAAAATACTTTTATTGACGGTAAAAATGCCTATGAAACTGTAAATGATCATCAATGGGTAGTAGATGAATTTCTACCAAGGGTTCAGCAGCGTGGGGCTGAGATAATTAAAGCCAGAGGAGCTTCGTCTGCTTCATCGGCTGCAAGAGCAGCATGCGAAACAGTTAGGGCTGTGGAGCATCCTACAAGGTCTGGTGATGTGTTTAATGCAGCAATTATGAGTGATGGTGCATATGACATTCCAGCCGGAATATTTTCTGGTTTTCCTCTGATATCAGATGGTGCTGGCAATGTAGAAATAGTTCGAGATTATGTGCTCAGTGATTTTGCAAAAAACGGTCTTAAGAAAACAGCATATGAGCTACTTGAAGAAAAAAATTTAGTTAAAGATTTAATTTAAACACCAACCTGATAAATCTATTTTATTTTGCAAATTTGGTCGATTTGTTTCGTATACTTGCCAGCTTATGTTTCCATTTTCATCGTAGTATTTTGCAGTCCCTTCCAAGCTGCCATTAGTAATAGGATACGTTGCTTTCACAATCCCATTTGGATACCACGTAATGAGCTGTCCATCTAATACTCCATTTTTATAATGAGATTGTTTTCCAATTTGACCATTTAGATACCATTTTTGATAAGTTCCATCTCGTACACCATTTTTTGTTGTATATCTTTCCATCAATTCTCCAGTTTTATAAAAAGTTTCTATTTTTTCAGTTAACAAAAAATTTGAAAACAATAAAATTACAAAAACTCTCTGAAATTTAACCACCTTGACCCCCACCAAGCCCGAATGGCTCCCCCTTTATACATCCAAAAATATAGGGAAAACTCGGTGTTGTATGGTAATGATATTCATATCCATGGGGATTTTCATGGCTGTGACCATTACATTCATCAAGATAAATTTCTAAGTTATCTTTCTCAACATACTCATAGGCATCCCACACGTTTCTTTGAGGATTTTCACCGTCTATTAGTTCATAACTACTTTCTGGAACTACAACATTTACTCCATCATTATTCGCATACTCATGTGGTCCAAATATTGGGAATCCATCTGGGGCGTAACCCATAATAAGCGAAAAATATATAATTTCAGGTTGTGGATCAGTTACTGGATTAGAACTTAATCCATTTGGATTGAAACATCTAATATTAAGTGCATGGTTATGATAAGCAAAGGCAGTATGACCACCACAATCATCTAGGATATTGTTATAGACTGGATCGCCATAAGCTTGGTTTGCTGGTTGACCTCCTTCCGTCGGCCCAAAAATATTTAATCCGGTATTTGTAAATCCCATATAACCCAGCACAACTGGGCCATTAGCACCAATATTTGTAGGTTCTCTAGATGGATCGAGAGTAGGCTCAAGGGGCACTCGCCATTCCTCATCTCTTTCAACCAAGTCATTTGGAGTCATTGGTATAAAGCTATAATGCGGCACAGAATTCGAATTTATTACTAAGTTTTCATTTGTACATGAAACTTGTAATCTTGGCATCATATTGTATTGTTCTCCTGGTCCAGGAGCTTCGCTAACATCTAAAAATGCTTCTTTGACATGTGTAGGGCAATTTTCATCCATTTCATAAACACCTGTTGGGGCTGGGGTTGGAGCTGGAGTTGGTGCTGGGGTTGGTGCTGGTGCTGAAGTTGGTGCTGGGGTTGGGGTTGGAATAGGTGTTGAAGTTGAATCACCTCCGCCACCACCGCCACAAGCAGTTAAAAGTAAGATGGAGAAAACTGAAAATAGATTTCTCAAATACATTTTTACTTCAGAGTGGGAAAAAGGACGACATCTCTTATAGAGCTTTTATTTGTAGCAAGCATTACTAATCTATCAATGCCTAACCCAACACCAGTCGCTGGTGGCATTCCATACTTTAATGCGTTGATGTAATCATCATCAAAAGCCATTGCCTCTTGATCACCCAAATCTTTTTGTTTGAGTTGCATATCAAACCTTTCTTCTTGATCAATCGGGTCATTTAACTCACAGAAGAAGTTAGCAAACTCTCTACCTGCTATAAATAGTTCAATCCTATCCGTGTAATTCTTGTTATCATTTTTTCTTCTTGATAATGGTGATACTTCATATGGATAGTCTTTTACAAACGTCGGTTTCCATAAATTTTTCTCCACATGCTCTTCGAAAAGTTCTAAAAGAATTTTTCCCCATCCCCAATCACTTTTTACTTTTAATCCAGTTTTTTTAGCGGCATCAAATATTTGTTTTTCTGTATTAAGTGCTATGTCTAATTTTTCCTGTACCAAATCCTTTAAAGACTTAACTTCAAAGTCACTTGCCAAATTGAGCTCCTTTTCTTCATAAATGATGCTAAGTGAGTCATTAACTGCAGAAATGCTGTCTTGGACTAATTTCTGAACAAATAAAGTTGTTCTATCCAATGATCCATATGCCTCGTAGAATTCAAGCATAGTGAATTCTGGATTATGTATAGTTGATAAGCCTTCGTTTCTGAAATTTCTATTAATTTCAAAAACTTTCTCAAAACCTCCGACCAGCAATCTTTTTAAATATAATTCTGGAGCTATTCTCAAAAATAATTCTTTATCAAGTGCATTATGATACGTTTTAAATGGCTTAGCATTGGCACCTCCTGGAATAGGATGCATCATTGGAGTCTCAACCTCTAAGAATCCTGCTTCCTCTAAATTTTTTCGAATAGATTGAACAATTTTATTTCTTTTTACAAAAACTTCCCTTGAATTTTTATTGCTCATCAAATCTACATATCTCTGTCTGTAGATAGTCTCTATATCAGTTAAACCTGCGTGTTTTTCGGGCATAGGATTTAAAGATTTTGTTAAAAGTTTAAAATCTTTGACTTCAATAGTAAGCTCGTCGGTCTTTGTTCTAAATAATGTTCCCTCGATACCAACAATATCGCCTAAATCTAAATCTTTAACCTCTTCAAGCCTTTGTTCTAAATTATTTTTTGAAAAATAAGCTTGTATACGACCTGAAAAATCTTCAATTGTAATAAATACAACTTTGCCCATTTCCCTTTTAAGAACAACTCTTCCAGCATTGGAGGCTGTTTGGTTTTCCTTTTCTAATTCGTCTTTAGAAAGACTTCCAAACTTTTCAATTAAATATGAAATATCATATTTTTTTTCAAAATCATTAGGATAATCAAAACCTTCTGAACGAAGTTTCTCTAATTTAACATTTCTATCCTTTTGAACTTTTGATAAATCTTTAGTATCCATGCTTCAAACTCTCTTTGATGAAGTTATTAATTTTACCATCTAATACAGACTGAGTATTTGTTTCCTCGTGCTTTGTTCTAATATCTTTAATTCTAGACTGATCAAGAACATAAGATCTTATCTGATTCCCCCACCCTATATCAGTCTTAGAATCTTCAATTTTCTTTATTTCCTCTTCTTTTTTCTGCAGCTCCATTTCGTATAATCTTGATTTCAACTGTTTTATAGCCCTATCTTTATTTTGATGTTGTGATCTTTGTGATTGGCATTGAACAACGAGTCCTGTTGGAATGTGTGTAAGCCTCACAGCTGAATCAGTTTTATTTACGTGTTGTCCTCCGGCCCCAGAGGCTCTGTAGGTATCAATACGTACCTGTGACATATCAAGGTCAATCTCAATATCGTCGTCTATTTCAGGTGAAACAAAAACTGCAGCAAAAGAAGTATGTCTTCTATTTCCTGAATCAAAGGGTGATTTTCGAACAAGTCTATGAATGCCTGTTTCTGTTCTAAGCCATCCATATGCATATTGACCACTTATATGAATACTTGCACTTTTAATACCTGCAACGTCACCACCGGAATATTCCTCTATCTTAACTTTAAAGCCCATATCTTCTGACCATCGCATATACATCCTATATAACATTTCTGCCCAATCTTGTGCTTCTGTTCCACCTGAGCCTGATTGAATATCAAGGTAAGCATTATTTGTATCATTTTCCTTTGAAAAATATTTTTTGGTTTCAAGTGAATCTATTTCTGAATTTAATTCGGTCAGTGCAATATCTTGGGTTTTTAGTTCGTCGCTATCATTTAGCTCGATTGATATCGAAACTAGATCATCAATGTCTGCTATTTTTGCTTCAATACCACTAAATTCATTTACTTTTGCTTCTAGAACAGTCTTTTGCTTGTTGAATTCGTTTAATTTTTTGTGATCTTTCCAAATTTCCGGATCTTGCAGCTTATTTTCTATCGCTAATAAATCACTTGATAATTTTTCTGGGTCAAAGGAACCCCCTGAGATCATTCACCCTATCTTTTGTTTTTTGTAGAAATAAATTTAGTTCAGCTTTATCCATTTTCGATAATTTTTATTAATTCATTTGCCGGCATATATCCAGAAAACATTCTTCCATCTTCTAAAATTATTGTAGGTGTTCCTGTTATACCAAGCAAACTTCCTTTTCTAAAGTGATCACTAACTGGATTAGGGCATTCTATTTGTTTAATTTCTTCTCCTTTTTTTAAGTCGGATAAAGATTGCCTTTGATCTTGGCTGCACCATGCACTCACCATATTTTTATAAACATTGCCAGTTAAACCATCTCTTGGAAATGCTAGATAATTTATTGTTAGACCTTCATCAAGATAACTGTCTATTTCACTATGCAGTAGTCTGCAATATCCACAAGAAATATCAGTAAAAACGGTCAATTTATATTTCTCATTATTTGAGATAAAGTTGATACTTTCATTGGTGTCAATTGTCGAGACAATATCTTTTATAAACTTTGTCTGGTATACATCATTTAAACTGGTAATTTGTCCTTCTTTGAGCTGAATTACCTCTCCAGCTAGTACAAATTCTAATGATTTTGACACATATAGAATTTGATTATTTGCCACATTTACCACATAAAATCCTGGAATTGAAGAGGCTTCAATGAAATTAATTGGAAGGCCTGATGGAAGAATTTTTTCAATTTTGTCTTTTAAGTTTTCTTCATTTGATAAAACAAAAAGAGATAAAAATAATGCTAACTTTATAAATCTCATTAGCCTCTTGGATGATGTTTCTTATGTAAATTTTTTACTTCATCTTGCGCAACATGTGTATAAATTTGAGTTGTAGCTAAATCCGAATGTCCGAGTAATAACTGAACTGATCTTAAATCAGCACCATTATTTAACATGTGTGTTGCAAATGCATGCCTCAAAGTATGTGGATAAACTTCTTTTTTAACATCAACTTTTTTTAGGTAGGCTTTTATTCTATGCCAAAAGCTTTGTCTACTAATCTGTTTGCCATGCGTTGAAACAAATATATTATTATGATCCTTTCCTTTGGAAAGTTTTTCTCTAGATTCACTTAAGTATTTTTTAATCATGATAATTGCATCATTTGTTAAGGGTATTAATCTTTCTTTGCCACCTTTTCCAACCACTTGAACAGAACCTCTTGTTAGATCAACATTATGCATATTCAGGCTTATTAATTCACTTATTCTCATTCCAGTAGCATATAAGGTATATAACATTGCTTTATCTCTCATCTCTATTGGTCGTAATTCATTTGGAGCATCTAATATTAGCTGAGTTTCATCTACTGTCAGAGTAGTAGGTAAAAATAGTCCTGATTTTGGAGCATCTATATTTAACATAGGGTTGGTCTTTATATGCTCTACTGCAATAAGATATTTAAAAAAACTTTTTAAAGAAGATATGTTTCTTGCAATTGTTTTGGATGAAAAACCTTTGTCTAAAAGAAGACTTAGAAAAGATAATATTAAGAAATGATCAGCTTCAAGAACTGACTTATCGTTCTTTTCTAAAAAACCCCTTAATTTATTTAAATCATTCTTATAGGATTCAAGAGTATTTTGGGATAGATTTTTTTCTAGCCAGAGTGAATCTAAAAAAGTTTCTATAAGTAATTTTGACTCAGACTGCACTAACTAATTTTTTCTTTAATCCTTGCAGATTTACCTGATCTTTCACGAATGTAATAGAGCTTCGATTGTCTTACCAAACCCTTTCTTTTTACAGTTATAGAGTCAATAAGGGTACTATGTGTTTGAAATGTTCTCTCGACGCCGACTCCATTTGAAATCTTTCGAACTATAAATGATGAGTTCAACCCTCTATTCTTTTTACTTATAACTAAACCTTCAAATGCTTGAAGTCTTGTCCTTTGACCCTCTGTAACTTTAACTTTAACAACGACTGTATCTCCAGTTCTAAAATCAGGATGGTCTTTTAGCTGTTCTTCCTCTATTTTTTTTATAGTTTGATTAATCATGTTTTTTTTTAACAAAGTCCCCGTATTGACGTAATAATATCATTTCTTTTTCTGAAAGTTGTAATTGTTTAAATAAATCAGGTCGTTTTTCCTTTGTTACCCACAAACTGTTGGCCAGTTTCCACTCATTGACTTTTTTGTGGTCACCAGATAATAAAATTTCTGGGACTTTTTTTCCTTGGTGATCGCTGGGTCGTGTATAAACATGTCCTTTAAGTTTCCCTTCACTATGACTGTCTCTGTAAACTGAGTGTTTGTTGCCTATAACATCATCAATATTTCTTAAAATTGCATCTATGACCACTGAGGCTGCTATCTCACCTCCACTTAATACATAGTCACCTATCGATATTTCTTCATCTACATAGTTATCTATGAATCTCTGATCAATTCCTTCATATCTCCCACAGACAAAAGTTAAATCTTTTAATTTTGAAAGATCTACTGCTTTAGTTTGGTTAAAAACCGTACCTTGTGGGGTCAAACATATTACATGGCCAGGTTTTTCAATGGTATTTAAGCTTTTTTCTAACGGCTCAATACCCAAAACCATTCCTTCACCCCCACCGTATGGAGCATCGTCAATGCTGCCATAGTCATTATTAGAAAATTCTTTTAAATCAATAAGTTTTAACTTTGCAATATTCTTCTCTATCGCTTTACCTGTAAGCCCCTTAAAAGAGGACTCTAGTATTTCTGGAAAAACTGAAATTACATTTATATTCATATGCTTTAATTTATGCTCTTTTTGTGTGCTCTATCAAGAGAGTTGGCACATTATTTGTATGAGACTTTATTGTTGCGACAAGTGTATCTTTTTTAAGCCCTTTTTTGATATCTGAAACTTCAATATTGTTTTTTAATAATCTTTCTCTTGCTGAATTAATATCTCTAACACCCCAGGCTAGACCCCATAGAAAATCAGCCGGTATAACTTTATTATTTTTTTCTTCAATAACTTCAATTGTTGTTTTATTTAACCTAAAAAATAACATTCTTTTTTTCCAAGCTTCAACAAAGCTATCCAAAGCTAACCTTATACCGTAAAGCTCTTTATATACTTTAATAAATCCATCACAATCGTTAGTTTTTACTACAACTTGTTCTAACTTTTTTATAGTACTTTTATCGCGCTCAATAAAAGGTAACCTCTTTGATTTATGCTTTATAACGAAAGAGAATATTCCTCTTGTTATTTCTGGTGGCAAAAATTGATATAACCATTTTCTTTTCTCGTTTCGTTCACTCTCTCCTGCTCCTTGTGAAGTTTCTGATAAAAGGTATCCAAATTTAGTAGCTTTATTTTTAAATGCTTTTAAGTTTCTAGTTCCTAAGACTAAACCTAACAAACCATCACCATTTTTTTTAATACTATTTTTTACCAAGTCGGCGCCAACACCAGAGCCAGTTGCTGCTAACAGCTCAAAATATGTGTTTTCAAAATTAAAAAGGATATTTGAAGTTCCAAGTTCATTATGAACTCCTCTCCAAACCGGCTCAATACCAAAAATTTTTGTGTAATTTTCTTCTGCTGATTTTAAGTCTTCAACAGCAATAATTATGTGATCAATATTTTCAATCATATAAATTTAATAACCTTTACTCCCAAACTACATTAAGAGTATTTTTCTCTATTTCAAATTTGCCAAGAAATTGATCTTCTAATGGGATAATAATATCGTCATCAACTGTTTTGATGAATATTAAGTCAGATGCCCCGTGGTTTTCTAACTTATATATTTTGCCTAACACTTTTAGGTTTTGATCCACAACGCTACATCCAATTAAATCATTCCAGTAGATAGCATCAGCATCTTTACGCATTTCTTCTATAGAAACAAAGATCTCTTTGTTTACAAATTTTTTTACATCGTCAATTGAATTAATATTTTCAATTTTTGCAATAAAAGGTTGGCTAGAACTTACAAATATAAGATTTAAAGAGGATTTATTTTCAAGAAAGAAGTTCGAGTAGGTAAGAATATTTTCTATAGGGTCACAGTATGAGATTACTTTGATTTCACCTTTTAAACCGTGAGTTTTTCCGAATTTTGCAATGGGAATAATATCGATATTATTTATCTTCTTTGTCTTCTGATTCTTTTTCTTCAGCCGGTGCTTCTTCGGCCGGTGCTTCTTCGGCAGCAGCTTCTTCGGCCGGTGCTTCTTCGGCCGGTGCTTCTTCGGCTGGTGCTTCTTCGGCAGCAGCTTCTTCAGCTGGTGCTTCTTCGGCCGGTGCTTCTTCAGCTGGTGCTTCTTCGGCAGCAGCTTCTTCAGCCGGTGCTTCTTCCTTAGCTGCCTCTTCTTGTTTCTTTAGTATCGCCTCTTGTTTCTTTCTTTGTAGTTGCTCTACCTTCTTTTCTTCAATTTTATTAATTTCTTCTTCAGACATTTTTGATCTTTTTAAAAGCATCAAAACCGTATCGCTTGGTTTTGCACCTACAGATAACCAATGATCATATCTCTCATCATCAAATCTAATTTTTTCTTCTGTAGGTTTTGCTATTGGATTATAGAAACCTATCCTCTCTATGAATTTGCCATCTCTTTTGTTTCTTCGATCAGATACACATATGTGATAGAAAGGGCGTTTTTTTGCCCCTGCTCTTGAAAGTCTAATTACTACCATTTTTGCTGTATAATATTTGAAAATGGCATTTTACACCTTTTCTAACGAAGATTCACAAATTATTTCTTATTTTTTTGATTAATTTTATTTATTACACAAATGGATAATTTTGGTCTGATACTAATTTTAGTTCTTATTGTATTAATTTTTATATCTGCTTTTTTCTCAGGGTCAGAAACTTCTATCACTGCCATCAACCAAATAAAGCTTGATAGCGCTGCAGAGAGTGGTAAAAAATCGGCAAAAAGGGTCAATGCTTTAAGAAATAAAATTAACGAAGTATTAGGCGTAATCTTAATAGGGAATAATTTAGTAAATATTTCTGCTTCAGCTCTCTTAACATACTTTGTTATCAAAGAATTTGGTGATGAGTATGTATGGGTTGGTACTTTAATTTTAACTATTTTGGTGATAATTTTTGCTGAAATAGCCCCAAAAAATTACGCAGCGAAAAAACCTGAAGCCATAGCTTACCCAGCAAGTCTAGTATTAGAATTTTTAACTAATTATTTTGGCTGGCTTTCAAGAATTCTTAACTTTTTTAGTTCATGGATTACGGGTGTAAAAGGAGGTGAAAATTATTTTGCGCAAAACTTGAATAGGCAAGAACTAAAATCAGTCTTAGACAAAGATACTGAACAAGTAGACAAAGAAGAAAAGGAAGCAATGAAGTCTTTACTAGATTTAAAAGAACTTTCTGTACAAGATATTTTGATCCCAATGAATCAAGTAATAAAACTGAATTTAGATAATATTGATAATTTTGATAATGAGGAGAGAAATCGATTTTATCCAGTTTATAGAGAAAATGAATCAGAGATAATTGGATTTATTCACTCTAAAGAAATTGAAGAACTTGAAAATTTTAGAAATGATTTAACTGATTTTCTTATAGAGCCATATTACGTTCCAGAAAGTACACAATTATTTGCTCAACTAAAAAACTTCCAAAAAAATGGATCTGAAGTTGCATTAGTCGTTGATGAGTATGGGGAGGTGACTGGACTAATTACTCTCGAGGACCTTATTGAGCTGATAGTTGGTCAATTTAATGCTATGGAGCCAGAAGATAACTATGAAATAGTTGACGAGCTTACAATCATTGCAGATGGATCAACAATAATAAGGGAGCTTAATAAAAAACTTGAATGGAATTTACCTGAGGAAGGAGCAAAAACTCTTAATGGTTTAATTATTGATCATTTAAACCAGATACCAACTAATAATGTATGTATTGAAATAGATTCATTTAAGCTGGAAACATTCAAAATAGAATCAAACAAAGTCATTAAGTTGAAAGTATCTAAGACTAATTAAGCGTACCTTAGTAATAGCCCAATTAAAGCTGTCAATATAAATCCAATCAAGATAATCTTCTTTGGGCTGTTCATCCAAGTTCGGGTCTTTCCAAAAATTAAATTTACCACAAAGAATAGCAATGAAATTATACTCAGCCATAATGCAAACGAAGACCATCCAGGCCCTATACTTCCATCCACATCTAATAATGGGTTTAATACATTTTTTGTTTGAGCGGAATAGAGCATCAAGGCCAGCAATGGAATTGAAAAGATAGAATTTGTTCTTATCGCTAAGTCATATCTTAATTCGCATTTTTGCGAGTCTGGTGTTTGAGCTATGATGCTTTTTTGCTTTCTCCAGATTATTAGCCATGTGTTTAAGAACATAATTGTAATTAACAACGAAGCTACTGAAGTACCTATATTATAGGCATAGTCAATATTTGAAATAAAACTCATCAAATAGACTGAGAGTAAAAATGAAACAAGTGCAGACCATTTCATATACCACATTACGTTTGCTTGGATATGCAGAAGATATGATTTTTTTTCATTTCCATCTATGATTTTGAGGTAATTCTGAGAAATTAAGCTTGAATAAAGCGTTAATCCAATCCATATAACTGTTGCTACAAAGAATAAAAATATTATTACTTCATCATAGAAATTTAGTGAAGAATTCATCAGAATTTAAGTATTACCTTTCCTATTAGTTCCACAGTATGAAACACTTTTTTTGTCTTGCTAGATGGGTAATTCTTATTATCTGAAATAACTTTAAATTTATCTTCTTCTATCCAGCACACTCTTTTTATAACTTTATTTTTTAACGAGTCTTGAATAATCACTAAATCGTTTTTTTTAATTTTTTTTGTGGCAATTGATAGAACATGTTGCCTTGGCTTTAAATTTGGCAACATGCTCACTCCCTTAACTTTAAAAATATTTAACACTTATTTTTTTGGTACAACTATATCTACATGTGGCAAATTAGATGAAGTAATAACTTCAGTCTGGACATCTTTTGATGACCAAAACATTTCAGCAAATTCATTTACTTTATCGAGGAGTTCTTCACCATTTTCCCTAGCTAGTTCTTGTTTGCATTTCGATGCAGCCATCATTATTGAGTGAGCAAGTTCATGAACGTTCGGGAATTTTTCAATTTGAGGTTGTTTGAAATAGTCTCCCCAAATAGTGGTAACTTCTTCCTTAACCTTATGTGCATGTTCCTCTTTTTGAGATACTAATCTATTTAGCTTAGCTAAATCACTTTTAGAGGCAGGATTATCTGACATCTCATCTATGAGATCAATTAATCTCAGAACACTTAGAGCTGCGTACTGAGCCATGTAAGGATCATACACTTTACATGGTATGTCACAATGAGCGCTTACTGATTCAAATTTAATCATTTTTAATTCTCCTAACATTTAAAACTTTTCTTGTTTTCATAAAAATTAATAAAACCATCATCATGTATAGAATAAATTCTGCTCCATGAAGATGTATGTGGCCTAAATTATGTGCAAACACAAAATTTGGAAAGACCATCAAAAACATAAAATTTAACAAATTTTTCATAATTTAAGTTTAATTTAAAGTCGAAAAAAAAGGGAGCTTTAAGCTCCCTTTTGTAGTGTAAATTTAATTTACATCATTCCGCCCATATCTGGCATACCTCCAGGAGGCATTCCACCTGCAGGGGCATTATCCTTGGCGGGTAGCTCTGATACCATACATTCTGTTGTAATCATCATGCCACCAATTGAACCAGCTGCTTGAAGTGCAGTTCTTGTAACCTTTGCAGGATCAAGTATGCCCATTTTAAGCATATCACCGTATTCACCAGTCGCAGCATTGAATCCCTCTGAACCTTTAGAGTTTTTAACATTCTCAGCCACAACAGATGATTCTTCACCTGCATTACTCGCAATAGTTTTTAAAGGGTACTCAAAAGCACGTAAAGCTATGTTAATTCCTGCTTGTTGATCTTCATTAGCTCCCTTAAGGTTTCCAACTTTTTGCAGCGCTCTCATTAAGGCAACTCCCCCACCTGGAACTACGCCCTCTTCAACTGCTGCTCTTGTTGAATGTAGTGCATCCTCAACTCTAGCTTTCTTTTCTTTCATTTCAACCTCTGATCCAGCACCTACTTTAATGACAGCAACTCCTCCAGCAAGTTTTGCTACTCTTTCTTGGAGTTTCTCTTTATCGTAATCAGATGTTGTTTCTTCAATTTGAGTTCTTATTTGCTGAACTCTTCCACTAATTGTTGATTTTGATCCTGAGCCATCGACTATAGTTGTGTTCTCTTTGTCTAAAACTACTTTTTTTGCAGTACCAAGATCTTCAATAGTTGTAGTTTCGAGAGCTAATCCGACTTCCTCAGAAATTACTCTTCCACCTGTAAGCACTGCAATATCTTCCAACATAGCTTTTCTTCGATCACCAAATCCAGGCGCTTTACATGCAGCAACCTTCACAATGCCCCGCATATTATTCACAACTAGTGTTGCAAGAGCCTCCCCTTCAACATCTTCAGCAATAATCATCAAAGCTTTACCGGATTTAGCAACTCCTTCCAGAAGAGGTATTAAATCTTTAATATTTGAAATTTTCTTATCAAATAAAAGAACGAACGGGTCTTCTAAGACAACATTCATTTTATCTTGATTATTAATAAAGTATGGAGACAAATAGCCTCTGTCAAATTGCATTCCTTCGACAACATCTAACTCGTTATCAATTCCTGATCCTTCTTCAACAGTGATGACTCCCTCTTTTCCAACTTTATCCATTGCTTCTGCAATTATTTGCCCAACATCTGTATCTCCATTAGCTGAAATAGAGCCTACTTGCGCTATTGCAGAACTATCTTTGCAAGGAGTGGAAAGTTTTTGAACCTCTTCAACTGCGGCAATAACTGCTTTATCGATTCCCCTTTTAAGGTCAAGAGGATTCATACCCGCTGCAACTGATTTAAGTCCTTCATTTACTATTGCTTGAGCTAAAACAGTTGCCGTTGTAGTACCATCACCAGCTTGGTCATTAGTTTGTGAGGCTACTTCTTTTACCATCTGAGCTCCCATATTTTCAAATTTATCTTCAAGCTCAACTTCTTTTGCAACAGAAACGCCATCTTTTGTGACTGTTGGTGCTCCAAAAGATTTATCTAAAATTACATTTCTCCCTTTAGGGCCTAGAGTCACTTTAACTGCATCAGCGAGTACATTTACCCCACTTAAAAGTTTTACTCTTGCGTTTTCACCGAATTTTACATCTTTAGCTGTCATAATCTCTCCTATTGTATAACTCCGTAGATTTCACTTTCATTTAGTATTAAATACTCTTCACCATCTATCTTTACTGTATTGCCACCATATTGACCAAAAACAACATGATCACCAACTTTTAGATCAACTGGGTTATTTTTTCCGTCTTCAGATTTTTTACCTGGTCCAACAGCTACGACTTTCCCTTGTTGGGGTTTTTCTGTAGCTGAGCCTGGAAGAACTATACCTCCTGCTGAGGTAGTTTCTTCGTCTTGTCTTTTAACGACTACTCTATCTTGTAAGGGTCTAATCTTCATTTTTAGTTATCCTCCAATAACAAAACTTATTTAGGTCTTCAGTCTATGATTTTCAAGGCTTTCTCTCTAAATCTAAGAATTAAAAAACCTACTAAAATACCTAAAGAGTTGGCTATTATATCCATATACTCAAAATTCCTCAAACCCGATGTGTATTGTAATGCCTCAATAACAATACCTAGTAAAATTAGACATGTGAAAATTGATGCTTTTGTAAAGGTGAGACTTGCTTTAAATATTAGCAGAGATAAAAATAAATAAGCAAAAAAATGGATGAATTTATCATTCAATCCATCTAATTTTAATTCAAAACTTTCGAACAAGGAAAAGGTGAAAATTATCATTATTAGCATAATGCCTGCTATTCTAAGGTTATTCTGCATATCGAATTTGAATTCTTTTATGAGAAGGTATGACAAACATATTGAAGGCCCCCCCATTAATCCCATTAAAAGAAAGAAATTATAGAAGCCAAAACTATCTATTAGAAACCCTGAGGTCCCCTTCAATAAGGTTCCGGGGATGATTACTAACGAAGCTAAAAAGGCATATTGAATTGCAGTGTAGCGCCTGTCAACTTGACCCACTAAGTATGTAATAAAACAAACTGATGTAAATGCTTGGGCTATTGTGTCAAGAAAATTAATTGCTATAAAATTAAAATAGCTTGGGAATAGATATAAGTACGAAAAAAACATATTAGTAAGTACCACTAGAAGAGCACCGAAAAACATAGTCATTTCAATTTTAAATTTCTTAATCGCCCACAAAGCTAACCCAGAACCCACAAATGTAGCTAAGAAGTTAAAGTAGCTTTTTTGTTGGAGGTAATCAGCATTATTTAGGCCAACCTCTATATACAATGCTGCTGCCATAGGGCCCAAGACAATATCAGATATTTTATAAATACCTACAAGTAATAATAGAATTATTACGTTGTCTTTTTTTAAGAGATTTTTGAAAGCTGAAAAAAATTGATCAAGTGAAGATTCAGAAAGGTTTGCTTCTTTTACCCTCATGCTTAAAAAAGTTATTGAAGTCAAAAAGAACATCAATAATCCAAGATAAAGGTAAATTGCTTGCCAATTTTCTGCTCCAATTATCCCGTAAACTTGAGCACCTATGAGGAATGCACCAATTTTATAACCAATTTGATAAATGGTTGCTAAGTTTTCTGCTTCAAAGAACTGGTCATATTCAACTCTATATGCATCTAGTGCAATATCTTGAATGGAAGAGAAAAAATAAATTAGACATGCTGCCAGTACTACAGTTGTTAAATTTTGGTTAGGATCGAGAATTGATAAAAGTAGCAGTAAAAATCCTAATGAAATTTGAGAAATAAGTATCCAAGACCTTCTTAAGCCTAAAAAATCATAGAGAACTGGTAGCTTCATTCTGTTTACTAAAGGTGACCATAAAAAATTTAAGGCAACAATAATTGATGAAACTGTAACCAATCCCAGTGTTTGTTTGGTTACACCTGCCGAAAGCAGCCATAATCCAAAAGGTATGCCTAAGGCAAAACTTGGCATAGCTGCAGATATACCTAAGAAAATAAAATTAAATTGTGTATTTTTAAATTTCTCAAGCATTGATCAAATCCCATTTAAAATATGGCCCAGGATCATTTTTACGGTTTGGTGCAATCTCGCTATGACCAACAACATCCATATCCCCGTATTCCTTTTTGAGTAAGGCAAGTAACTCATTCAACGCACAATACTGCTCATTAGTGAATTCCTTTTTAACTGAACCTTTAAGTTCTATGCCTATTGAGAATTCATTGCAACTATCTCTTCCTTCATAAGTTGATTCGCCAGCATGCCAAGCACATTTGTTGAAAGCCACAAATTGAACTAATGACCCATTTCTTTCGATAAGTATATGAGCTGAAACTTTTAGACCCTCTAATGATTTAAAAGAGCTATCATTGACTAGATCTAATTCATTTAGGAATAATTTCTTAGGATTGTCATTATCGAAAGAACCCTCTGGCAAACTTATACAATGAATCACTACAAGGTCTATATTTTCTGATCTATCCGACTGATTTGGTGACATGAAAAATTCTGCCCCCTCTATTAAATGATTTTTAATCGATAAGCTCATGATTTGATTTTAAACTGTTGGAAAAGACAATACGAATTAATCTAATAACTCTTTTGGTAGCTTAAAAGTCATAGTCTCATTATTTTCAGAAAGATTTCTTACTGATTGGTAACCTAATGGATAAAGAAATGAAATCACATCTTGAACTATTTCCTCTGGTGCCGATGCTCCAGCAGTTATACCCAAAGAAGTAGCATTTTTGATAGCCTCAACATCAATATCTTCTTTTCCATCTATCAAAAAAGATTTTGTACCACATTTTTCAGCTAACTCTTTTAATCTATTTGAGTTTGAACTTGTATTTGATCCAATAACTAAGACTACCTCACACTCAAGAGATAGTTGTTTTACAGCATCTTGTCGATTTTGTGTTGCATAACAAATATCATCTGCACTTGGTCCAATAATGGTAGGAAACTTTTCTAGAAGTGCCTTTATAAGGTCTTGAGTATCATCAACAGATAGTGTTGTCTGTGTAACATATGCTATTTCTTTTAAATTAATATCTAATTCCTTAATATCCCGATAGTTTTCAACTAAATAAATGTTTGTATCAGAATCTTCTGGGTGTCTGCCTAAAGTCCCAATAACTTCAGGATGTCCTTTATGACCAATTAGTACAATATCTCTTCCTTTTCTGGCATGTCTTTGAACTTCTAAATGAACTTTAGTAACTAGTGGGCATGTGGCGTCAAAATACATAAATTTTCTATCTCTAGCTTCATCCTCAACAGATTTACTAACGCCATGAGCGCTAAAAATTGCAACTGCATTATCCGGAATTTCTTCTATTTCCTTTACAAATTTAACGCCTTTTTTTTCTAGATCTTCAACAACTTTTTTATTATGTACAACTTGATGTCTTACAAATACTGGCTGATCAAATTTTTCCAATGATTTTTCAACAATATCGATTGCTCTATCCACACCAGCACAAAAACCTCTTGGGTTTGCTAAAACTATTTCTTTAGGCAATTTTTTCTCCCCTCATCCAGATAAATATTATTAAAACAGCTCCCAATGTTATTAGAAAGTCAGCAAAATTAAAAACAAATAACGATGTAGTTCCTATTCTTAGATGCAAATAATCGGTTACAGCCCCGTAAAAAAACCTTTCAATAAAATTACCAAAGCCACCAGCTAAAACTAAAAGCAAACCTAACTTTTGAACTTTATCTTTCGTTTTTAAAAATGTATGTGTTAAGAATATAAGAGCCAGGAAAATTAAAACCAGCAATAGAATTTGAGTTAAATTTCCAGAAGAACTAAACAAGCTTAAAGCAATGCCTGTATTTTTTGTGAGGAAATAATCTAAAAAATGAGGTATTAGTGTAATCGACTCAATATTTGAATTATTGAGATACCACTTTAAGGATAAATCAATGCTTAGAAGAGCAAGGAAAAGGAGAAAGAATTTCAATTAAAAGAAACCTCTAATTTCACCATCTCCAGTCATATTTGAGTTGCATCTGGCACAAACATTATTAGAGTCTAACTCTTCAACTTTATGCCAGCACCTTGAACATTTTTCATGCTTTGATTTTTTTACAGTAATTTTTTCTTTTTCTCCACATTTGATTTCACAACCTGAACTTATAAAAAATTTTAATAATTCTGAGCTCATAGTTTGAGCGTAATCAAAATTTGCTTTAGTTAATGTTAATTGCAGTTCGCAGTCCAAAGCATTTCTAATATTTCCATTCTGTCTTTCGACCTCAATTGCCTGATATACCCTTCCTCTCAGTGCTAGCAACGCGTCAAATGCATCTATATCCTTCTTCGACGCAAATGATTTTAAGTCGTAAAATTCCTCACAGAAAATTTCTTCACCTTTTCCTGGGTGTAAGTTTTCATTAAATTCATATGCAGTGAATGGCAAAATAGGTGAAATTAATTTTGTAAGAGTATTTAAGATTTCATTTATAGAGTATTGTGCTGATCTTCTTCCAATAGAGTCACTCTTCATAGTATAAAGCCTATCCTTAATCACATCTAAATACATACCACCTAAATCATTTACACAAAAATTAAGAATTTTTGAAATAACCTGGTGGAAATTATAATTATTATAGTTTTCCCTAATTTCTTGCTGAAGAGTTTTTGTTTTATGTAAAATGACTTTGTCGATAAATAATAAGTCACTAGTATTAAATTTATGATCGAAGTCATAAAGATTTGAAATCATGAAACGCATAGTGTTTCTAATACGTCTAAATCCATCTATTGCTCTGCTAAAAATATCTTTAGAGAAGACCATCTCTCCCCTGAAGTCAGTAGATGCAATCCAATACCTAAGAATATCTGCACCCGAATCTTTTATAATTTCTTGTGGAGAAACTACATTTCCAATCGACTTTGACATTTTTCTTCCTTCATTATCAACAACAAAACCATGAGTCAAAACAGATTTATAAGGAGCAATTCCTTTCATCGCAATTGAAGTAAGTAGTGATGATTGAAACCAGCCTCTGTGTTGATCGCTGCCTTCAAGATAAAGATCAGATTGCGTATTAGAGCCAAAAATTTCATCAATAACACAGTAATGTGTTATGCCTGAGTCGAACCAAACATCAAAGATATCTTTTGATTTCTCAAAGCCTTTTTCCTCATCACCTAAGTCCATATTTGTCCAGGAATCAATCCCAGAATTTTTTATAGCTTCTGATGCTTGGTTAAAAATTTTATCTTGATTCGGATGCAATTTTCCTGATTCACTCTCATAAAACAAAGTTATTGGTATGCCCCAATCTCTTTGTCTTGAAATACACCAATCAGGCCTATCTTTCAACATAATTTCCATTCTCTCTTTGCCCCAATCAGGAATAAAATTTACATCTCTTATTGCTCTATTTGCCCCATCTATTAATCCAGATTTTGTCATTGAAATAAACCATTGTGGTGTAGCCATGAAAATTAAAGGAGTTTTATGTCTCCAGCAATGTGGGTAGCTGTGGTGGTAATTTTCTTGGCATACTAACGCGTTGTTTTTTTGTAACTCTTCTAATACAAGTGGATCAACTTTTCTAACATGTACACCTGAAAAAAAATTGACATCTTCTTTAAAGCAATTGTTCATTGCTATTGGGTTTATAACTTCGATCTCTTCATTCGAACAGACGTTAAAATCGTCAACACCATGAGCAGGTGCTGTATGAACAAAACCTGTTCCAGTATCCGTAGTTACGTGATCACCAAATAGTAAAGGTGTCTCTCTTTTATATAGTGGGTGGAGAACTTTTAAATCTTCTAATTCAGAACCCTTAAAAGAAATATTTGTAGATTTATATGTTTTTTCGCTCCACCTATTAAGACAGCTTTCCATCAGTTCTGAAGCTATTAAAGAATATTCACCCCCAGAATCAAGAATTAGATATTCGATTTCAGAATTTGCACATACTGCCTGATTTCCTGGTATGGTCCATGGTGTTGTAGTCCAAATAATTAAGGAAATAGTTTTTTTCTCATCCAAATTAAATTTCTTAATTAATTTTTCTTTACTGCTATTATCAAAGTCAAATTTAACATCTATAGCAGTTGAATTTTTATCCATATATTCAACTTCGGCCTCTGCTAATGATGATCCACACTCAGGACACCAATGAACAGGTTTAAAGCCCTTTTCAACATGTCCATTGTGAAATATTCTTGCAAAACCATTTATTGCATCTCCCTCAAATTTTTGGTCGAGGCTGGCATACCTTTTATTCCAATCCCCAAAAACACCTAATCTTATAAAATCATCTTTCTGTATAGTTATCTGTTTCTTAGCATACTCTCTGCAAAGAGCTCGGAATTCTGATTTGGAAATTTCCCTTCTTTTTTTTCCGAGTTTTTTCTCGACCTGTTGTTCTATTGGTAAGCCATGGCAATCCCAGCCTGGTATATAAGGTGCATCATACCCTTCCAATGTTTTTGATCTTATTACAATATCTTTTAGCACTTTGTTTACTGCATGGCCAAGATGAATATTTCCATTTGCATATGGTGGCCCATCATGCAAAATAAATTTTTCTCTTCCATCCATAGCTCTTCTGATTTTTTTATAAACATTTCTCTCTCGCCATTCTTTTAGCATCTCAGGCTCCCTTAAGTTAAGGTTTGCTTTCATGGGAATGCTAGTGCTTGGTAAGTTTAGTTTTTGATCTTTTTTTTCACTCATATAGTTTTTTAAGCTCTTTAGCCCTCATTTTATCTTCATTAATTTGATTCTTTAATTCTTCTATAGACTTAAATTTAATTTGATCTCTAATTTTACATAAAAATTCAATGCTTAAAGCCTCATCGTATATATTTCCAACAAAATCGAGGATATGTGCCTCTAAAGACTGTTCAAGATCATCAAAGGTAGGTTTTGGACCAAAATTTATAATACAAAAATATATACTTCCATTTATTTCAGTTTTACCTAAAAAAACACCAGTAAAACAGAATTTTTTATTTTCGATATCTATGTTTGCCGTTGGAGATGAGATTCTTTTTCCCAAACTTTTGCCCTTTATTACTTTACCTGATATTCGATACGTTCTGCCAAGCAATTTTGAGGCATCCTGGAATTCACTATTCTGAAGTAGTTCTCTTATCAATGTGCTGCTTATTTTTAAGCCTTCACTTTTGAAATCTTCTAATACTTCTAAAGTTATTTCATTTCTTATACAAAGACTTTTAAGCAACTTCAAATCTCCTGATCTTTCTTTACCAAATTTAAAATCCTTACCTACAATTAAGTATTTAACATCTTCTTCAAGGAGATATTTAGTAAAGAATTCTTCTGCAGAGGTGCGTCTAAAATCATCACTAAAATCAATAGTATTCACTTTATCAATTTTAAAATCAGCTAAAATTGATTTTTTATCAACTTCAGAAAGAATCCTATTTTTTTCTAACTCAAAGAACTCAAACGGATAAGGGTTAAATGTAATTACCTTAGTTTTAAGATTCATCTTTTTTGCATTAGTTTTAATTTTTGCAATTAAAGCTGCATGGCCCAGATGTAGACCATCAAAATTTCCTATTGTCGTGGCATAACCAATTTTCATGATGTTAAACTTTTTTTCAAACTAAGTAGATAAATTATTGCAATCACCCATACTGATATGGCTGCAAAAGTAGTGGCTAAAGCTAATCCTACGTGACCCATATCATAAACAAAAATAAATACATAATTTAGTATTAAGTTAAGTATTAACGAGACTAGGCCTAGAGTTAAAACCAATTTTGTCTTATTTGCTGCAAAAAAAACACTATTAAAAAACTTTGAACTTAACAAGAAAGGTAAAGCATAAGCATAAGCAATAAGACTAAGTGAAGTCATCTCTACATCATACATATTGAATTCACCTCTAAAAAATAATAATTGAATAATCTGTACCGATAGAAAAATATAAAAAAGACCAGATGCTAGTCCCAGCAGAAATGTTGATGAGAAGCCTTTTATAAATACCTTTCTAAACTCTTTTTTATTTTTATTTAATAATTGCTCCGTAAGATCAGGTAGCGCCACAAGAGCAATCGCAACGCCAAACAAACCCATTGGAAACTGTATTAACCTGTCTGATAAATATAACCATGTTGGACTACCAGATATGAGGAATGATGCAAAAATTGTATCTACTAAAACATTGAGTTGGTAGACTCCTGCTGCAAGAATTGCAGGAAAAAATCTTGAAAAAAATGAATTTAGAACTCCCGTATTATACTTTTTTGTAAAAGACGGAAAGTAACCTAGCTTGCTGGTAAAGTATAAATTTAATAATAGTTGTGCAATTCCTGCAACAATTACTGCTGTTCCAATAACCTTTAAAGACAGAGTTTCAGAAAAACACGCGTAAACAATTAAGGTTAAATTAAATAATATAGGAGTTGCTGCGACCACCTGAAAAGATTTTTTTGAGTTTTGTACTGCTCCTAGAAAAGCCACTAAGGAGATTAGCAATATATAAGGAAAAACATAAGTTAAAAATTCAGTAGCAGCCAAAAATTTGTTTTCATCTGTTTGAAATCCAGGAGCAAAAATTGAAACAAATAATTCAGGAAAAAGCTCAACAAAAAGTACAAAACTTAATAAAGCAAAAAACAGCATCGTAAAGATTTGATTTAAAAAATTATTTAAGTTCTCTTTTGCTTCAATAATACTTGGTGTTAAAGATTGAGATAAGGCGCCCTCACCAAAGAAGCTTCTAAAAACATTAGGTATCTTAAAAATTACAACAAATATATCGTGTATTACATTTGCACCTAGGATCGAGGAAAATGCTAAATCTCTTATGTAACCGAAAATTCTTGAAATTAGAGTAAAAAAACTAAATCCAAAAGAAGATTTCCAAAAATTTGAGATATTCAATTACTTTTTCTCTGAATCGAAGTCTAGAGATATGGAATTAACACAATATCTCAAACCAGTTTTATCTACTGGGCCATCATTAAATACGTGCCCTAAATGACCCTCACAATTCGCGCATAATATTTCAGTTCTTGGACGACCATAAATAGAATGATCATCTCGATAAATTATTGCATCCTCATTTACAGCTTCAAAAAAGCTAGGCCAACCACAACCAGCATTATATTTTGTTTCAGATTTAAATAGTTCGTGACCACAGTTTTTGCATTTGTAGGTTCCATCCTCATAGAATGAATCAAATTTGCCAGAAAATGCTCTTTCAGTGCCCTTGTCTCTTAAAACTATTAATTCTTCCTCTGTTAAAGAATTATTTATTTTTTTCATTTCTTAAATTGTACAACCTTTAGATTACTTTAAAACCAAGAATTTCAAGACTTTTTTTAACCTGAGGATCATTGCAGTCTTTCACGTTTACTTGAGAAAATCCTATTCTGTCGTTGTAATCGTCTCTGATTCTTTCGAAGGAACTTGGCTCAAAGACATCTTCAGTAAAATTATATATTTTAAGAATTAATGAAACTGGAAAAAGAAAACTTTTTAAATCATTAATAGTTTCTTTGCAGTAGTTTTCTTCTTTACCAGCAAGAATTGACTGTGGTTCCTTAACCTCAATGTTCAGGTAATCAGCTACATTGTGAAATGCCATTTTAGTCATAGCATACCGTGAGAATTGAGAGTGCCCAGCAATATGTGGTGTGAAGTAATAATTTTTTTCACAAAATTTTAAGGATAGATTTGGCTCGCCTTTGAATACGTCAGAAATTAAAAAAAGGTCCTTTGAATGTAAAAAATCTTCCTCTGATACTACACCACCTCTAGAAGTGTTAAGTATAACTGTGCCTTTAGATAGTTTCGATAAGAAACTAGCATCAACTAAATTTCTTGTCGGGTGATCTCCATTTTCGGTATATGGCACATGAAGTGTGATTAATTTATAAGCTGATAAATCACTCAAACTATCGAGAGAAGAATCTTTAAATGGGTCGTAAGTATCAGATTTAATTTTGAAATAATCTAATACAGTTTTGATACCTCCACCAATGTTGCCAGCACCTATAATTAAAATTTTATCCTTTCTAGGATTAAATTTATTTTCAAGCATTAATTTTGATAAGCAAGAGTAAAAATATTCTTGAACAGCAATGGCATTTGCTCCAGTTGAGAACCCATATTTAATATTTTTTTTCTCTAAAATTTTCTTATCTATATGGTCTTCGCCAGTTGAGACTGAACAAATGTATTTAACACAATTAGGTATATTTCTTTCGTGAGTTTTATAAGTAGACCTGACTACAACGATACATGATTCTTCTAGTTTTTCTATTTCAAAAGAACCATCTGAAAACTTCTCTGCATCTAAATCAAAAGATTGAAAAAAGTGATCTGAATGTGGAATTTTTTCATCTATGTAAATTTTCATTTGCCTGGCCAAATTAAAGATTTTAACCAGTTAAAAAGAGAATTATGTTCTAGTGTTTTCTTTTCTATGGTCAAAAGATCTTCTAAATAAGTTGATGACTCTGAGAAAAGTGATTCTCTTGTCTTAAAACTTTTTTCGTCTAATTTTTTTATTTCCTTTGCAGGGTTTCCAGCAAAAACCACATTAGCTGGAATTTCACCACTAACTACTGAACCAGCTCCAATAATAGAATTTTTGCCAATTTTTGAACCTTTAAGGATTAACGATTTCTCACCTATCCAAACATTTTCCTCGATTATGACTTCTTTTGGCAATGCTACATAATCTGTTCTATCGTAAATATCATGCCAGTCAGAATCAGTAATTGTTACATCAGAGGCAATCATTGTTGAATTACCAATTACAATTTTTTTTGCGCTTCTTATACTTGTACCCGGAGATATTAAAATAAATTTCCCCAATTGAATTTCACCATTAATTTTGTCGGTCTCCCAGGTTGATAAATCTATTTTCTTATCTGAGGCAGTAATTAAAGTTGTATAGTCACCAATTGAAATATTATTGCCAAATATTTTCAGATGTTGTGGTTTAAGGATCATCACATTTTTGCCAAAATTCTTAAATTTGGGCTTAAGAAAATGGTGGATATAAAAAGCACTAAATGAATTAAATAAATGTTTAAGCCAGAACGGTCTTTTTTCTATGTCAATGATAAAGCTCCTTCACTAATTATAAGCTAGAATAGGTCCCTGCATGATCAAGTTTAATTTAGTAAATTTCTCACTGGAAGCAAAATATTTTAAAAAACTTGGACTACCTATTCTTGGCAGCCAACTTGTTATGTATGCCATGACAACAACCGATTACATTATGGCAGGTTATTATTCAGCAAATGACCTAGCTGGAGTAGGTTTAGGAGCATCCATTTTTAACCCTTTGTATTTCTTAACTGCTGGGGTAATGTTCGGGATAGGACCTATTATTGCTCAGCACTATGGAGCCAGAGAATTTGAGCAGATTAAGATCAAAACTCGAAGGTTTTTATGGGTTGCATTATTTTTAGGTATTTTATTTGCTTTGCTGCTTTCAAATGGAAATCTAGTATTAAATGCCTTAGGTACAGATGATAATATTCGATCCGTTAGTCTTGGCTATTTATCTGCTGTGTCTTATGGTGCTATACCAATAGCCCTTTATCAGGCATTAAGAAATTATAGTGAAGGTATAACACAAACTAAAATCGTCTTCATGATTGGCGGTTTTGGCTTTATCTTAAATATCCTACTAAATTATTTCTTCATATTTTCAATGAATCTCGGCGGCATAGGTTGTGGAATTGCAACTGCATTGGTTAGCTGGATAGGTCTTATTGTTTTGTGGCTAGCAACTCTATTATTAAAAAATTATAAAGAGTCTTATATTTACGGAAAATTTATTTTCCCCAACATAAAAAATTCCTTGGAAATATTACGAATAGGCACCCCAATAAGTTTTGGCATATTTGTAGAATTGAGCATGTTTAGTGGGGCTGCCCTAATAATCTCAATATTTGGTTCAACATCATTGGCTGCACATACCATTGCAATAAATATTGTAGGTCTAATATTCATGTTACCTCTATCACTTGGCTTAGCTTCTGCAATAAGGGTTGGAAATTTAATTGGTGAAAAAAATTATTTAAAGGCAAACTATGCAGCGAATTTTAGTTTAAGACTCTCTTTCTTTATAGCTATTTTAAATTTTTGCTTATTATTAATCGCGGGTGAGCTATTAATTGGGCTTTATACAAATGATCAATCAGTTGTAACAAAGGCGCTAGGCCTTCTGGCATTAGCAGCAATATTTCAAATACCTGACGCTATTGGGTTTTCAGCAATAGGGTCTTTACGAGGACATAAAGATACCTTTGTAACCATGGTTAATTTAGTTATTTCATATTGGTTTTTTGCCTTACCAATAGGCATCTACTTGGGATTCAACAAAATAGCTGGCTTACCAAACGAAGCAGAGGGAATTTGGGTAGGAATGATAATTGGGATAATAATAAGTGCGATTCTCAATACAGGAAGACTAAAGTATAAGAAAGGGCTACTTAAGAAGCTCAGTTAATTTTGAGCCAATTAAATTCAGATCTGTAACAACAGACACACCAGCACTTTCAAGAGCCTTAAATTTGTCTTGGGCTGTGCCCTTACCACCAGAAATAATTGCTCCTGCATGCCCCATTCTCTTGCCCTTTGGAGCAGTTACTCCTGCTATATATGAAACAACAGGTTTTGAAACATTATCTTTTATAAATTCAGCTGCCTCTTCTTCAGCTGTACCTCCAATCTCGCCCACCATAACGATAGATTCAGTTTGATCATCACTTTCAAACATACTTAAACAATCAATAAAAGATGTCCCATTAATTGGATCACCTCCTATGCCTATACAGGTACTTTGCCCAAGACCTGCAAGAGTTGTTTGATCAACTGCTTCATATGTCAAAGTTCCTGATCTAGAAACNATTCCTACTGATCCTTTTGNATGAATTGAAGCAGGCATTATTCCAAGTTTTGCTTCNCCAGGAGTTATTACACCAGGACAGTTAGGACCAATAAGNCGAANATTTGGATTNTGATTTAAAACATCAATCACATTGATCATATCTAAGACCGGCACACCNTCAGTAATNCAAATAATTAATTCAATCCCATTNTCTNCTGCCTCAATTATTGCTTCTTTTGNGAATCTTGCAGGAACAAATATTACTGAGGTATTTGCATTAGTTTCTNAAACTGCCTCTTTNACTGAATTAAAAACAGGCAGGTCTAANTGTTCTTGNCCACCTTTTCCNGGTGTTACACCTCCGACAATATTTGTTCCATANGCNATACACTGCTCAGCATGCATCGTTGCTTGTGAACCTGTAAAACCTTGAAAAATCGCTTTNGTTTTTGAGNCAATNANNACACTCATTTAACNAGCTCCACAATTTTTTGAGAAGCTCTCATCAAAGANTCNTCACCTATTACATTAAGTCCAGAACTGTTCAATAACTCTTTTCCCTCNGTACTCATNTTTCCTTGTAGTCGAACAACTATAGGNACATCTACTNCTATTTCATTGATTGNNCCTATNATGCCTTCAGCAATTAGNTCACATCGAACAATNCCACCAAAAATATTNACCAGAATTCCCTTAACATTNTTGTCAGATAATATTAACTTTAGCGCTTCTCCAACNCTTTCTTTNGTNGCNGTTCCCCCAACATCTANAAAGTTGGCNGGCTCACCGTTATATAATTTAATTGTNTCCATCGTGCCCATNGCCAAACCNGCACCATTCACCATGCATCCAATATTGCCGTCAAGAGATACATAACTAAGNTCATGTTTTTTTGCTTGATACTCTCTTTCGTCTTCTTGGGATGAGTCTCTCATTGAAAGNATATCCTCTTGTCTGTANAGAGCATTCTCATCTACATTAATTTTTGCATCNAAGCAGTGCAAATTACCTTCACTNGTAATTACNANAGGATTGATTTCAAGTAAACTNAGNTCCTTCTCNAGAAAAAGNTTTTTGCATCCTTTTACNATTTCATGAAANTGTTTTGATTGTTCANNATTAAATTCCAGCTTTCTNCAAACCTCATAGAGCNNATTTTCATCAATTTTATGACCATCTTGAAATTTAATTTTTAGTATNTTTTCAGGGTTAGTCTCTGCTACTTCCTCAATATTCATACCTCCTGCTCTTGAAACAATCATAGATACACATTTATCTGNTCTNTCTACTATTAAGCTCATATACAATTCTGCTTCAATTGAAGTTAATTCATCNATAGAAATAATGTTTACNGGCAGGCCNTGNNTATCTGTNTGATTTGTAACAATTTTTTTTCCAAGCCAATTATTAACNAACTNTTNAATCTCTTCTTTGGTTTTNCANAGTTCTACTCCACCGACTTTGCCTCTGCCACCNGTATGNGCTTGNACTTTTGCCACACATCCATTNCTGAAATCAATNTNTNCTATGGCTTNATNNATATCNGATAATTTTGTGATTAACCCTCTTTTAGAAACTGGCAGGTNATAGAGTTCAAAAAGTTCTTTTGACTGATACTCGTGTAAATTCATTAATTNCCAATATGTATAGCTTGTTTATTCACAGCTAAAGCGGCTTCATGNAGAGCTTCNGAAACNGTTGGATGNCTAAACATCGTCAAACCAAAATCNTCAGANCTTGCNGAAAATTCCATACCTATCAAACCTTGTTGNAAAATTTCTGANGCAGAATTTCCAAATATTTGNACNCCTAAAACCTCATCGGTTTCTTTNTCAGCAAGCATTTTNACGAAACCAACAGAATCTCCAGCNGCNAGTGCCCTNCCGCTNGCAGAGAACGGAAAACTNCCTTTTTTGTAATCANTATTGNTNTGCTTTAATTCTTTTTCTGTTTTACCNACCCATGCNATTTCAGGATGTGTGTAAATAACACTTGGNACNAAGTCATAGTTCACTTCCATTTTNTTTCCAGCAATTCTTTCNGCTACCATCACTCCCTCTTCCATTGCTTTATGAGCTAACATTGGACCTCTCACAATATCTCCAACTGCATAAACGTTTTCTAATGAAGTTTGGCANTANTCNTCNACTNGAACAAATCCTTTTTCATCNANNGNTATNTNTACTTCTTTGCCNAGNAAATTTTCCGTNAAGGGTCTTCTTCCTACTGCCACTATGACTTTATCNTANTGAGCAGAGGTNGTTTTGCCCTCAATTTCTAACTCTAANGAGATTCCTTTTCTAGATTTCTTAGANCCTTTTACATAAGTACCAAGNTGAATATTNAGATCTTGCTTTCTAAATTCTCTTTCAATTAATCTAGAAACATCNTCATCTANCATAGGTAGNAGTGTTTTTTCAGCTTCATAAATATCAACAACTGATCCAAGTCTTGACCAGACACTTCCAAGCTCTAAACCAATTACNCCTGCTCCTATTATTGCNAGTTTTTTTGGCATTTCATTGAATTCAAGNGCACCNGAACTNCCNACNACNGTAGNTCCATTCCANGGAANAGATGGAATATTTATTGGCCTGGAGCCTGCNGCTAAAATGATATTTTTACCTTTNANTNTTTGTTTTTTTCCCTTTGCATTTGTCACCTCAACTTCNTTAGCTGAAATTAATTTTCCTTTTCCATGNATTGACTCAACTTTATTGTGTTTAAATAGTTGGCCTACCCCTCCGGTAAGTTTTTGAANAATTTCATCTTTTCTTTGCATCATTTTAGNAAGGTCNTATGAGGGTTTTGAAACTTTTATTCCATGATCATCAAAACTTTCGCTNATCTGTTTAAATTTATATGANGAATCTAGAAGNGATTTTGAAGGAATNCAGCCGACATTTAAGCAAGTNCCTCCAAGTTTTACTTTTCCNGATTTATCCTCATCAAATTCTATGCAAGCTGTCTTNAGACCAAGCTGGGAAGCNTTAATAGCAGCTACATAGCCACCNGGNCCTCCTCCNATAACTACAACGTCGTATTCCATTTAAACTCCTAGTATCATTGANTCNGGTGATTCTAATATCTCTTTTATTTTTACAAGAAATGANACNGCATCTTTTCCATCNAATAACCTGTGATCGTATGTNANTGCAAGATACATCATNGGTCTTATTTCAANATTCCCATTNACTGCCATNGGCCTTTCTTGAATTTTATGCATTCCTAAAATTGCTGATTGAGGNGGGTTTAAAATAGGNGTTGAGAGCAATGATCCAAAAACACCCCCATTTGAAACTGTAAATGTACCNCCCGTNATATCCTCAATNTCCAATTTGCCATCACGTGCTTTTAGAGANAGATCTCTAATAGCAAGCTCTATCTCTGCGATAGTTAAATTCTGTACATTTCTTACAACAGGAACAACAAGGCCTCTTTCGGTTGAAACTGCTACACCAATGTCTTGAAAACCATGGTAAATAATATCGTCTCCATCAATGGACGCATTTATAATCGGCATTTCTTGAAGAGCAATACTTGATGCTTTTAAAAACATTCCCATAAATCCCAANTTAACACCGAATTTTTCCTCAAAACTTTCTTTATATTTTTCTCGTAAAGTTTTTACTTCATGTAAATCCACTTCATTAAATGTAGTAAGGGATGCTGTTTGTGCTTGGGATTCTAGCAATCTTTTTGCCACAACAGATCTTAATCTTGTCATGGGCACCCTTTCTGATGANCTTATTTCTGTANTGGATTCTTTTACTTTTGAAGGCTCTGTTACTTTTTGAGTTTTTTCAGCTTCTAAAATGTCTTTTTTGGTTACCACTCCTTTTTTTGACGAGGTTTTGATATTTTCAGCTGATAATGATTTTTCTTTGAGTAATTTTTTTGCTGCTGGACCCATTCTGAATCCTTTAGTATCAAGTTCTACATTTTTTTCTTCCGCTGTTTCTACAGAATCATGAACTACATGCACTTCTTGTTTTGCTTCTACTTCTTTTACTTCTTCAGCTTTTTCAACTAGTTCAACTTGTTCTTCAGGAACATCAGTTTCTTCAACTACTTTTGACTTAGTTTCTATTGCGCCTTCCTTATAGCTTCCTATAACTTCAGAACTTTTGATTGTTGCTCCTTCGTTAACTAAAACTTTGCCCATTACACCATCTGAAGGAGCAGTTACTTCAATAACAACTTTATCTGTTTCAATCTCCGCAAGCACTTCATCTTGTTTTATTTCTTGTCCTTCTTTTTTCAGCCAACTTGAAAGTGTGCCTTCAAATATTGACTCAGGGAATTGTGGTGATTTTATGTCGATAGCCATGGTAATTATTCTATAACTCTAAAGCCTTCGTAACTATCTCTTTTTGTCGAATCTGGTGATATTTTTGATAACCACCGGCGGGAGCAGCTGAAGGGAACCGTGCAACTACATTTAGCTTATAACCTTTTTTAGTTTCATTAAGAACTTTTTCTAATCTGTGTCTAATCATCAACCAAGCACCCATATTTTCTGGTTCCTCTTGAACCCAAAGAAAATCTTTACATTTAATTTCTTTTGTATAACTGACTAGCTCGCTTTCAGGAAACGGATAAAGTTGTTCAATTCTAACTAATTCAATATCCTTGATTTTCTTATTATTAAGTTCTACTAATAAATCAAAATAAATTTTTCCAGAACAAAAAATTACTCTTTTAGCTGCACTTGAACTTTTGTTTCTAATAATATTTTTAAAAGTTCCTTTTTTCAGGTCTTCCAGTTTTGAAGTTGCCATAGGGTTTCTTAATAAACTTTTTGGAGTTAGAACAATCAACGGCTTTCTTAATGGTTTAATTGCTTGTTTCCTAAGCAAATGAAAAATTTGTGATGGAAGCGTAGGAACGCAGACTTGAATATTATCGTATGCACATAATTGTAAAAATCTTTCTAATCTACAACTACTATGTTCTGGTCCCTGACCCTCATAACCGTGGGGCAGAAACATTGTGAGACCGGAAAGCCTATTCCACTTAGTTTCAGCACTCACAATAAATTGATCTATTACTACCTGTGCCACGTTAACAAAATCTCCAAACTGAGCTTCCCATATAACTAATCCTTCTGGCCATGTCGACGCATAACCATATTCGAAACCCACAACAGCTTCTTCAGATAATAAAGAATCATAAATCTCGAATTTTTTATTGTCTTTATTCAAATTAGATAAGGGAACATAACCTTTACCTGTCTTTTGGTCCTTTATGACAAGATGTCTATGAGAAAAAGTTCCTCTTCTAGAGTCTTGACCTGTCATTCGGACTGGAAAATCTTCATTCAGAAGCGTTGCGTATGCAGCCATTTCCGCAAATCCCCAATTGATAGGTATTTCACCTTGAAGCATCTTTTTTCTTTCTTCATAAAGCTTTTGGACTTGTTTTTGGAGCTGAATGCCTTTTTCAATTTTTAAACCTACTTCCATAGAATTATTCAATAAATCATTTGAAACTGCTGTTGGGTAGGCTTTGCTTAAATCAGGGTTTAGATATGGCGTCCAATCAAAATGTAACTCATGGTCTGGATCTGTTGCCATTGATTCAGCCACCATTTCTCCTTTCTCCATATTTGTTCTGTAGTCTTTTTTGAATTTTTCATATTGATCTTGTTTGACATGGCCTGCAGAGTTTAATTTTTCGTAATATAATTCCGTAACGGTATTTTTAGTTTTAATTTCGCCATACATTAATGGCTGAGTTGCAAAAGGCTCATCTGTTTCATTGTGGCCTCTTCGTCTGTAACAAACAAAGTCAAGAATTATATCTCTATTGAATTCATCTCTATATTCAACTGCTAATTTAGCTGCCATAACGCAAGCTTCAGGATCATCACCATTTACATGAATTATTGGAGCCTCTATCATTTTTGCAACATCAGTGCAGTATTCAGTCGATCTTGCGTCCTCCTTAAGACTTGTTGTGAACCCTATCTGATTATTGACGACGATATGAACTGTTCCTCCAACACCATAGGCACGTGTTTGAGATAACTGTAAAATTTCCATTACAATTCCCTGTGCAGAAAAAGAGGCATCTCCATGCATGAGAATTGGAATTACTTTCTTATATTCTTTGTCTTGTCTTCTATCTTGTCTTGCTTTTACGGAACCTAAAATAACAGGATTAACTATTTCTAAATGAGAAGGGTTTGAACCTAGAGCAAGATGAACTTCACCACCACTGGTTAATATATTTGAAGAAAAGCCTAGATGATATTTAACATCTCCGGTATGCTCAACATCTTCCTCAAAATCTTCATCAAACTCAGTAAAAAGTTCGCTTGGTTTTTTTCCCATTACATTTATAAGCACATTAAGCCTGCCTCTATGAGACATCCCTAAGACTAGTTCTTTAGCTCCCTTTGAACCAAAATCTTCAATAATTGTGTCAAGTAGTGGCACTAGCGATTCACCTCCCTCAAGACCAAATCTTTTAGCTCCTGGATATTTAGATGCTAAAAATTTTTCCAAGCCTTCAGAATCAACTAATCTCTTTAGTATGTGCTGTTTTTCATCGTTATTGAAATTGTAAGGCGCTGATTTGCCCTCAATTTTTTCTAAAAACCAAGTTCTAATTTTACTGTTCATGATATGCATAAATTCATAGCCTATGCTTGATGTATAGGTTTCTTTTATTGATTTTAGAATTTCAGAAAGTTTTAATCTCTTTGAGTTTTGATAATTCGAGATTGAAAATTCTCTTTCAAGATCAGTCGCTGATAGACCATGAAACTCAAGCTCTAGGTCGGGGATATTAATTTCCTCTCTAAGATGAAGTGGGTCAATTTTTGCAACTTGATGGCCTCTTCTTCTATATGCATTTATTAAATTTTGAACATCAGATGAATTTGTACTTTCAGTTACAGATAATATTTTTTTTGTTTCTGTCTTTTTGTTTTTGTATCGTGCGATTATTTGTTTATGACTCTGATCTATTTGGCCGTTTTGAATTGAGTCAAAATATTTTTTCCATTCTGGCTTAATTTTTGATGGATCCTGAATGTACTGTTCGTAAAGATGGTCAAGATACTGTAAATTTCCCCCGTACTTGAAACTTTCTTCAAACCTCTCCTCTATCGATTTTGTCACTATCCTACTGTTCTCAACTCCTTTTTAATTTCATTTATCGCCTTAGAGGGGTTTAATCCTTTTGGACAAACTGAAGTACAATTCATTATCCCATGACATCGATAAACACTGAAAGCATCATTAAGTTTTTTAAGCCTTGCTCTTTTCTGATTGTCTCTAGTATCTGCAATAAACCTATAAGCTTGCAATAATGCCGCAGGGCCAACGAATTTTTCTGGATTCCACCAGAATGAAGGGCAGCTTGTTGAACAACACGCACATAAAACGCATTCATAGAGACCATCTAATTTATCCCTATCCTCAGGTGTTTGTAATCTTTCATGTCCAGTAGTTACTTCATCTTCATTGTCTAAGAATGGTTTTATTTTTTCATATTGTTTATAAAATGGTTTCATATCAACTATTAAATCTTTTACGACAGGAAGGCCTGGTAGTGGCCTTATTTCAAGTTTTCCTCTTGTTATAACATCTGCTACTGGTGTAATACATGCCAAACCATTTTGACCATTCATATTTACTCCATCTGATCCGCAAACACCTTGAGCACAAGATCTTCTAAATGTTACCGTAGAGTCTTTTTCTTGAGCTTGCCTGATTGCATCAATTACCATCATATTTCCAGTTTCAGGATAAAATATTTCATAGTCAGACATGTAAGGTCTCTCGTCTTTTTCAGGATCAAAACGATAGAGACTTAATAAAAATTTATCTGGCATTAATATACCCTTGCCTTTGGCTTAAATGCTTCAACAGTTTTTGGAGATAAATTTACTTCTCTTTTAGTGACAATATTTTTATCCTTAAAGAATAATGAATGACATAACCAGTCTTGATCATTTCTTTCTGGATAATCCTCTCTCGCATGAGCACCTCTACTCTCTTTTCTTTCCATTGCAGAGTAAGCAGTTGCATTAGCAATTTCTAATAAATTTAAATATTCTAAAACTTCAACTCTTTCAGAATTAAATTGATTTGATTTATCCATTAAATGAATATTTTTTGTTCTTTCAGTAATTTCCTCAAGTTTTGAAATGCCCTCTTTCATAAGTTTTTCATTTCTATAAACACCGAAGTAATTTTGCATTACATTTTGCATCTCTGATCTAAGACTAAATACAGACTCACCTTGTTTTGTATTTTGAATTTTACTAAATGTATCTAATGATTCTTCAATATTTGATTTTGAGACATTTAGCGAGCTTGACTCTTTTGCACATTCATTAATATGTCTGCCTGCAGCTCTTCCAAAAACTACCAAATCTAGTAGAGAGTTGCCACCAAGTCTATTTGCACCATGCACTGAAACATTTGCAGCTTCACCAATTGAATACAAACCATCTATAACTGAATCATTCCCATTTTCTCTAGTAATTACTTGGCCATGCACATTAGTAGGTATGCCTCCCATCATGTAATGGCAGGTTGGAACAACAGGGATAGGTGCTTTAATTGGGTCCACATTTGCAAATGTCATAGATATTTCTCTAATTTCTGGAAGTTTTTTCATAATTGCATCTGCACCTAAATGATCTATTTTAAGTAATACGTGATCTTTATTCTCACCACAACCTCTTCCAGCTAAAATTTCCTGAACAATACATCTAGATACAACATCTCTAGAAGCTAAATCTTTTGCTTTTGGAGCATAGTTAGGCATAAATCTTTCGCCCTCTGAATTAATAAGGTATCCTCCTTCACCCCTACAGCCTTCTGTCATAAGAGATCCATTACCATATAATCCAGTTGGGTGAAATTGCCACATTTCCATATCTTGTAAAGGATGTCCTTGTCTAAGAACCATACCCAAACCATCTCCTGTGCAAATTAAAGAAGTTGTATTCTGTTCATATACTTGTCCAGCTCCTCCAGTTGCAAGGACAACTGCGTTACATTTTATTATTGAAACTTCTCCAGTTTCCATATCAAAACAACTTAAACCTTTAATGGCCCCTGCGTCATTCTTTATCAGATCAATTGCAAACCACTCATTTAAAAATTTAGTACCTGCTTTTAAATTTGCTTGGTAGAGAGTATGCAGAAGAGCATGGCCAGTTCTATCGGCTGCAGCGCATGTTCTTGCTGCTTGACCTCCTTCACCAAATTCTTTTGACTGACCTCCGAATGGTCTTTGATATATTCGACCATTTTCAAAACGTGAAAAAGGTAATCCCATATGTTCTAATTCAAAAATTGCATCTGGACCCTCAGAGCACATATATTCAATTGCATTCTGATCACCAATGTAGTCAGAACCTTTCACAGTATCAAACATATGCCATCTCCAATCATCGTTAGGATCAGCACTTGCTATTGCACAGGTGATGCCTCCTTGCGCTGCAACAGTATGAGATCTAGTTGGAAATACTTTGGAAACTACAGCTACATCTAAACCCGATTTTGAAATTTCTAAAGAAGCTCTAAGACCAGAGCCTCCACCACCAATGATTGCGACATCAAAGTTTTTTTCTGATATGTTTATTCCACTAATTTCCATTATCAATTTTACTTATACATAATTATAAACATCATCTATTTAAACTTCCATTAAATAACTCAAAACAGTAACGTAACTCAATATAATTATCACTAAACCTATAAAGGCTCTATATGTATATCTTAAAAATTTTGCAAGCTGGCTTATTCCAGGCAGAAACATTCCAATGGTTCGTTCTGTAAAATAATCATCCTCAACTGCTTTTAAACCTTGTAGTGCATGCCCGATAATTGCTATTAGAAATAAACTAGTAAATATTTTCATTTCTATAGAAGTTATATCTGAAATCCAAACTTGAGCATCAAGATCATATGATTTTGCAAAATAGCTAATTAGTATAAAAAGTATATAGCTAAGTATTATGATCGAGCTAAAACGTTGGGCTAACCAAAGAGAAGTACCCATTTACCAAACCTCCAAAATTAAAAAAAATGAAACCAACAAAGTTAAAATGAATGCAACTCGCGCTGAAGATTTTGCTTCAGAAAACTCATGACCATAGTTAGAAAAATCAGCTATAAGGTGTCTTAAGCCTGAGAAAATGTGATAGGTGATTGAAAGAATAGATAATGAAATAAGTAGCTTCACCTCTAAGTTAAACTTTTCACTATTCCAATTTAGATCATTATTTAACAAGTAATCTGTTAGAAATAAGAGTACAAAAGTTGGTATGGCGATAAAAAAATTAATTATGCCTGATACTCTATGTGTTATTGAAGAAATAGCAGTAATAGGTAACTTAATTAAAAGAAGATTTATAAAAGTTGGGCGCCTAGTCATTTTCAGCAGTATTATAGAATATCTTAATGCAATTAAGCGGACAAAATTAAGATTTATAGGGATTTTTGGAGGTAATGAATTTTAGTTTAAGAGTTATCCCCAATAAGCCTAATTTATTTTGATAGAAATTATTTAGAAATCTCTTATAACTTCCTTCAAGTTTCTCAAGCGAGTTTCCATGAAGCGTAATAACATGTGGATTCTTTCCTCCTTGATGCACAAATCTTAATTTTGGTTTGAATTTACCTTTAAATGGAATAGATTTAGTATCAAGTGCTTTTCTCAAGATGTTATTTAATTTATTTGTGGATATTTTTTTATCTACGTTCTCCAGAACTCTATAAACATAATCAAATAGGTGTCTAATGCCCTCTCTTTTTTTTGCAGAAATAAAACAAATAGGCAGTCCACTGAACATAGAATCATCATTAAGAGTTTTTTGAATCTTATCCAAAGAAGTTTTATCAAGCAGATCTGTTTTATTAACTGCAATTATTATTGCTCTGCCATTATCTCTAGCTTTTTCTAGCAATTTTTTATCCTGATCAAGTAAGAAACTTGATGCATCAAGCATTATGATTGATAAATCCGCGATTTTATTAGACTCCAATGACTTGATGACAGAGAATTTTTCTTCTTTAGATATAGTTTTACTTTTTTTTCTAATTCCGGCTGTGTCTATAAACATATAATCTTTATTTTTATAAGTAATCTTGGTATCAACAGAATCAATAGTTGTTCCTGGAACATCTGAAACAATCATTTTCTTTTCATTTGAAATTGAGTTAATAGTTGAGGACTTACCCACATTTGGCTTACCTAAAATACAAATTTTTGGAATGTTATTTTCAAAAAAAGTTTCTTCTTCTTTCACTTTAGAGAATATTAATTTTTTTAATTTATCAATTCCTAAATTATGTTCAGCACTTACCTCAATTTTTTCTCTAAATCCTAGTTCTTCAAAAATTGAGGTGCCTTCTAGAGTCTTAACATCAATTTTGTTTATGACCATTATTACCTCTTTATTACTTTTTCTTATAAATGAGGCAATTTCTTTATCAAAAGGTGAAATCCCAAATTTTTTATCAACTACAAATAAAATTAGTTCAGCAATCTCTATTGCTTCATATGCTTTAGATAGAATCATTTCCTCAAATGCATCATCTTTTGAAGTAAAAAAACCACCTGTATCTATTAAATTTATTGATTTATTTTCCTCCTGAATGGAAGCAGATTTTATGTCCCTCGTTAAGCCTTCTTGTTCAGACACTATTGCTGATTTAGATTTTGCCAATTTATTAAATAAAGATGATTTGCCGACATTAGTTCTACCGACAAGTGCAACAGTTATACTCATTTATTTTAGGTTAAATCCAACAAGGGATCCGTCAATGTCTTGTGCAAATAATTTATCTGAAAAAATGGCTATTTGAGATATAGATTTTAAACTAGTTTTGGTTAATCCTGTAATCATTCCTGTATCAGAATCAAGTTGATGGATATAACCTTCAAAATCACCAAAATAAATCTTGTCGTCATTCAAAATTAAGTTTGTTAAACCTCTATTTTTAAATTTTTGACTTCTCCAAGCTTCTGTTCCATTTGATGCATTAAAACCAACAATTTCTTCATCAGTGTTAATTGAAAGTATTTTCCCTTTGTTAAATATTATTGATTTTGAAGTTGAATGATCAACAGAAAACACTTTATCACCACTTCTGATATTAAATCTTGTTAAAGATCCATTGTAATTTGCTACAAATACATCTTCATTAACACTAATGGCATCAGAGTCACCATCCATTAGCTTTTCAAGTTCTGTAGAACCTTTAAGTCTTGAAATTGGCTTCTCCCATAATTGAATACCATCAACCGCTCTTACCGCTGCCAATCTTCCATTTGAAAAACTTGTAAAAATTAAACCTTCGTAAGTTATTGGAGAGGCTGTACCTCTTATTGAAAGAAGTGGAGCCTGAGCTTGTTTTTGCCATTTAGTTTCTCCGGTTTGTAAATCTATGCCATATAAAATGTCAGAAGAAGTCTGTAAGAACGCTAGAGTTGGAGTTATTAAAATTTTTGAAAGCACCACATCTTCAAGATCTTTTGTCCATTTAAGGTCTCCTGTATTAGCGTCGTGAGCGTAAACAATTCCATCTGCATCGACATAAAAAAAGGAATTATAGCCAACTGAAACTCCAGAGATAATTCTGTCAGTTTCTAGCCCAAAGACATCAATCAACGAACCTGTATCAATATCAATTAATTCAAGTTGCTTTTCATTTAAGTTATAAATAGTGCCAGCATTTGCATCAAAAAATATGTTGGCTTTAATATTTTCTTTAAAAAAATTTAGGTCTAGTAATGGCTTCTCTAATTTTTTTTCCCAGCTAATATCCAGAAAGCTTTCATAGTTTTCATCAAGCTTAACAGGCGCATTTGGATCTTCTTGAACAAAACCAAGAGTTTCTTGAATTGAGCTCAATGTTTGACAAGAAGAAAGTAAAAAAATGGTAGATATTAAATAAAAGTTTTTCATCTTAATTAAGCGGTTTCTTGAGTTTTAATAAATTTTTTTGAGATTCGTCAATGTTCAAAGATATTGCTTGATCATAGTGATAATTAGCTGTTTCATTTTCCTGAAAATATTTGTAAAAATCTCCTGCGACATCATGATACCTAGCTGTACTGAATTGATTTTCTTTAATCAAGCTATCACCTTTATTAAAATTATCGAGTTCCATAGTAAGCCTAACTAAATTTTCATAGTATTGTTCCAGTAAGATTTCTTTAGTTTCCTTTGAAATTGAACTATCCTTTATTTCATTAAAAACGTCTTCAAATAGTTTGATAGCTTCAGAAAAATTTTGTTCATCCAGTGCTTTTTTAGCAAATACTGATTTTGTAATAATTTCAAATCCAACTGAGTCAAATTCAAGATCTACATCTTCTAAGTCAATTAAGGTTTCACCAGAAAGTGAGTTGTTTATTTCCTGAAACTTTATGAATTCTTCTTCATTAGCTTTTTCTTGCAAGTAAGAAATTACAGAATTAATCGAAAGCCCAAGAAAAATTGCAACAACAGAACCAATAAAATATTTATTCTTTAAAAAATCTAAAATTCTATCGACCATTTAAAAACTCCACCAATTCTTCTTCGCCTAAAGTATTTTCAGTGCCATCGTTTAAATTTTTTAATTTAAAAGATTTGGTATTTTGCTCCTCTTGGCCGACTATCATAACAAATTTAAAGCCTTGAGAATCAGCTTTTTTAAGTTGTTTTGCAACATTTGCATTTCCAAGGTAATTCTCAACAACTAATCCCTCAATATTTTCTCGTAATTTGTTTCCAATATATTGGGCATAATTTATCGAATCATCATCTACACTACCAATGAAAATATCTTTTTTCCTTTCAGCTACGTTTATTATTTCTGCTAGCCTATCTATACCTAGAGCAAAACCAATAGCAGGTAGATCTCTGCCCCCTAAATCCTTAATAAGATTATCGTACCTTCCACCACCTATCACAGCATTTTGAGCGCCAAGACCATCTGCTATAAATTCAAAGACTGTTCCTGTATAGTAATCTAAACCTCTAACTAATTTTTTATTTACGTTAAATTCTATTTTTAGGTCATTCAGAGATTTGATTGTTCGCTTGAATGATTCTTTTTCTTCATTATTTAAAAATTCTGAAATGTCACTTGCGTTTTTACAAATTTCCTGAATATTACTGTCTTTAGAATCAATTAATCTTATTGGATTTCTTTGCAACCTTGAGTATACCTTTTCACCTAATTCATCCTTAAAATTTTGAAGGTATTCTCTCAAGTATGAACGGTAAGAATTAAGTGAATCTTCTTTGCCAAGATAGTTTATTTCTAATGTATATTTAATGTTGAGTTTTTCTAGGATTGTTTTTGCTAATAAAATAATTTCTACATCGCTTTTCGTAGATTCTTCCCCAATTAACTCTGCGCCTGCTTGAAAGAATTGTCTTTTTCTCCCCTTTTGAGGCCTCTCATATCTAAACATTGGGCCCAAATAGAAGAATTTTTTAATTTCATCATTCATAAGGCCATTTGTGATCAATGCTCTAACAAGTCCAGCAGTTCCCTCTGGTCGCAAACATAATAACTCACCATTTCTATCTTCAAATTCGTATACTTCTTTTTGGATAATATCTGAACTTTCTCCAACTGATCTTTGGAATAATGATTTGTTTTCAATTACAGGTGTTCTAAATTCTTGGAAATTGAAACTTTTAAAAGTTTCAAGGCAAGTTTTTTCAACAATAGAAATTCTCTCTACTTCTTCATCATAGAGATCAGGCATTCCTCTTATTGTTTTTAAATCCTTCATTGTTTTAAAATTGTATTTCTTTTTTGTTCTGCAATTTTTGTCACTTCTTTAATTAGAACATTTTCAAGGTCATTAGTTTCAACTTTATAAGCTGGCTTTCCGTTTAAGTATATTAAATGCTTAGGAGATGCTCCCGTTACACCAACGTCAGCTACCTTTGATTCCCCTGGCCCGTTAACGTAACAACCTATCACCGCCAATGTAACCTCCTCCTTCAAATGAGAAAGATCATTTTCAAGCTTATTAACAGTATTAATAACTTGGAAGTTCTGCCTTGAGCAGCTTGGACAGGCGACAATTTTTACACCCCTAGATCTAATTTTCAAGGACTTTAACATTTCCCATGCTACATTTACTTCGTCGACTGGATCTGATGCAAGAGAAACCCTTATCGTGTCTCCAATACCTTGCATTAATAACGACCCTAAACCTATAGAAGACTTCACTGTACCTGTTTTTAAAGAGCCTGATTCTGTAATGCCCAAATGCAATGGTTGTTCTATCAATTCTGAGATTTTTACGTAACTCTCAACAGCCATGAAAATATCAGAAGATTTAATACTCAATTTAAAGTTGTCATAATTATTATCCAATAATATATTCACATGCCTCATAGCTGACTCCACGAGTGCATCTGCATTAGGCTCGCCATATTTTTTTTGTAAATCTTTCTCTAAAGATCCAGCGTTTACACCAATTCTTATTGGAACATCAAGGTCGCTAGCAGCTTTGATTACTTCTTTAATTTTCTTTTCATTGCCAATATTTCCAGGATTTATCCTTACACAATCAACACCATATTTAAGAACTTGCAACGCTATTTTGTAATCAAAGTGTATATCTGAAACTAAAGGAATTTTTGATTGTTGTTTGATAAGTTTAAATGCTTCTGCAGCATCCATACTTGGAACAGAAACCCTTACAATATCTGCTCCTGCTTCTTCTAATTGATTAATTTGATTGACAGTTGCAGAGACATCTAATGTCTCAGTATTTGTCATTGATTGAACAGATATAGGTGAACCTCCACCAACCGGGACATCACCTACCCAAATTTTTTTCGTAGCTTTTCTTTGAACCGGCTGTTTATCCAATTTGTTTAACCAAAAATTTCTGTGCTTTCGAAGAAATATTCTATTTCCCTTTGCGCGCTTGTAGGTGAGTCAGAACCATGAACTGCATTTGCATCAATAGACTCTGCGAAGTCTGCTCTGATAGTACCTGCTTCTGCATCTTTTGGATTAGTATTGCCCATTAATTCTCTATTAAGCATGATTGCATTTTCTCCAGCAAGAACTTGCACCACAACTGGACCGGATGTCATAAATTCTACCAGTGCATTAAAAAAAGGCTTACCTTCATGTTCAGCATAGAATCCGTGCGCTTTTTCAACACTCAAATGGAGCATTTTTGAAGCTACAATTTTTAATCCTGCATCTTCAAATCTTTGTTCAATTCGACCTATAACGTTTTTTGCCACTGCATCTGGCTTAATGATTGATAATGTCATTTCCATCTTAATCTATCTCCTTAATCCAATTTTGTTGAATAGATTCAAGAATTTTTTCGTTCACCTTATCTGGAATATCATCAAAATCTTCGAGCTCTACAACTAACTTTCGTAAATCTACAAAATTTATCCACTGAGGATCAATATCCGGATGTTTTTCAGATAATTCAATCGCAATATCTAGAGTATCTACCCACTTAAGCATGTTATGTTAACTCAGAAACTTGGTTAATAGTATATTTTGGTATCTCTATTACAGTGACATCATCTACTGGAAAAACCTGACAACTTAACCTGGAATTTGATTCTAGCCCCCATGCCTTATCTAGCATGTCTTCTTCTTCATCTGAAGCAAAATCAAGGTTATCAAAACCTTCCTTAATAATTACATGGCAAGTTGTGCAGGCACATGCTTTTTCACATGCATGCTCGAGATTTATTCCGTTCCTGAGGCATGCATCTAGAATAGTCTCATTTTTTTCGAGTTCTATTGTTAAACCTTCAGGACATATCACCTCATGTGGCAATATTTTTAATTTTTTTTTTGAGCAGTCTTTGTATCTGAACTAAATTTTTCGTCCCTAACTGTGAAGCTCTCTCCACAGCCACATACAGCACTGGCATTTGGATTAATAAATTTAACGCCTTGATTTAATCCTTCTATTGTAAAATCAACTTGGCTACCTCTTATAATTTCTAATGAATCTGTAGGTATGTAAAACTCTATATCATCTACCATAATTTTATGGTCGGATTTATTGGCTCTACTTGTAAATTCAAAAAAATAAGAATAGCCATTACAACCCATCTTTTTAACACCAAGTTTTACCTTATTCTCTTTACCTTGCATAGAGACCATATGCTTGAAATGCGCTAATGCTTTTGTAGTGAAATTTAAAGGTTCAGGCTTATGCTTTCTTGGATTCATAATCCGCTATGGCTTTCTTTATACTATCTTCAGCTAGAACGCTACAGTGTATTTTGATGGATGGGAGTTCAAGTAGTTCTGCTATTTCTCTGTCTTTAATATTTTTAGCTTCATCTAATGTTTTGCCAATGAGCATTTCAATCATTTGTTGACTTGATGCAATCGCAGATCCACAACCATATGTTTTAAATTTGCAATCTGTTATGACGTCTTTGTCATTGACTTCAATTTGAAGTCTCATTACATCTCCACAAGCTGGCGCCCCAACCATGCCTGTTCCAACATTTTTAGCTTTTGCATCCATACGCCCGACATTATGGGCCTGTGGATTATTCAGTGTTTCTTCAAACTTTTGTATTACCTTTCTCGAGTACATAATCTATTAGTGGGTCACCCATTCAACTTTTTCAAGATCTACACCATCTTTATACATATCCCAAAGAGGCGAAAGCTCTCTAAGTTGACGGACAACTCTCTTAGTTGTTTCCGCAACCATTTTAACTTCTTTTTCAGTCGTAAATCTACCAAATGAGAACCTAATTGAGCTGTGCGCTAATTCATCTGCTCGACCAAGTGCCCTTAAAACATAGGAGGGTTCAAGGCTTGCTGATGTGCAAGCAGAGCCAGATGAGACAGCAACATCTTTTAGTGCCATGATCAAAGATTCACCTTCTATATAGGCAAAACTAATGTTAGTAATGTTAGGAATTTTATTTTCAAAGCTTCCATTTAGATAAATCTCTTCTATATCAGAGACTTCCTTCCAGAATAAATCTGCTAGCTGTGCGATATTATGATTGTCTTTTTCCATTTCATCTGCTGCAATACGAAATGCTTCACCCATTCCAACAATTTGGTGAGTTGGTAAAGTGCCAGATCTGAAACCTCTTTCGTGCCCTCCACCGTGAATAAGTGCCTCAAGCCTAATTCTTGGTTTTCTACTTACATAAAGGGCTCCAATTCCCTTTGGACCATAAGTTTTGTGGCCAGAAAATGACATTAAGTCAACATCGAGTTTTGATAAATCTATTGGCAACTTACCGGTGCTTTGCGCTGCATCAACATGAAAAATAATATTATTTTCTCTTGTGAACTTACCTATCTCCTCGATATCGTTCACAGCTCCTAATTCATTATTGATATGCATGATTGATAGAAGTATTGTTGAGTCTTTTACATGTTTCTTAATATTATCTAGAGAAATAACCCCATTTTCATCTGGGTCTAAATAAGTAATCTCAAAACCCTCTCTTTCAAGCTGACGACATGGATCTAATACTGCTTTGTGTTCAATTTTTGAGGTAATAATATGTTTACCTCTGTCCTTATAGAATCTTGCTGCACCCTTAATTGCCAAGTTATCTGATTCAGTTGCACCAGAAGTCCAAACTATTTCACGAGAATCAGCTTTTACAAGATTTGCTACATGAAGCCTTGCTTTTTCAACTGCCTCATCAGCTTTCCATCCAAATTCATGTGATCTTGAAGCAGGGTTACCAAAATTACCGTCTAATAGAAGACACTCGTGCATTTTTTCTGCAACTCTTTTATCAACTGGCGTTGTAGACGCATAATCAAAATATACTAAATTACTTTTCATGATTTAATTATAACTTTATGTGGGGCCTTAGACTAATATTTAAATACTTATTCCAAGCTTATGAGCTACTATTTGATAAGATTCGACAACATCTCCTAGATCTTTTCTAAATCGGTCTTTATCAAGACTCTCGCCTGTTTCTTTATCCCAGATTCTACATCCATCAGGAGTAAATTCATCACCAAGGATTATTCTTCCATCTTTCCTACCAAATTCAACTTTATAATCCACAAGAATAAGCCCAACATCGGAAAATATCTGACAAAGAAGTTTGTTAATAATTAATGTTTTTTCTTTCATAACTGCTATTTCATCCTCTGTGCCCCAACTAAAGGCAATTATGTGGTTATCATTTATCAAGGGGTCGCCAAGCTCATCATCTTTAAGAAAAAATTCGAAAAGAGGCTTCTCAAATTTTAACCCTTGCTCAACCCCCAATCTTCTGCAAATCGAACCAGTTGCAATATTTCTTACAACGCACTCTACAGGTAGCATATCAAGTTTATGAACTAAACTTTCATTGTCTGAAATAGTATCTACATAATGAGTATCAATCCCGTTTTCGTCTAAGAAATTCATAATATAAGCATTAAACTTATTATTGATTTCTCCTTTGCCCTTCAATGCTTCTTTCTTTTTTCCATCAAATGCTGACGTGTCATCTCGATAGACCATTAATAGCTCATTTTTGTTTTGTGTCTCATAAAGGGATTTTGCCTTCCCTTCAGATATTAAGCTCCCTTTTTCAATCATGATAATGACTCATTAATTACATCCACCAATTCATCTACAGAAAATTCACTGTTAGATAGCTTCTTAAATTCTAGAATTGTATTTCCCTCAACCTCTGAAAAAACCAATTCATAGTCTGCTTCCCCTTCATTATCATTGCCTCTGCGAAATAGGCTATTAAAAAATCCATCTTCCTGAGCATCAAGTTTTATTTGAATGTATTTAAGATCTCGATTTCTGTCTATAACCTGTAAATCTGCTTTATCAACTGCTCTTGATAATGCAGACCAAGTTCTATCAAATGGTAGCCTAAATTCAATTCCAATTTCTTTTTTAACGTACACAATCCTTGCTTTCTTATTTAAGTTTAAGCCTTGAGCGGCAATAGAGTTTCCTTCATAACCTGGGAGGTTTAGAGAGATATAAGCAGCTAAATCTTCAAAATATGCAAGCTCCACACTTGAATCTTTATCATCAAGTAAGTAAATTTCGGAGCTATTATTCTTTATGCCATGTTCAAGGGTAAGAAATAATTTTTGGTTCTTATGGGCGGTGATTTTACCTAGTGTAGGATTATCATTAGTAAGCTCAAACTCTTCATCAGCAAAAAAATCTTTTATTAGTGGCCAAGATTTTGATGGTAATGCCTCTACATAAATCCAATAAATTTCACCCAGCCTTCTGACTTCAACATTTTCAGAACCAATTGATGAGAATATTTTCTTTGGTCTTGGCATTTCACCTTCTTTTATGAAGCTAGGAGTCTTGGGAGGAATAGGAAACTCATCTAAAGTTTCCAATGACTCAAATTCACCATTTGTTTTAAGCGCCTCGCCCTCACTAGAGTATCTCTCATTTGGATTTTCTCTTTTTTCAAGCAAACAGCCGTCCTCAGGGCAATATTGTTTTCTGCTTTCAGGAATGGTGCAATTTTGTAACACCAGTGTAGATATTAAAACTATGCTAAATATTTTTAAATGCTTCATATATTTTGTCCCTATATACCTCGGAAAGTGGATGCAACGGTAATCTTAGATTATTCTCTAGTAGAGATAATTTTTCAAGTATGTATTTACATGGACTTGGACTGGCTTCAATGAATAAAAGTTTAAAAATTTCCTGATAATTTTTAATAATCTTCTCGGCTTCACTGAAATTTTTATCGAAACAGAGGTTTGAAAGCTCTTTCATTTCGTTTGGCATTATATTTGCTGCAACTGAAATTACTCCATCCCCTTTAAATCTCATAAATTCAACATAACTGGGATCATCACCAGAATATAATTTAAAATCAGATCTTTTATCCTTAATTTTACTTAATGCTAAAAATCGCTCTTTAGTATTTACTGCTTCTTTTATGCCCGTAATTTTTCTTATATCTAATAATTTTTCAATAGTTGAGGGCAGCAAATCAACACCAGTTCTACCTGGGACATTATATAGAATTATTTCAGCACCTACTTTTGAGAGTTCTTTGTAATGAAGTTCTAATCCAATTTGAGATGGCTTGTTATAGTAAGGCGTTACTGCCAAACATTCTCTGATATCATTTTCTAATGCACACTCGACTAATTCTATGGCATCTGTTGTTGAAGAGCTGCCTACTCCTGCCATCAAAGGAATATCTGTATTTGAGTTTGCAAATTCGAAAATTTCTGCCTTTTCATTTTTATTTAAAGTTGCTGATTCACCAGTTGTTCCAACAAGAACAATTCCATCGGTACCTGCATTAGAATGAAAACCTAATAAATTTTTGAATGATGTGAAATCAATATCCCCATTTTTTAACATAGGGGTTACAATTGCTACAATACTTCCTTTCAATTTTTTTTTTCTTATAATTTAAACATGAATGATAAATCAAAAGCCCCAAATTTTTTAGGCCTGATTGATGAAAACAATCATATTGGTCTCAGTGATTATAAAGGTAGTTTCTTAATAATTTATTTTTATCCTAAAGATAAAACATCTGGATGCACTCTTGAAAGCCAAGACTTTAGGGATTACAAAGAAAAGCTTGCAAAGAAAAATTGTAAAATTATTGGAGTTTCAAGAGACTCAATCAAGTCCCATTTAAGCTTTATTGAAAAGGAGTCACTAAATTTTCCATTAATATCTGATCCCGATGAAAAAATGTGTAATGCATATGGAGTAATGAAAGAAAAATCTATGTATGGCAGGAAATATATGGGGATTGATAGAAGTACATTTATTATTGATCCAGATGGAAACGTAATAAAAGAGTGGCGTGGTGTAAAAGTATCTGGACATGTCGAGGAAGTTTACAACTTTATATGTACGCTTTAGGAATCAACATATTTCCAATTATCCATAAGTGATTTTATAAAACTTGCAATTGGCACCGCAAAAAAGACACCCCATATTCCAAAAATAGCTCCAAAAAGAAATACGGAGAGCAAAACAACCACTGCCGGTAATTTCACAACACCTGACATTAAGAATGGTAAGAAAATGTTGCCGTCAATATTCTGTAAAAGTGCGTAAAATAGCAATATCACAATTACATAAGGATCTAGACCAAATTGGGCGAGACTCACTATAAGTACTGGGAATGTCATAAATACTGGACCAAAAAACGGTATAAGTTGGCTTAATCCAAAGGAAACCCCCAATAGAACTGGGCTGTTTAACCCTAATGCCCAAAACATAAAACTACCCGTGACTGCGACAATAAAAACTTCAATGAACTTTGCTTTGAAATAGTTTTGAAAATTTGTATTTGTTTCTGTCCAAACTCTAGCCAAGAATTTTCTTTTCTTTGGCACTAGTTTTGAAAAACCAGAAGAAAGCGTGTTTGTATCCCATAACCAAAAGAATAAAAAAATTGGTACTAAAATAATGCTTAAAAATAGATTTGCCGTATCTTGCAGGCGGGAAATGCCAAATGAAACTGCATCACTGGCAAAGCCAGAAATTTCAGTTAAGAAACTTTGAGCTCCTTCAATAGATTCATTTGGAGCATTTACCTCTCCCAATAAGTCTGTTAATGGCTCCACTATTACTGCTAAACTTGGTAACTCGGTTAGATACCTATTTGCCTCATTTATAAATAAAGGTATAAAAATAAGAAAGAATAACGTTGCTAGTAAAACAGCAGTAAAAAAAGTAATGAAAACACTAAGTCTTTCTGGGATACCTATTTTTGTAAAATAAACTTGCATAGGTCTAAATAATAAAGCTAAGACAATACTTGTAAGTATTGGAGTCGAAAGGTTTCCAACAACCCATAATGAAAAGAAGCCAAATAACAGAACCATGACCATAAACATGAATTGTTGGTTCTTTATTAAGTTATTTAATTTCATTTTTTATTGAATCTTCCTATAAAATACTTATCAAATAATTATAGTTAAAACTAATGATTAAAAAAACCATCCTAACTTCTTTACTAATATTAACAAGCATTGTCGCGCACGCACAGGAAAGCAGTATTGAATTACCTTTGATAGGTGACAGATTAAGTGGAGCAGTTTCAGAAACAGAAGAAGAAGCATTAGGAAGACAATTTTTGAGAGACTTAAAAAGAGAGTCAGCAATTCTATATGATCCTATCGTTCAAGAATGGACTGAATTATTTATTTATAAAATTGGTGAAAAAAGCAAAGTAAATAAAAAAGCATTTGAGTTATTAGTGATTGAAGATAACTCTCTAAATGCTTTTGCTGCCCCGGGTGGAATCATAGGTGTAAATGCAGGCCTTTTTAAATATTCAGATAACGAAGCTCAATTTGCATCAGTTATTGCACACGAATTAGCACACTTAAGCGAAAGACATTTTGCTAGGCAAATACTTGAAGGAAGTGACAGAAGTAATCAAAGTCTCGCAACTGTCTTGGCTTCAATAGTTGTAGCAGTAGCAACTAATAGCCCTGCTGCAGTAATTGGGGGCCAAGGAATACTTGCAGCACAACGATTAAGGTTCTCAAGACTTTACGAAACTGAAGCAGATCGTGAAGGTTATTTAACATTACAAAAATCAGGTTATGACACTGTTCAGATGTCAGAAATGTTCAAGAATATGCAAGAAGTAAGAAGATTATCTGGGGATAATATTCCAGAGTTCCTACTCACCCACCCCATTACAACTAGAAGAATTACTGAGTCAAGGGAGAGAGCTCGTGAGTACCCAAGTTCTGGCACAGTCGATAGCTTTAACTTCCAGTTAATTAAAAAAAGGGTTGAATTCTTGATGACAGATAATCTTTCAATTAGATCTATCGAAAAAGACATAGGTAAAAATGATGAAGATATTTATTTAAGAGCTTTGATTGAAAAGAAAAAATTAAACTTCACAAGATCACTTGAATTATTAAATAGCCTTGAAGAAAAACATCCAGATAATTTAATTATCAAAACCAGTATTGCAGAAGTTTATACAGAATCAGGGAATATAAGAAAAAGTAAAGATTATACCAATAGACTTTTAGCAGTATCACTTGGAAACTACCCTTTAAGCTATAACCTAGCAAATGCACATATATTAGCAGAAGATTATGTTGCGGCTGAACAAGTTTTAGAAGATATAAAATTCTATAGACCAGTTGATATAAATTTATTAAAAGACCTAAGTCAGGTCCAAAAAAATAGCAATAACATGTTAGGTTATCATCTAACCAATAGTGAATTTCTTTTTTATTCTGGAAGATATGAAGATGCCTTAAGAGATCTACAAGAAGCTCGAAGAATTGCTAGAAATAATTTTAAAATTCGTGAAATTATTACTGAGAGGATTTTAATTCTCCAATCATATGTACAACCTTCGAGAAGAAGATCTTAAATATTTGATAAATAAAAATCTAAAACGCTTTTAAAGACTCTCTGTCTTTTCTTTTCTTGAAATGGCTCATGCCTCATACCTCTGTATATTTTTAATTCTGATTTGAAACCTGATTGAATTAATAAATTATGTATGTTTTCTGCCTGTGCGCCATCATTATTAACTTTATCTTGGTCTCCAGTGATATGAAGAAATGGAATTTTTTCATCAAAATCACTAAAAGTCGTTTTGCTCCATAAATCATAGAAACCATTTGCTAGATCTTGCCATAGTTGCGTTGTGTTGGGATATCCACATAATTCATCTGCAACATATTCATCCACTTTTAGCCTATCGCTTGATAAATAATCGTGGGATGTTCTGATAGGTTCAAAAAATGAATTATGTTTTTTTGTGGTTAGCTTTTCCATTTGGTCACTTATTCCCATTTTTCCTTTGATAAAATATTCAGGTAGTAGAATCAATTTATTTAAAGACAACATAAGCCTGCTCACGCTAAATGCAGCACTCATTACTACTCCATCAAAAAATATATTTCTTTTAAGCAAAGATAAAAGAAGACATGTGCCCAAACTATGACTTAGTACAAAATGTCTAATGGTAGGGTTTTCCTTTCTAATAATTGAATTTAATTCGTTAAGTTGGTCAACTACTGCATCGTAACCACCTTCATCTTTAAAGAATCCTTTAGGATAACCATCAGCCACATTAAGACCATGGCCGAGGTGATCGTTGCAATAAACTATAAATCCATGTTTATTCAAAAATTTTGCTGTTTCGTCATAACGAGCATGATATTCAACAAGGCCGTGTAAAATCTGGACAGTCGCTATAGGGTTTTTAACTTTATTCCAGATAACACCTCTTAGCTTTCCGTGTTTACTGGGATAAGAAAATTCTTTCATTACTCAAGAATTTTAGCGTAGCTTTCAAATTCTTCTCGTTCTGTTCTAAAACTATTTACAGGATGTTCAGTATCTTCATAGCCTAATGCAATGCCACACCAAAGTGTCTCTTCATCACCATAACCAACATGGTTTTTTATCAAATTAGGAAATCCTGCCCAAGCTTCTTGCAGACATGTTGCAAGACCTGCATCAACTGAAGCTAAACATATATTTTGAATAAGATGTCCTACATGGCCCCAACCATTTGGCCCAACTGATTTATGAACAGTTACAAAGATACCAACTGGGGCTCCAAAAAACTCATAATTCTTTCTAGCTTGAACGATTCTTTTATCAGCATCCTCTCTTCCAATACCCACAGCTCCGTACAATGCAAATCCTGAAGCTCTTTGTCTTGCTTTATACCAATCAGGTCTTTCAATTGGATACACTTGATATTGTTCTTTTTCCAATTCTCCTTTATCAAACCTTTCACAAGCATCACTTACCAACCTATCTCTTGCGTCTCCCATTACGACGTATACCTTCCATGGCTGTGAATTTACTCCTGAGGGAGCTCTTTTTGATACTTCAAGAATTTCTTTAACTAATTCTTTATCTACCTTTTTATTGAGGTAGCTTCTTACAGAATATCTTTTTGCAATTGCGTCTTTAAGTTCCATAGATTCTTATATTAGAAATTAAATTATATACTCTTTCACCATAAAACAAGATTCTTCTTTTAGGTTTTGATTTTTTTAAGTATTTCTATATGTTTCTTCCTATCTATCTTATAGCCAGAAAATATAGCTATCGGAATGATAAATAAAAGCATTATCATGGGGCCCTGAAATAAAGCAAGCATTTCTCTCTGTATATATGTAGCTTCAACCGATCCTTGTGGATAAGAAATTAACCAAAGAACAAACATTGAGAAGAATTGACCTAACCCTGTCATGCACTTTGCACAAAAAGAAGTTAATGAGCTTATTGTTCCGTCCTGTCTTAGCTTTGACTCCTGCTGAACCTGATCAATCATATCAGGAACCATAGATTCTCGTGCCATAAGACTCATTATAGAAAAAGTGCCCGTGATAAAAATAAATACTGAGAGAAAATATACTAGTGAACTGGCACCAAACTCTGGCATCAATCCAATTTTATATAAAACAAATGGAGCTGCTTGGAAAATCCCTATAACTAAAAGACTAAATATTAAGATTGTTTTTTTTTCAAACCTTTTAACTAATTTTGGAAGTAAAAACCAACTCACAATTGTTGAAAGAAAATAAATTTTTATAAATTCCTGAATTTGGAGTGTAGTTAAGCCCCAAAATTGAGTCTGAGTTAAGAATGTAAGGCTATTAGCTAAGCCCCATGCAAGTTGTATTGTTACAGAACCAAAAAGAAACAAAATTATAGTTTTATTTTTGTAAACAAAGGTTATTTGTTTTTGAATCTCTTTAAGTGAATTATTATTTCTTTGTTCTCCAGGCCATTTATATAGTTTAGGAATTAAGCCTTTTGTGCCAACAATCGAAATTAACCCAAAGATAAACATGATTATTGCGCCTATTATCCCTACATTAATCCAATTTTCGTTAGCATCTAGATTAATAAATGGCAAAATTATAAATGAATGAGACAGTGCAATAAGTGATTGGAAACCCTCTCGGAGAGACATAATATTTGCCTTATCTTCATAAGTTTCAGGAATTTCTGCAGCTAGAGCTCTGTGAGGTATATCAAATAACGTTACTGAGAATCTGGTAAGTATTGTAAAGAATGATAACCATAAAAATAAATGATTTTCTGACCAATCGGGATTGGGTAAAAAAAGCATAAAATAACTTAGCGATATCGGAAATAGTGAAAAAGCCATTAAGAAATGTCTTCTCCCAAATTTACTTCTAATTCTGTCTGATAATGTCCCAATTAATGGATCACTTAATGCATCCACAAATAAGGCTAAAAGAAGAGCAAATCCAGTTAAAATTGGACTTAAACCTAATACAGTTAAGTAATAAGCACCTAAATACCAAACAAAAAAATCAGTTTTAACAGCATTAACGCCACCACCCAAACCAAATGATATTTTTTGTATTATGTTTATTTTCAAAATATTAATTTAAAGATTTAATCTTATTTTCAACATCAATTTTTAAGTGTTTCCAAAAAATTTGATAATCCCATATGTGCAAGTCTTTCATGCCCGTAAAATCATTTTTAAGAATTCTATCAATGGCACTCCCTTTTGTTTCTAAATAACCTTGAGCATCTATTTTCGCCGAGAAGTTTTGATTTTCAGCAAAATTAATTTTTCTAACGTAACTTTCATTTTTTAATCTTGCAGCATAATCAAAAAGTGGTGAAATGCCGGAAATTTTGGGCATAAGAAAAGAGGTAATTTCATTTTTTTCCCATCTCCTTGCGGTATTCATTGAAATAGGATTAGTAGTATTTAATTTTTTTACTTTCTTAAGGGCGTACTTGTCTCCGTCAAACATCCAATATTTTAATCTTGGTCTTTTACCACCCTGACCTATTGTTTGAAATTGAATCAAGCGCCCTTCATCTAAAAATTTTTCTGAAATATCTATCCCAATTTTTTGTATGTATTCCTCTTCTAAAGGATAACCAACTAAATAAGCTGAAATGAGTCTTGTTGATAGCGCTTCCTTAAAAATTTTCTCGGAGATCAGCCGTTGAGCATGAAGTGCTCCTTGACTATGTGAAGCTATAAAAAAAGGTCTCTCATTTGAGTATAGATCAAGAAACAATTTAAATGCTGCTTTTATATCTTGATAAGCTATTTCTAACGCGTTTACACTGTCCTTACCAAGGTTTTGTGATATTGCTGCAAATGTTGCTTGACGATATTCGGGAGCATAGATATTACAATTCTCACTGAAGACTGATGCTTGGGTAGCAAGCATAAGATCTGTTCTTTGAGATGTTGCTGAATTTTGGTCAAGATTGAAATTCCACTCTTTCAAAAAAAAACCAGTTGGATGGATGAAAAAACAATCTGTCTCTTTCAGCTCATTAGAGACGACTTTTTCTGGATCTAGTAAAGCAACAGATTTTTTGCCAGGGATTGCTGCCCAGAATTGTTTTTTACCATAATCTGGTGCAGAGGGAGTACGGTTTTCAGAGAAAGAGTAATCTGGTGTAATCAATGAAAAAAAATCGTTCATCAATGAACCATTTGGTTTCATTTATTCGTTAACGGTTAGAACATATTCTTGGACAACTGCATCTACGCCATCAGTCACAATAATACTTACCGAATATTCACCTGCATCTTCTTCTCGTGGTGTGCCACTCACTCTACCACTTTGATTTATTGAAATAAAATCAGCTGGCTCACCATCAGAATTATTAATTACTTCCAGTGAGTAGTTTAAGTTATCTCCATCATCATCAGTTGCCCTTACAGGATAAAAGTATGACTGATTTACATATGCGTCTGTAAATGGTGTTGAGGTTATAACAGGTGCGCTATTAGCAACTCCCTCAAGTTCAGGAGATAGTACGATGACAAGGTCATTGATATTTGTATCAGTAATTTCAAAATTTGCGGTAGTTCCAGACATTTCTCCAGGACCACCCCAAGAATTGTCACCATTAATATCTGAACCTATAACCATTCGATACGTTCCAGGTTCGATACTTGTAAATATGAAACTACCCTGCCCATCGTTGATAGCAGATGTTGCTTCTTGAACAGGAACACCAGTTGGATCTAATAAGCGTGCTTTGAGTGTAGGGAAATTAATATCATAAGCCTCACCAATTACATTAAATATTACATTTACTCCTACTGATAGAAGCTCATATCCCTCAAAAGGCAAGTCAGCCCCCTCAACTAAAGGAAAATCGAATAAAACCGTTGTATTTACCCAACCAGCCCAATCATAATCTTCTTGCTTTGTTACTGTAAAAGTTAATCCTTCAGCTTGTAAATTTATAAATTCTGTTTGATATGTATATGTAATTTCATTAAATCCCTCACCAGCTGCACCACTTGGTGTAATTGTAAATTGTCCAGTATAAGATTCTTCTGGTGTCAAAGTAACGTTAGAAGGCCCTTCATAATATGGAAGAGTATCAAAACTTGTAAAGTATCCACTTTGGAAGGAATCAATTGCTTTTATGGCTTTTTCTAAATCAATAATCCCATAACCTAAGTGTTCATCCCAACCTGGTCGCGCAACCGAATCATTTGGTCTTGCTTCCTTGTTCACATCGTTAGTAAGAAGGTTTGCAGCCAACATTTTGTCAACTTCAATATAGGTAAGTGAATTCGGTAACGTAGTATTAGACTCAAATGGTTTTGCAATATCTTCATAATAATATTTTATTAACCCAAGAAAACCTGCACCGTGAGGTGAAGCCATTGAAGTACCCTGTGCCCCTATCATCGGATTTCCATTATTGCTTGTTTGGACATAGTTATCTACCCGCGCATAAGCATATACAAGGTCATTGATACCATCAGCATTCCAATCAGAATACTCACCACCTGGAGCTGAGAAAGCAACATATTCATTTGTGGATGAATAGCTCGATCTTCTATCAGCGCCATTTGTAGCACCAACTGCATAGACTTTAGGGCATGCAGAAGGGTAACCAATTGATCCAATTCCACTGTTACCTGAAGAGGATGCGATTAGTACTCCTTTATCAGCAAGTTCGCCTAATTTCACACATGAAGCAGAATTAGCACTGCCACCAGATCCACCGTAACTCATATTCATAGAATGTATTTTTTGACCAGCACTTCTTTGTGCAAAAGTTGTCACAGAATCGTTAGCGTCTCCATTCAAGTATAAATAAGCACCATAAGTAGCTGAACCAGGACAACCATTTCCACCACAAACTCTTATAGGTGTAACTCTTGCAGCCATACCATTTCCATCTACACCATCATTTAGCATTGAGATTGTGCTACCTACATGTGTCCCATGGCTGAAAGATCCAGTCGTAAATTGGTCATCATCCGCAAGAGCATCGTTGTCTACCATATCCCAGCCCCACTGAGTATCAAAAATTGATCGACTGTAGGCAGGATCAATTGATAATGGGCTACCAGTGTCTAAAACAGCAACATTCACAGGCTTAGCGTCTTGACCGATTATATCTAATGCCTCAGGGATATTTACTGCGTCAAAATTCCACCATTGATATGATTCATTTCTAGGATCTGCCGAGAAAGGTTCAACTTGCAAATATCTGTTCCAGCTTGGCTCAACAAATAAGTTTGGAGCCCTATCACTTAAAACTGAAATAGCTTTCATATATCTACCTTTTGCATAAGTTTCTGGAAAATTATCTCTTAAAGTTGAAGAGTAATTTTCGTCAATTCCTAAATTTGCAATTTTAGACAGGTCACTCAAAGTTAAATCGACTAATCCACCATCAACATTACCCATTTCCGCAGTAAGTTCATTTTCTGTTTGATTTAAATTAAAACCACTAAAAGCAGGTCTTTTGGCAACTAAAATTTCATCCAAATTATAATCTGCATTTGCTCTTGCTGAGGCATCTTTTTGTTCTTGTGAACTGGCAAATTGAGGAGTTTGAGTTAATACGTATGCAGATGGTACAGAATTATCAACTCTGTAATGATCAATTATTACGTAGTATATATCTCCCTCTCCGGCGGGGATATAAGCATTTTCAACTTTTGCATAGGTCCCGCCAACACTTATGTTGTTCTCCTCAGAGTCAACCACAAACATATCTAAATCAACATTACTTGTGGTGTTGCCGGTATTACCATCATGGTTAACCATTGTTAATTCAAGGTTAGTTTGGCTGGCCCCCGCTATAACTTGATATATATCAATATCATCATCATTTCCTACCCACCCTAAAAGAGTTGCATCTGTCTCTAAAAATTGAGCTCTATTTGTAAAATTATTAGTGATATTTTCAATATCGGGGCTATTTAAGTCAGAATCCAGAGCAAAAGGCCCATCAATACCTAAGGCACCGGAAACATTATAGGTACCTGGTGTTGGTTCTGGTGTTGGTTCTGGTGTGGGTTCCGGTGTTGGTTCTGGTGTGGGTTCTGGTGTGGGTTCTGGTGTTGGTTCTGGTGTTGGTTCTGGTGTTGGTTCTGGTGTGGGTTCTGGTGTGGGTTCTGGTGTGGGTTCCGGTGTGGGTTCTGGTGTTGGTTCTGGTGTGGGTTCTGGTGTTGGTTCAAGTGTTGATCCATCTGGTTTAAATAAATACCAAACACCTCCAACAGCATTACCTGTTGCTTCTGAATCTGAATTATCCCCGGTATATTGATATGCAGGTTGATCGTTAATAAGAATTTGGTTGTCGGAATTCTTTGTAAATGTTGCAACCTCATCTCCTGTAGAGACAAAATCAATTACAAGCTCGGAAATATCTCTATCAGTAGTGGCGTATGGCCACGAAGACCCTTGATAAGTACCTTCGCCATTTGTGCCGTCAGGCGTATATGCATAAACTGTTCTCAAATCAGCGATAGCATTACCGCCTGGTGTTGCGCTCGCATTAACACCTGACATCTGAATAACGTCATAAGCAGTACCATTAATTGTTACGGATAACAGTGAGGCTGTTAATGGTGCTGGTGTCGGTGCTGGTGTCGGTGCAGGTGTCGGTGCTGGTGTTGGTGCTGGTGTTGGTGCTGGTGTTGGTGCTGGTGTTGGTGCTGGTGTTGGTGCTGGAACTGGATACGCACTTGGAATTGAATCATTACCTCCACCACAGGCAACCAATATAATTGTTGATAACGCCGATATTAATAAACCCAACTTATTCTTTAAAATCATTACTCTCTTATTAATATCTCTCTGTTAAAAAACAACTCGCCACTTCAAAATATATGGTACCCATCTGAAATTGTAACATTGATGCAATATTTCTTATATACAAAAATGATGGTGGGTCGTATAGGATTCGAACCTATGACCAACGGGTTAAAAGCCCGGTGCTCTACCAGCTGAGCTAACGACCCAACAATTTCACTGCGCTATTCTAGACTACTTAATGTCTCAGCGGAAGCCTTTGCTGCAGAACTATCAGGATATTCTCTGACAATACTTTCGAAGAGTGCTACAGCTCTTTCGCTACTGCCTTGCTCTAAATATATAGTACCGAGCTTAAATTTTGCTAGAGGCACTTTCCAATGAGTAGGATAAAGGCCTACAAGAGTATTATAATTCTGAGTAGCGACCGCTAAATTTCCGTTCGTTAGATTTATTTCACCCATCCAAAAATAAGCCAAAGGCGTATTATCAGAATCATTACTATTTTGTACGAATGTATTCAAGGCGCTCAAAGCTTCATTTAGTTGTCCCTTTCTGATTAACAGTATTGCTTGATCATACGAATTTAGAATTTGATCATCTCTCTCAACGATTACCTCTGATTTCTGAAGATCTTCAATAGACATTATAGAAATTAGCTTGGAATCAATCTCGTTTATTTTTTCAATATTTTTTGCTTGATAAAAGTCTAGTTGTGTCTGAATTACCTCAATTTCATTCCTTAAAGTAGCTATTTCAGTTTCAAGATTTTGAATTTTAAGATACAACTCAATAAATTCTTTATCACTATTTTCTTGAGCCAGTGCATTAAAACTCAGGAAGACTAATAAAAGAAAACGTAGCACTACTTAATAAAGTATAATTCTGCTCTTCTATTTTTGGACCAAGCCGTCTCATTAGAGCTGTTATCAACTGGCATTTCTTCGCCATAACCAACCACTTCAATATTAAAGGAAGAAACACCTGTGGCAGTTAAGAAATCTTCTACTGCTTTTGCTCTTCTTTCACTTAAAGCTAGATTATATTCTCTTGTCCCTCGCTCATCTGCGTGGCCTTCGACTAAAAGTGTATATTTAGAATTTGCTTTCATTAATCTTGAAATAGTAAATAATTCCTCCAATGATTCCTCTTTCAAAGTATCATCGTCGTAATCAAATAGAACAGTAATGTAAGCTGCGCCTAGCCCTACATCACTCATAATTACTTTGTTGTCCATTTGTTGACTGTTTTCAGTTAAATCAACTGTCTTAGTTTCTTGTACGTCAACTTTTTCAATAGGCGTTGATGAACAAGCAAAAATTATAAAAATCGAAAAAAGTGAAATTAATATATTTTTCATAATTACCTTAAAAATGGTGACCAAGCTGGTTCTTTTAATTCTCCATATAAAGCTGGAAGTTTAAAACTTACCTTACTACTAATATTAACACCAGCAAGATACGATAAATTTCCGTCTTTTGTGGAATAGATTATAACATTGCCATTAGGTGCTATGCATGGACTTTCATCATTTTTAGTTGAAGTGAGAATTTCTAAGTCTCTGGAGCTTAAATGTAATTTAGCAATATTGAAGTCAGTCTTTGACCTGTGCACAAAAATTATTTCATTTTTATCAAGATATGAAGCCCTGGCATTATAATTGCCTTCAGTTGTAAGTCTTCTTTTGAGTTTTGATCTTACATTTATTTCATAAATTTGAGGACTGGCAGATCTATCTGAGGTAAAAATTATATTTTTTCCATCAGGAGACCAAGCTGGTTCAGTATCAATAGCTAGATTTTCAGTTAATCGCGTAATTTTTTTTGACTCCAAATTTATGGTATAAATCTCTGAATTGCCGTCTTTTGTACTAGTAAAAGCCAAATCTTTGTTATCAGGTGACCATGCTGGTGAGCTTACAGAAGATTTAGAGCTCAAGACTAAATTCCTTTTCCCAGTTGCTAGATTTTGAGTAAAAACTTGTGCTCGATTATTTTCAAATGAAACATAAGCGATTTTTTTTGCATCTGTAGACCATGCTGGTGATATTATCGAATTGTTTGACTTTAAAAGAACCTGTTCGTTAAAACCATCTGCATCACTAATAATTAGTTTGTGAGTATCTCCGTTTCTAGTAACATACATGAGCTTTGTTGATGAAATACCTTCAATACCGTAAAAATATTTATATATTCCATCCGAAACATAATGGCTTGACTGCCTTAAACTATCTGGCAACCCTAAAACTCTTCTTTTATCCTCAGTTTCGTTATAACTAATATCAAAAATTGAGTAAGCGATATCTAGATTATTGTCTTTATTTTGAACTTCTACAAAAATTATTGAATCTACATCCATCAACAACCAGTCTCTTTGAATAACTTCACTTTCATTTATAGGAATACTTAATAATTCATCCATACCTAAGACTTTAAATTCTCCTGTTCTTTTTAGATCATTTGAAATTACATTGATAATTTCTTGGCCAGCAAGAGAATTATCATTTTTTTCTAAAATAGCAATTTTTATTGGCTTGCTTGCACTTTCAGTTATTTCAAGAACAAGATCAGCCTTGAATTCAAAAGCTAAGAGCAATAAAAAAATTATTCGTTTCATTCTGGTTTAAACCTTACAGTAAAATTTGAGAAATATGCCTGAAAGGTTTGATCATCCAAATTTCTGACATATTTAATTTGCTTGTACTTTCTAATGGCATTCAGTGCTGCTCGATCGAATGCTTTGTCTCCACTTGTTTTTTTCATTTCAATATTTTCAATGATTCCTAATCTATTTATGCTCAGATTAAAATCTGTAAACATATCTGCTTTTGCGCTGTTTGGCCTAATCCAGAGTGCTTCTATATCTTTGATCACTTTATAACTTATTTGTTCAATAACATCAGCATTATCTGAAACTCTTTTTTCCATCTCTTCTTCTTTTAAATACTCTTCAAAATTTTCTATTTCGTTAGGTTTATTTGTATTTAGTTCCTTGGAATCTTCTTTCCTCAAACTCTTTTCTTGAAGTTTGCTGCTTTTTCGAACCTCTTCTTTTGCTTGTTGCTCTTCATCCAGAAAATTTACATTTGTAATCTTTCTTGTTGTGTTTTCAACACTTTCAGTTGTGAAAAAAACGTAACTTAAAAAGATTAGAGCATGCACAATTATCGAAAAAAATAATGCTGATAACCATTTCATCATGGTTGCGTTGCTAGTGAAAAATTATTAGCACCATTCGATTGTAAAGCGCTTAATAATTCAGCTATTGATTGATAAGAGGTATTTTGATCACCTCTAACAATAATTTCTATATCAGGATTTGTTTGTATTATTCTCGCAAATCGGTCTTCAATGAATCCCAGAGAAACTTGAACATTACTACCGTCTTCTTCGATAAAATATTGTCCATTTTCATTAACATCAATAATAAATGGCTCAGTGTTATCAAGCTCAATTTCATCTGCTGGAACACTTGGTAAGTTGATATCTAATCCTTGAACTGCTAGTGGTGCCACAACCATGAAAATTACCAATAAAACTAACATAATATCTACGTATGGAACTACATTGATTTCGTTAATTGCTTTTGTTGATTTGCTTCTTTTTTTTAGGAGCATAGTTTTATTTTTTATCTATTTGGATTATCAATTGTTCCGCAAATGCTAGAGTTCCATTAATTAAGTTATCTAGTTTTTTTGAAAATTGGTTATAGGCAATCAGTGCAGGTATTGCTGCTAATAAACCTACTGCTGTGGCAACTAACGCCTCAGAAATTCCTGGAGCAACAGAACTTAATGTGAGTTGTGCAGTGGTTGATAGCCCTTGGAATGCATTTATAATTCCAATTACTGTTCCTAATAAACCTATGTAAGGTGAACTCGAACTTATCGTGGCTAGTAGTGAGAGGTTTTTTGATAGCCTTTCCTCTTCTCTGTTTACAATTACTCTCAAAAGCCTCTCTGTAGATTCAACTTTATTTAAAGATTCGTTTTTATTCATCAAACTGTCATAAACTGAAACAAGTATCAATTCTGACGGCTCTAGATCAGTAATATCTTTTTCTTTGAGTGAAAGGTATAAATCCTCAATCTTTTCACCCTCCCAGAACTTGTCCTCTATATCATGTGAAGCATCTGTTGACCTGGCTAGAGTGAAATATTTTTCAAATATTAGAACCCATGAGGTAATTGAAGCAATTATAAGAATTGCCAGTATTATTTGAACAGGTAGTGAGGCCTGCAATAAAAGTTCAAGTGCGTCAAAATCCATTATTTATGGCCCTCCAAATCGATTTGGTATTTCTTCTTTAGTAAATAAATGAAGCTTTCCCAGTTTAAATCTACAAGTTTGCTTGAATCAGATAGTTGCTCATTTAAGTTTTTAAACATGACTCTCACTCTAATAGGTTTATTATCAAATTTATAAACTAAGGCTGGAAATTCTCCATCACCAATAACACTTAAAACCTGATTCCACCATGCAGCAGCAGGCTCAAAACCTTTTTTATATGCCTTGCACTCAATATTCCATCTTCCTAATTTTAAGTCAGGGTGGTTTTTTTCTTGATACTGGTTGAGTATTCTTCTCACTGGTTTAAGAAGATTTAGGTCCTCTTGCAACTTCTTGGCAATTTTTCTTTCGAAGTCATGCCCTTTTTTTCTTTGATTAATTGTCATGTTTAAAAAACTGATTCATCTAGATCTGCATTAGTGAAAACATCCTGAACATCATCAAGATCTTCAATTGCGTCGGTCAATTTCATATTTTTTTCAGACTGTTCAAAACTTAAAGGAATGTTCGTTTCTGTTTCCATAACTATTTCAGAGGCTTCAACTATAAAGTTACCTAACTCTAACTTTTCCTTAAGGTTGGATAATTCTTTCGGCTCACAAACAATTTCGGTCTTACTTCCATTAAGTTCGTTAATATCATTTGCACCATTTTCAGCCGCAATATCATAAAGCTTTTCATCAGACATATCTGAATTAACCAATAGCTTTCCTTTTGCTTCAAATAGATATGCGACGCTGCCTGATGTACCTAGATTTCCACCATATTTTGTGAATGCATGCCTTATTTCTGAAACCGTTCTATTCTTATTATCTGTTAGTGTTTTAATAAAGACCGCTACACCTCCAGGAGCATACCCCTCATAAATTACTTCCTCTAGATTTTGGCCCTCTTGGCCTCCTGCTCCTCTTTGTATTGCTCTATTGATTGTATCTTTTGTCATATTAGCAGACAGTGCTTTATCATAAGCAAGTCTTAATCTTGGATTATCTTCTATAATTGGACCACCATCTTTAGCCGCTACAGTAAGTTCTCTAATTATTTTTGTAAAAACTGCGCCCCTCTTAGCATCTTGTCTTGCTTTTCTATGTTTTATATTTGCCCATTTGGAATGCCCTGCCATTAATCCTCCTTTCTAGAAATATGTAGCTCATCGAGACTTTCATCTGTTACAGATCCAGGTGCTTCAGTTAGCAAGCATAACGCTGATTGAGTCTTAGGAAAGGCTATTACATCTCTTATAGAATCTGCTCCCACCATTAACATAGCTAGCCTATCAAGCCCAAATGCGATTCCTCCATGTGGTGGACAACCGGTTGTTAAGGTTTTTAAAAAGAAACCAAATTTTGTCTGTGCTTCTGCTTCAGATAATCCTAGTAATTGAAAAACTTTTTCCTGAAGAGATTTATTATGAATACGAATAGATCCTCCACCAATTTCCACTCCATTTATCACCATGTCATAAGCTTTCGAATTAATTTCTAGAGGGTTTAATTTACCAAGCTTTTCAAGATCTGTTTCGAACGGACATGTGAATGGATGATGCAAAGAAGTTAAAGATCCATCCGAAGCTTCCTCAAACATTGGAAATTCAGTAATCCAACAAGCTGCAAAATCGCCCTCCAAAAGATCTAAATCATCACCAAGCTTAGTTATGAGTCTACTCATATAGTCATTCACAATTTTCTCTTTGCCAGCTCCAAAAAATATTAAGTCACCTTTTTTAACATTTAAAGTAGTCATGATATTTGTTAAGCATTCTTCAGAAAGATATTTAAGAATCGGCGATGCAAGGTCTGAAACATTATCACCTTCAACTCTTATATAAGCTAAACCTTTAGCTCCAAATTCTTTGACAAATTCTGTATATCTGTCGATTTGTCCTCTACCAATTTTATGACCTTCAGGTACTATTAGTGCTGCAATTCTTGAGTTATTGTCGTTTGCCGGGTCTGAAAAAACTTTGAATTCCTCTTTTTTAAAAATGTTAGATAACTCAATAAGTTGCAGAGGGTTTCTTAGATCGGGTTTATCACATCCATACCTCTCCATAGCATCGTGCCATTTTAATCTTGGTAGCTTATTAAGTTTTTTATTTAGAATTTTCTTGAATGATTCACTGATCATTTCCTCCGCAAAATTCATCACGTCTTGTTCCTCTACAAATGATGCCTCAATATCAATCTGTGAAAACTCTGGTTGTCTATCAGCTCTAAGATCCTCATCTCTAAAACATCTAGCAATCTGGTAATATCTATCAAAACCAGAAATCATCAACATTTGTTTGAATAATTGTGGTGACTGAGGAAGTGCAAAGAAATTACCCGCACTCGTTCTACTTGGAACTAGATAATCTCTCGCACCTTCTGGTGTAGCTTTTGTTAATATTGGAGTTTCTATATCCACAAAATTGTTATTCTCTAAATAATCTCTAACAGATTTTGTCAGGTTGGATTTAAGTCTTAAATTATTTTGCATCTCAGGTCTTCTGAGATCTAAAGTTCTGTTTTTTAATCTTACGTCTTCACCAACTTCTGATGATTGATCAAGTGGAAATGCAGGTGTCTCTGCTTCATTCAATAATTCAATTGAACTGCATTTAATTTCAATGTCACCCGTTGTTAATTGAGCATTTTGAGAATCTTCAGGCCTCCCTTCAACTTGCCCGAATGCCTTGATAACATATTCAGACCTAATATCTTCTGCTATCTTGAAAGCTTGTTCATTTTCAGGATTTACAACAACTTGAACAATCCCAGTACTATCTCTTACATCAAGAAAAATCACACCACCATGATCTCTTCTTCTATGGATCCATCCACAAATAGTTACTTCTTCGTTGAGATTTTTAATATTTAAATTACCACAATGATGACTTCTCATTTTTTTAAGATCCTTTTTTGTTATCTTTTTCTCTCATTATTACTGGATTGAAGGTTTTTTTTGCCTTTAACTTTAAAATCTATCTAATTCCAACAGCTGCCTTATAATTTAAATTTCGAAGCAGATGGTAATTTTAACACTTTAGTGGATTTGTTACATTTAATGCATTCTTTAATAGGTATTTCACTTATTTTTTGAAAAACTTCAAAGTTTGAATTACATACTTCGCAATAATACTATTAAATGGGCATAATCCTTACTAAATTACCATATAATTAATCCAGGAGATTATAGTGTATTTCTCAAAATTATTCGTCCCCACAACAAGGCAAGACCCATCAGATGCTGAACTAATTAGCCATAAACTAATGATTAGAAGCGGTATGATTAAAAAATCTGCTGCGGGGATTTATAATTGGCTGCCACTTGGATACAAAGTACTAAAAAAAGTCGAGAATATAGTCAGAAAAAATCTTGATAGTTTTGGAGCGCAAGAAATATTAATGCCTATGGTTCAACCAGCCGAATTATGGAAAGAGTCACTTAGGTATGATCAGTATGGTAAGGAGCTTCTAAAGTTTAAAGATAGATCAAATAGAGATTTTGTTTTGGGGCCAACACATGAGGAAATAGTCTGTGAAATTTTTAGAAGCTACCCTATGAGCTACAAAGAACTGCCAATTAATTTATACCAGATTCAAACAAAATTTAGAGATGAAATTCGCCCAAGATTCGGCATTATGCGATGTAGAGAGTTTTTGATGAAGGATGCATATAGCTTTGATATCGATAAAAAAGGCATGGAGAGCAGTTATGAGAATATGAAAGAAGCTTATATTAGCACCTTTGACGATGTAGGTTTAGATTATAGGATTGTAAAAGCAGATGCAGGCAATATTGGCGGCGATGTAAGTGAGGAATTTCATATTATAGCTGACTCTGGTGAAGATTTATTGGCAATTAGTAATTCAAGTGATTTTGCTGCAAATGTTGAAGTTTTGGAATATGAGAAAGACCCAAGTGAATTGGATGGAAAGCCCTCACCAGATGGTAAAGGAAAGTTAATTATTAAAAGAGGTATTGAAGTCGGCCATATCTTTCAACTCGGACAAAAATATAGTGAAAAGATGTCTGTATCAATTAAAGACTCATCTGGACAAGGCATAGATGTTTTTATGGGTTGCTATGGAATAGGTGTATCAAGAATAGTTGCTGCAGCCATTGAACAAAATCACGATGATAGAGGAATAATATGGCCCTATGCAATCGCTCCCTTTCACGTAAATGTAATCTGTCTCGATCCTAAAAAGGATGAAGTACTAAAGGAGTGTGAAAGTGTTTATCAGATACTTAAAGATGCAGGTCATGATGTTCTTTTAGACGATAGAGACATGCGCGCTGGTCAAAAATTTACCGATAATGAAATATTAGGAATCCCATACTCTATTGTCATCGGACCAAAGAATTTTTCAAATAACAATTTTGAATTTGTAATTAGAAATACAAATGAAAAATTAAATTTAAATATTGATGAAATAAAACAAAGAATGGAGGAAGAAAAATGATTAGATTTTTTACATCAATTGGCGGTTTTTTATTAGGGGCACTTTTGTTTGCTTTTTTACTGACAATTTCATTCAATCCAAATTTTTTTGCAAAAGCAATGCTTAAAGATTTTGCAAAAACTATTGCTCAACCAGCTACTAATAGTCTTGATAAATTTCTTGATGAGTCGGTCTTGGAGCCTATTCTCGAGAGCCCACAAACTTTAACTAGCTTAGGACTTCATCAACTAGACTTCCTTACAAATCATAATGAAAAATTAGATGACTATTCAGTTGAAAAATCTGAATCGGATCATGAAAAATTTCTTATCTATTATGAAAAATTAAATAATTTTGATGAAACAAAGTTACCTAACTCTGCAAAACTTAACTTAGAAGTTGCAAAATTTGCAGCAAATATTGAAAAAAGAGGCTTTGAAAATTTTAGGTATTATATGGGTCCTTTTATCCAATTTTACGGAACACATTTAAGTTTCGTGAATTTTATGACAGATACTCATAAATTGGTCTCTGAAAAAGATGCTGAAGATTATATAAAACGTATATCTGAAATTCCAAAAGCAATTGAGCAGCTGATGATATTTGAGAAAAGGAGAGCTGAGGCTGGTATCTACTCCCCTAAGTTTGTGTATGAAAAGACTTTGTTGCAGCTAACTTCTCTTATTGAAACTCCAACTGACCAACACCCTTTATTTGTAAGTTTTAAAGATGCATCAGAATCGATGAATTTAGATAATGATAAAGAGGAATACATGTTGCTCAATCTCAAAGATAATATTGAAAAATTTAAATCTTCATACGCAAGATTAAAAATTCTTGTAGAAGAAAATTCTAAAAATGCTAGACAATTTGATGGCGTATGGAGCTTGCCTAATGGTGATGATTACTATAAACATCGCTTACAAATCTTTACTACAACAGATCTGACTGCTGATGAAATTCATAATTTAGGTTTGCAGATGGTTGATGAGATTCAATCAGAAATTAAAAGGATATTATCAGAGGAAGGTTATGATACAAATCGGCCATTAGCTGACCTTTTTGTTGAATTGAATAATGATCCTCGATTCTTGTTTGAGGACTCAGATAAAGGCAGAGAAGCAATTCTCGAAGAGTATAGAAGAATAAATGAAGAAACTTATACGATGCTTCCAGATTATTTTAACGAGTTACCCGAAGCAAAAGTCGTAGTTAAAAGGGTTCCAATTTTTTCTGAAAAAAGTGCTGCGGGAGGGTATTATCAAGGGTCATCATTAGATGGTTCCAGACCAGCTGCATGGTATGCCAATCTATATGATATTAATGCAACACAGACTTTCAAAATGCCTGCACTTTCTTTTCACGAAGCTGTCCCTGGCCATCACTTACAGATAGCTTTGAATCAAGAGAATCAAAATCAAACTCTTTGGAACAAATTTGGATATAGAACTTCAGCTTTTTCAGAAGGATGGGCATTATATGCTGAGAGATTGGCAGTAGAGGCTGGTTTGATTAAGGATCCTTATGAAATGATTGGTTCACTACAATCAGAACTATTTAGAGCAGCAAGATTAGTTGTTGATACAGGCCTTCATTCAAAAGAATGGACTAGAGAAGAAGCTATTGTTTATATGATGGATAATGCTGGTGAGGTTAGAAGTGAATCTGAATCAGAGATTGAAAGATATATTGTCTGGCCTGCTCAAGCTACTTCTTACATGATTGGCAGAATTAAGATTATGGAATTAAGAGAAAGAGCTAAAGCAGAATTAGGAAATAGATTCGATATTAAAGATTTTCATTCAGTTGTTCTAATGAATGGAATCTTGCCTCTAACAGTATTAGAGGCTCTCGTTGACCAGTACATTCAAGAAAATAGTTAATTTGCCAGAACAGAAGCTTCGATTTCTTCAAGAATTTTTGGGTTTTCCTTTAAGAACTCTGAAGTTTTGGCAATACCTTGGCCAATTTTATCGCCTTTATAACTGTACCAAGCTCCTGCTTTTTCTATAATTCCTTTTTTCACAGCAAACTCAATTATTTCAGCATTTTTGTTAATACCTTTACCATAAAGAATCTGAAATTCTACGACTTTGAATGGAGGTGCCATCTTATTTTTGACGACTTTTACCCTTGTTTCATTCCCTACTACTTCATCTCCATCTTTTATTGCTCCGATTCGTCTTATGTCCAATCTTACACTTGAGTAAAATTTAAGTGCATTACCACCTGTAGTAGTTTCTGGACTTCCAAACATTACGCCAATTTTCATTCTGATTTGATTAATAAAAATAACCATAGTATTTGATTTTTGAATACTTCCTGTAATTTTTCTTAGGGCCTGGGACATTAATCTTGCTTGAAGACCAACATGTGAATCACCCATATCACCCTCCAGCTCTGCTCTAGGAACTAATGCTGCTACACTATCAATAACAATTACATCTAAACTTCCACTTTTGACCAACATATCAGTCACCTCTAGTGCTTGTTCTCCTGTGTCAGGCTGAGATAAAAGTAGTTCATCAATGTCAACTCCAAGAGCCTTTGCATATTCAGGGTCTAATGCGTGTTCTGCATCAATAAAAGCAGCACTACCGCCGGCTTTCTGACACTCTGCAATAATTTGAAGTGTTAATGTTGTTTTTCCAGAAGATTCTGGACCATATATCTCAACCACCCTTCCTTTTGGGAGACCACCTATTCCAAGAGCATTATCTAACCCAAAGGAACCGGTTGGGATAGAGGGAACTTCAACAGTTTCCCTGGTACCTAATTTCATAATTGTTCCTTTACCAAATTGGCTTTCAATTTGTTTTAGAGCTGTATCGAGCGATTGTTTTTTTGTATCTGCCATTTTTTTTCCTATGGTGTATATATATACAGTATTAGAGCATATATTTTTTCTATAGTCTAGACATTTATAAATTTTTTAACTTTTAATAATGAATTGCAGCCTTATTATAGAAGTACAATATTTCTATGGCATTTATAGTTACTGAATCATGCATTGAATGTAAACACACAGATTGCGTTGAAGTTTGTCCTGTCGATTGTTTTTATGAGGGGGAGAATTTTCTTGTTATCAATCCTGATGAGTGTATTGACTGTGGTTTATGTGAACCAGAGTGTCCAGTTAATGCTATTTTTCCTGAGGATGAACTACCACCTGATCAAATTGCTTTTATAGAAATAAACGACAGGCTTTCTCAAGAATGGCCAAATATTTCAGAAAAAAAAGAAGCGTTGCCAGAAGCTGAAAAGTTTGCTCAAAAAAAAGAAAAATTCAGTTTGCTCAAAGAAGTCTAAAATAAATGTGTCCAGACTGCGGGAATAGATCCCGATATTAATCCGGAGAAAAATACTTTAGTCTTACGCTCATTATTATTAATTCTCTTCATTATTTCAGCTGGTATTATCAATAAAGATAAGACCATCCCAATAATAAATGGCGCTAAAAACAATACGTCTATATCTTTAATAGCTGTGGTTATATTTCCGTATACTCCCAGAATTACGAGAACTAAGGAACCAGAAATGCCTGGTAGAAGAAATGCTGCAAAAGCTAAAATGCCCGCAAAAGGTAACAGGAATATATTATTAAAATCTAACTCCAATAAAGAAAAAGAAATTATAACTGCCATAACTAAACCAAGAATAAAATCAAAAAAGTATTTCAAAGAATCAAAAAAAGGTTGATCAAAAGCACAATTTTTAATTACCGCAATAAGCATCACTGCTGAAAGAAAAATTTTTAGCTCATAAAGAAAATTATTCCTTAAATAATCTACTGCAAAAGCAGATAGATATACTGAGATTGCCATACCTATAAGCAAGGGAATGATAAAACTGAAATTAATCTCCTGAGAAAAATACTTAAAATTGGGTTTCAGCTTAAATGGGCTAAACACATGTAAAAAAGTTACAAATTCTTTATAAACATTGAATAAACCTGCGATTGTTGCCCCGGAAACACCTGGTGTAATCTCAGCTATTCCCATGCAAAAACCTGCTAAGAATTTATGTGAAATGTTAGACATTAGGCAACTTGCCTTTCACTTTTTCAAGGTTAGTCATATCCCAAAAAAGTGGAGTTACAGATATATTTTTATTCATGATAGCTTCAAAATCTGTTCCAGTTAAGTCACCATCTGGATTTCCTGATTTTCCGATTTTATAACTTACTGTCTGATCATCTCCATCAAATTCAGGAGCTAATGGTACTCCTCTGTTGCCAAGGCGTGTAAATGTAAAGCCGTTGAGTTCATTGAAAGGTAAGTTTGGGATGTTTACATTGAAGACTAACCCAGTATGCCCATTTTCATCGTAATTATCTGAAACATAATTAAGCATAAGATCAGTTGCCAAGACTGCTGCTTCGAAATGCTCGAAAGATTTACCAGAAATTGAGGTTGCTATGGGAGGATATTTCAACTTCCTTCCTGTAAATGCTGCTCCCAAAGTTCCGGAGTGAATGACATCATCACCCATGTTAGCTCCTTTATTAATACCTGAAATAATGATGTCTGGGATGTCTTTCATTATTGCCATTAATCCCATGAAAACGCAATCTGCCGGAGTGCCATCAACTGCATAAATATCATTTTCTTGCTTTTCAATTTGAACTGAAGTTCTCAGAGTAATTGCTGCACCCTGCCCACTTTTATCCTTCTTTGGTGCAATTAAAGTAACATCGTGATTTTCTTGCAGCTTTTCAAATAATGCCCTTGTAATCTTCGACTCAATTCCGTCGTCATTTGTTAGTAAAATTTTCATTTATTTAATTTAGCCATTACAAAGCAAGCAGCTCCTTCACTTTTTCCAATGAAGCCCATCTTTTCAGAAGTCTTTGCTTTAAAACCTATATTTGACTCTTTTAGACCTGTTATCCTTTTTAAGCTAGTTATAATTTTTTCTCTAAAAGTATTTAATCTAGGCTCTTCCAATACTACGATTATATCAATCTGACTTAGTGAATACCCTTTTTCTTTAATCATTTCATTGGTTAATTTATATAAATATTCACCTTCACTATCTTTCCATTCCTCTGTATTTGGGAAATGTGTGCCTATATCACCAATACCAAGTGAACCAAGCATAGAGTCAATTAAGGCATGTAAAACAATATCACCATCGGAATGAGCATCAAATTTATATTGACAAGGGATTTTGCATCCACCAATCATTAGTCCATCTCCAGGGAGAAATCTATGGCTATCAAACCCATTTCCTATTTTTTCATTTAGTAAATCTTCCTGCACGGTAATCTTTATGTTTGACCTACTACCAGGAAGAAATCTTACTTTTCCTCCTATTTTTTCAATTGCTTCTGATTCGTCACCAGGATAAAACTTATCATTCAGACAAAAATTAATCGACTCCTTTAAAACATTTGAAAGGCAAATCTGAGGTGTTTGAGCTAAATAATATTTGTTTCTATCAACACTTTTTTTAATTGATAAAGTATCAGGATCAATTTTTTTTAATGCTTCATAAATTGGAATTCCATAGACAAGAGCATCATCTTTTTCTTCATCAAAATTTACAATAAGATTTTTAATCATCTCAGTCTGAATAAATGGCCTGACTGCATCGTGCACAATTACCATACTGTTTTCTTTGATGGTTTTTAGAGCATTTAAAACAGATTCAGCTCTAGTGTCGCCTCCCGACACAATCTGAATTTTTTCATTTTTTGCAATGTCTAAATTTGAGAAAATTTTATCTTGTTCTCCAAGAGGAATAATTAACTTTATAATCTCATCAATATTTAGGAAATGATTAATTGTTTTTTCAATAATCAACTCTTCATTTATGTTGAAATATTGTTTTGGAATTGCTGCGTTAAATCTTGTTCCAGACCCTGCAGATGGAATTATTGCATAAACTTTTTTAATCTGGTTCTTCATCTATGTATTCTTCACCTTCCCTTATTAGCCCTAAATTTTCCCTAGCTATATGCTCTACATATTCTTCATTATTTTTGAGCAATCTAATTTCATCTTTGAGCATCTCATTTTTCTCTGAAATATTTATTAGTTCATCTTCCTTTTTTTCAATTAATGTTTCTAATTTTTTGTTTTCTTGGAGGCTAAATTGACCAAATAAAATGTCTCTTAATAAGCTTGCTAAAATAATAATGAATAATATCAATGCTAAAAATCTAAAAATCTTTTTGACGGCACTCATGGGTATAACTCGTCTTCAATAAGAAGTAGACGATTATATTTAGCAGTTCTATCCGATCTAGCAGGTGCACCAGTTTTTATTTGACCAGCATCTACAGCCACAGCTAGGTCGGCAATAAAACTATCCTCAGTCTCTCCAGACCTGTGGGATATTATGGTCTTATAGCCATTTTTTTTTGCAAGACAAATTGTTTGTAACGTTTCTGATAACGTGCCCACTTGATTAAGTTTTATTAAAATAGAGTTAGCAACTTTGTTTTTTATTCCCTTTTTAAGAAGCTTTTCTTTAGTAACAAATATATCATCTCCTACTATCTGAAAATCATTGTTGTTTGTAAAAGTTTTCCATGCATCCCAGTCCGTCTCATCAAACGGATCTTCAACTGACTTAATTTCATATTTATTAATTAGCGATTCTAAGTAATAAATCATTTGCTCAGACGAAAAGTTTTTATTTTCTCCTATCAATCTATAGGAATTTTCAGTGAAAAGTTCAGATGCTGCGCAATCTAGTGCAATTGAAATATCATCTAGATAAGTTAAGCCTGCTCGTTCTATTGATTCAATAATTAAATCTAGAACTTCTTCAGATTTTTTCAAACTTGGGGCAAAGCCCCCTTCATCTCCTACAGATACGCTGAGCCCTTTCTCTTTTAAAAGATTTTTTAGATGATTATAGACTTCCACAGATTTCATTAACCCATCTTTGAAATTAAATTTTTTTGATGGAATGATCATAAACTCTTGAATGTCAACGCTATTGTTTGCGTGACACCCACCATTCATTATATTGAGCATAGGAACTGGAATTGACATAGCAGAATCTTTATTTGTCATCCCTTTATACATAATATTTAAATATTCGTATAAAGAAGTGTTCATTGACTTTGATGCTGCTCTTGCACAAGCCAGGGAAACAGATAAGATTGCATTTGCTCCAAGTTTGGATTTATTTTCTGTGGCATCAAATTCAATAAGTTTGTTATCTATTTCGAGTTGATCCTCTGGAGAAACCTCTCTTAAAATTTTCAATGTTTCCTCAGAGTTTTTCACCGCACCTTGAACTCCTAAACCACCATATCTTTGTTTATCCCCGTCCCTCAATTCATATGCCTCAAGCTGGCCTGTAGATGCTCCACTCGGAACCATTGCTTGGCCAATACTGCCATCGTCAAGATATACACTTGTACATAACGTTGGTCTAGCTCTTGAGTCTAAGACTTCAATTGATTTAATTCTTGATATTTTCATTAGTTACTTTTCACAAATTCATCTAAAGAAATAATTTTTTCCATGAATATGTCTAAGTCAGCTAATTTCAGTGCACATGGACCATCACATTTTGCTTGGCTTGGATCAGGATGAGTTTCAAGAAAAATACCCGCTATATTTTGAGAAATACCAGCTTTAGCTAGCTCAAGAACATATTGGCCTCGACCCCCAGTGCTTTTTTCTAACAATCCTGGTTGTTGTAAGGAATGAGTGACATCAAAAAATACAGGATTACCTTGCTCTTTTAAAATTTGAAAATTTAAGGTATCCACAACTAAATTGTTGTAACCGAAAATATTTCCTCTTTCACAAAGTATTACATCATTGTTTCCAGCCGTACTACATTTCTTTACAGCATGAAACATTTCTTTCGCTGAGGAGAATTGAGGTTTTTTAATGTTGAGAACTTTTTTTGTTTTTGCTGCTGCAACAATTAAATCAGTTTGTCTGCACAAAAATGCAGGAATCTGTAGCACTTCACAAACTTCAGCAACTGGTGTAGCCTGATTTGGTTCATGAATATCAGTAATTACAGATAAATCAAACTCATTTTTTACTTTCTCTAAGCTTTTAAGGCCTTCATCTAATCCTGGGCCTCTAAAAGAATCTAATGAAGACCTATTTGCTTTATCAAATGAAGCTTTGAAGACGTAATTAAAATCTAATTTTTCAGATAATATTTTAAATTTCTCTGCTACTGAGAGTAGCAAATCATCAGACTCAATGACATTAACACCTCCAAAAACTGTCAATTTAGTTTCATTAGATACTTCTCTTCCATTTATTTTCATTTTTTGCTCCTTTTTACCTCTGCAGCTTTAATAAAATCATTAAAAAGAGGGTGGCCTTTTTTTGGCTTTGATGTAAATTCAGGATGAAATTGGCATGCAACAAACCATGGATGATTTTCAAGCTCTATCATTTCAACAAGGTCATGCATTTCTGATCTTGCTGATACAATAAGACCATGTTTTTCTAAGTCTGGAAGATAACTTGGATTCACTTCATACCTATGTCTATGTCTTTCAAAAATTGAACTTTTTTTGTATAGCCTTTTTGCTAAGGTTCCATTTTTTAGGAAAGCTACTTGAGCTCCAAGCCTCATAGTTCCACCTTTATCTGATTTATGATTTCTTTTCTCAATAGTTCCATCCTCATTTTTCCATTCTGTTACTAGAGAGATAACCTTATTTTTAACTCCTTTTTTGAATTCCGTACTATTAGCATCTTTTAGTTTTAACAAGTTTCTTGTCATCTCTATGATTGCAATTTGTAAGCCTAAACAAATCCCAAAATAAGGAGTATTTGATTCTCTTGCATATTTTGCAGCCAAAACCATACCTTCTATTCCTCTATCTCCAAACCCTCCTGGAACTAAAATTGCATCTGAATTTTTTAGAGTTTTTTTGTAGTTTTTTGTATCAAGTTTTTCAGAGTTAATAAAATTGATTGTTACTTTTGTATCATTATGTATTCCGGCATGATCTAAAGACTCAATTAAGGAAAAATATGCATCTTTTAAATCCACATATTTTCCAACAAAAGAAATATTTACTTCTTTAGTTGGTTGAAGCTTTCTCTTGACAACTTTTTTCCATTCTTTCAGGTTGGGAGGAGTATTTTCTAGCTGTAATTTGTCAGTGAGTATTTCGTCTAAACCTTCTTTTGCTAGAAAAACAGGTACCTCATAGATAGTCTTCATATTAGGCAGTGATATGACTGTTCCTTTTGGCATCGAGCAGAATAAACCAATTTTATCTTTGCTCTCCGATGTTAGTTCAAATTCAGACCTACAAATAAGAATATCTGGCTGAACACCAAGACTTCTAAATTCTTTTACAGAGTGTTGTGTAGGTTTTGTTTTTAATTCTCCTGCATTGGAAAGATATGGAACAAGTGTCAAGTGAAGGTACGCTGTCTGATAATTCTTTAATTCAAGGCCTAACTGTCGTATTGCCTCAATAAATGATTGACTTTCAATGTCACCAACTGTTCCCCCAATCTCAATTATTGCAATATCACAATCTTTTGATGCTTCAATTATTCTTCTTTTAATTTCATCGGTAATATGTGGGATGATTTGAACGGTTTTACCTAGATAATCACCTTTTCTTTCTTTCTTTAATACTGAGTAATAAATTTTTCCTGCAGTAAAATTATTTTTTTTGGTACAGGTATTGTTAATAAATCTCTCGTAATGGCCAAGATCTAAATCCGTCTCAGTACCATCTTCAAGAACAAATACCTCTCCATGTTGAAAAGGGCTCATAGTACCTGGATCAACATTAAAATAAGGGTCAAGTTTTATTACTGAGACTTTGTATCCTTTTGATTCAAGAATTGAACCTATTGAGGCTGAAGTGATTCCTTTCCCTAGAGATGAAACAACACCTCCTGTGACAAAAATATATCTAGTGTCTTTGAGCAAAATAAAATCCTTAAGCTATTCTAAATAATTTTTATCAACTCTACCCGAGATATTTGTTAATAAACGATATGAAATGTTCTTAAATTCAGATGAAAAACTTGTTAAGTCTGTATTAAATCCCCAAAGCTCTACCCAATCTCCAATTTTAATTGATTCATCACGATCAAGATCTATTGTTATTGCATCCATATTTATTCTTCCTGCTGTTTTAAATACCTTGCCATTTATACGAACATCTATTGGATCAGAAAAGTATGGAAATCCGTCTGCATAGCCAATGCCTATAACTGCTATTTTTGTATCATGTACTGATGTCCATGACATATCATAGCCAACACTATCTCCTTTCCTTATATCCTTGATCGAAATGATTTTTGATCTCAGTTTAGTGGTAGGTTTAATGCCAAGTTCGAGATATTTGCCTCCATACAATCCAATGCCAGGTCTCACGATATCGAAATGTGCTTCTGGAAAATTAAAAACAGCCCCTGTATTGCAAAGACTTTTTCTTTCAGGCATATTTTTTGTAATTTTTTTAAAAACTTCTATTTGTTTTTTATTCATAGCATTATTCTTCTGGCTTGAACAAGCTAAGTGTGACATTAGAATTACTTCGGCAAATCTCTCCTTATTCATTGTCTTATAAATATCAACAAAATCTTCCTCTTTTAGCCCAAACCTATTCATGCCTGTTTCTATCTTTAGCCAAATTCGCGAATTAGATAAATTATGTTGGTCAATCCCATCTAGCTGCCATCTTGAATGCACTACAAAATCAAGGTTCAAATCTTCAATATTAGAATAATCCTTAGTTTCATGTACGCCTTGGAGCAATAAGATAGGTTTATCTGTCAATTGTCTAAGTGCTCTTGCTTCATCAATGGTGATAACTGCAAAGGACTCAACATCCTTTGATAGTTCATGATATACCTCATTTATAGCTAAACCGTATGCGCCAGCCTTCACAACAGCTTGAATATCTGAGGATGTATATTTTTTTATGAGAGAAAGGTTGTCCTTAATGGACTTAAGGTTAATCTGCAGTTCTGTCTTGCGCATAATTATTCATTATTTCTGGAGCAAGATCACCAAATCTAGTAAGTTCGTCCCTAAATGACAGAAGGACTCTCTTTGTTGGACCGTTTCTATGCTTAACTAAATTTAGTTCAGCAACATTTTTCCATTCCTCATTTTTGTTATAAACAAAATCTCTGTATAACATGAAAATTAAGTCTGCATCTTGCTCAATGGCACCAGAATCTCTTAGATCTGACATCTGAGGTCTTTTATTTGGTCTCTGTTCAACTCCTCTATTTAGCTGAGAAAGAACAAGAACAGGGGCTTCAACTTCTTTTGCTAAGTATTTCAATGATCTTGAAATATCTGATAATTCATTGACCCTATTTTCATTTCGTCCTGGCATCTGCATCAACTGAATATAATCTATAACCACAAGATTTACACCTCCAGTATCTCTAAACTTTTTAGCTAACCTTCTGCACTTCGCTCTAATTTCAACTGGTGAAATATTAGGTTTGTCATCAACAAAAAGGTTTAACTCTTTCATTCTGGCTGACTGTTTTGCAATTTTTTCCCATTGTCTATCCGTTAAATTTGCAGATTTAACATTTGATTGTGAAATTCCAGCCATCGAAGCCATCATCCTGGAGGTTAATGACTGAGAGGACATCTCTAAACTAAAGACTGCAACACAACCGTCATCATTTTTTGCTACATTTTCAGCAATATTCATGGCAAGTGAAGTTTTTCCCATACTCGGTCTTCCTGCTATTACAATTAAATCCTCTTTTTGAAGACCTTGTGTTAGGCCATCAACAGCTTTAAATCCAGATGAAAGACCTATCAGTTCACCTTGTTTTTTTGCTAGCTCTCCTAACCTATCGAGAGTTTGCCCTACATATTCATCAATTTTTTTCAGCGAATCTGTTTTTGAACGGTTTTCTGAAAGTTCAAAAATTTTACTTTCGGCTTCATTTAGTAAATCATCACTAGTTTTGCCTTTCGGATCCTTAGCAAGCCTCATTAACTCATCTAAAACCTTTCGTAAATTTCTATCTATAGATTGATCTTTAACAGTATTGGCGTAACTATCAGCGTTTAATGCTGAGATTGGAATAGTTTGCAGTTCTTTTAGATAGTCTACTCCCCCGATCCTTTTTAAAGAATTTTTTCTATCTAAGAGCTTAGATACTGTAATGTGATCAATGGCTTTGTCTTGGTCTGCGAGTTCTTTAATACATTCATAGATTTCTTTATGAACATCAGATTCAAAGTCAACAGAACTTATTAAGGCGTCTACCTCAGGATATTTTTCTCTTGATAATAATAAGGCGCCTAAAACTGCTTGTTCTACTTCTATACTACTTGGCATTACGTTGCTTTTACTTCTATAGATATAGATTTAACTATTTCTGGATGAAGTTCAACGTTTACAGTGAATTCTCCGACCTCTTTTATTGGTCCGGTCAATAAAATAATTGATGATTTACGTACAAAATCACGGCCTTCAGCATGTAATGCATCTAAAATTTCTGAAACACCAACAGAACCAAACAAAGCACCACTTTCTTGAGCATTAGCTGATATTACTAATTTAAAGTCTTCAAGATGGAGTGCATTTGCTTCAGCTAAAGATAATTCATCTTTTGCTTTTTTAAGGTATTCTTCTTTTTTTTCTTCAAAATCGTTGATGTACTGATCTGTTGCTGGCAATGCTTTGTGATAAGGCAATAAAAAATTACGAGCAAAACCAGATTTTACATCTACAATATCGCCAATATTCCCTAAGTTTTTTATCTTAGTAACTAAGACTACTTTCATTTATCTTCTTCAATTTTATGTTTTTCTGTGAAAGGCAATAAGCCCAACAAACGTGCTTTTTTAATAGCCTTAGTAAGTTTTCTTTGTTCTTTCGCGTTCAGTCTAGTATATCTGGATGAGAGAATTTTCCCATTTTCTGAAATAAATCCTTTAAGAGTATTTGCATCTCTGTAATCAATATTTAATTTTTTTTCTTCAGTCATTATGAGGTAAGTTTTACAGTTAAGTGACGAAAAACATTTTGATCATATCTAAATTTTTCTTCTAATAAATTAAGTGTTTCTGGTTCAACGCTCACATCCAAATGGATGTAGTTAGCATAGTTCATATTATTAATTGGATATGCTAATTGTCTTTTTCCCAAAAGCTTTGTATCTATTAAGTCGCCTTTATTGTCAGAAATAAGTTTCTTTAGACTGCCTATAAAATCGTCAACTTCATCCATAGTATTTGGATTTAATAGAAGCATTAATTCATATTTTTGCATCACAATTCAGTTCTTATCCATTCAAGCACTCGGGCTATGATACCCTTGGATTGATTAAAGGTAAACTCTTTATCTTGTTCTAAAGCATAAAATTTTGTCATACCCAGAATTGCACTATTTTCTGGCTTTAATAGATTGTCAGATTTTTGCGGAAGATTATATTTTGGGGTGCCAATTTTAAAGTTAAGATTGGTTAATTTCTCTCCAAGCTTAACCATTCCTTCCATATTTGCTGAACCACCAGTAATTACTATTCCGGCAGGAATACAATTTAGAAGATTATTTTCTTCTAAATTGTTTATACAGTGTCTAAAGATTTTTGACATTGAGTTTTCGATTAATTCAGATAGGGCTTTTCGGGAAATTGATTTTTTTCCATTTTTCAGGGAAATTTTTAACATTTCATCATTTATATAATCGGAAAAAGCACATCCATACTTCTTTTTTATTACCTCGGCCTCGCTAGATTGAATTTCTAACGCAGAAGCAATTGTCTCGGTAATATAATCTCCTGAGTAAGGCAAAACTTTAGAAAAAGTAACTGATCCGTTCTGATAAACAGAAATGTCAGTAGTCCCTGCCCCAATATCTAGCAAACAAACACCTAGTTTTTTTTGATTTTCAGTTAAGACGCTATGAGCTACTCCTAATTGACTGTAGAAATATCTCCTTATTCCAATACCAGATGAGCCATCATCTATACATTTTTTTATATTATCTTTTGTATTTTTGGAGCAATGTATCAAATGAGATCTGGCTTCTAATTTGATTCCATTCATTCCAAGGGGATCACTTATATCTCCTTGACCATCTATCAAGTAACTATTTGGCATTGCATACAGTAAGGTTTTATCGTTAGGAATCTTCATCGTTGAAGACATATTCAATGCATTCTCAATATCTCTTGCAGAAACCTCTTTTTCAGATATTGCTGCTTGACCTATTGAATTTGTGCTTGAGACTTCTTCTCCTGAGATGGAGACAAGTACTTCTTTTATCTTTAAACCAGACTGTTTCTCAATATCTGTTAAACATTCTGAAATTGAACAAGCTGTAGCTGCGATATTTATTATTGAGCCTTTTTTAACTCCTGAAGTCTCAACACTTGAAAAAGCATTAATTGTAAAATTTGATAAATTATCAATCAATAGCCCGCTAACTTTAGAGGTGCCAAGGTCCAAAAAACATATCATTTAATTAATTTTTAATACATATCCCTGTTGGTATCTTAAGTCTAGATTGATTAGGTTTGAATTACTTTGCCTTAAATTATTGGTAATTTTTTTAAGTAATTTTAATCTTTCATCTATTTCGGTTTTACCTATTTTTACAATCGCCTTATCAGTGATAATTTTCCAGCCTGAAAGATTTGAATAATTAAGACTTTTTAGATTTTTAATATTTTTTTCAATAAATTTCGCTTGCTTTATTACCTCACCTCTTAAATTATCCTCTTCAATAAACAATATTGGCAGATTTAATTTTTGAGGCATAAAAAATTTTTTAAAATCCTCATCGTAATAAATATTATTTTTAATTTTGAAAATAGGTTCTTTTAGAGAAATTGTATATGTTATTTTTTGTTTAGTTTTAGTTTGAAAAAAATTTTTTACCCAATCTTTATTTTTAACATAAGTTTCAAAATACTTATCTTTGAAAAGACTCCTCTTTAAATCATTTTCACAAAATTCACAGTTCAGGGAGAGCAGTAGATTTACTTCAATTTTTTTTTGATTATTATTAGCAACCTTTACTACTGTAATCAGGGAAAAAACTAATATTATTAATAAAAAAATTTTATATTGAATCTTCAATTATATTTGTAATTAACTCCTGGTAATTTATTCCAGACAATTTAGCAGCAAGTGGGAATAAGCTTTTTTCTGTAAATCCTGGAACGGTATTTATTTCCAAAACTCCTAAATTTTCTCCATCATAGACAAAGTCTACTCTTCCCCATGTCTGGCAGCCGTGTTTATAAAAAGCTTTTAAAGCAATATTTTTTAATTCCTCTTTTATTTTTTTATCAACTACTTCAACTTTTTTTGTTCCCTTGCTTAAATACTTTGCCTCATAGTTATAAAACCCCTTATTATCCTCCGCGATTATTTCAAGTGGTTGAAGAGCCTCGCCTTTTAATATTCCAACAGTATACTCAGCAGAATTATAGGCCTTTTCAATTATTACATCTTTAGAGTATTTTCTTGCCTCTGCAATTGCTTCATTAAGATTTTTTTTATGATCAACCTTTGAGACACCAAAACTTGAGCCGTTATTGTTGGGTTTAACAAAAAAATTTTTTGTTTTTAAAAAGAATTCATCTTTTAGATCTAATTTTTGCTTTTTGGTAATAACTTTAAATTCTGGAGTGGGTATTTCATTTTCAACCATCAAGATTTTCGAGGAAATTTTATCCCAACATTTCTTTGTTGAGATTTCATCTGAACCTGTAAATCTAATATTATTTCTACTTAATAATTTTTGGGTGTTGCCATCTTCACCATCCTTACCGTGAACAGCAATGAATATTAAAGCTTCTTTATTTGTAACCTCAACATCAAATTCTTTAATGTTTTGCATTGTTGCAGAAAATTTTGTTTGATCAATATTTTTTATGATTCCTTGTGCACTTTGTTGAGATATCTCATTCTCAACAGAATCACCTCCGTATAAAATAATTACATCTCTCATTTGTATATTGCTTTTATGGAGTTTGATATGTCTACAATATTACCTGCACCTTGTGTAACTATAATTTCATTTCCCTTAATCTCAGATTCTAAAATTTTACATATTTCTTTTAGATTCTTTGCAAAGAAGGCATTTTTCTTTTTACCAATGAGAGCATTTACAAAGTCATATGAACTTATTTTTTGTAAATTTTGCTCTCCTGCTGAATAGATATCAAGAATTATTGACGTATCAACATCTCTTAAACACTCAATAAAATCTTCAAATAATAACGTAGAACGAGTGTATCTATGTGGTTGAAATATCATACAGATTTTTTTGTTTGGGCTAGTCGATCTTAATGCCTCAATTGTTGCTTTTAATTCAGTTGGATGATGCCCATAATCATCAATTAGAGTTGCTGATTTACCTTCAATATTTAAATTAGCTTTAAACTCTAACCTTCTTGAGACTCCACCAAATTTTTTAAAAGAATCTTTAATGACTTTTATATTTATTCCTGCCTTCTGAGCAACTATGAAAGCTGCTGTAGCGTTAAGTGCATTATGTTTTCCAGGCAGGGTTAATTCTAAAGATATTTCCTTGCCTGTAGAACTACGGACTATTTTAAATTTTTGAAGCATTGCATTTTGTTTCAGGTCTTTAATAAAATAATCAGCTTTTTTGTCAAATCCATAGGATATTTTTGGTCTGGATAATAATCTAAATACCTCTTTAGAATTATCGGAATCTATGCAAATTATTGCACATCCGAAAAAAGGTAGATTTTCAAGAAATTGTAGAAAAGTTGAATCCAATTTTTCAATACTATTCTCATAATAATCAAGGTGATCATTATCAATGTTTGTAACAACGCTAATTTCTGGATTTAGATGCAAAAAAGATGCATCACTTTCATCAGCCTCAACTATTAAAAATTCGCCTGTTCCTAAAATACTTTTGTTTTCTTGGCCTAAAATTTTACCGCCGATAATAAATGTGGGATCAAGCTTTGCTCTAACAAAAATATCTGCAATTAAGCTTGTAGTAGTAGTTTTTCCGTGAGAACCAGCTACCGCAATACTTTGAAACCCTCTCATTAAGCTCGATAACATTTCTGCTCTTGGTATTAAAGTAATATTTAGAGACTTAGCAGCTTTCATTTCAGGATTTGAAGCGTTTACTGCAGAGGAATATACAACTACATCTGAACTTCTTACATTCTTCTGATTATGGCCAATAAAAATTTTTGCGCCTAAAGAAGATAATCTAGAAGTATTTTTATTTTTAACAAGATCGCTACCACTTACACTAAAGCCTTGCTTAATAAGCATTTCTGCAATGCCAACCATTCCCACACCTCCAATACCAATGAAGTGTATTTTTCTGATATTACTTAATTTCATGAACTATTTTTTCTGCCGAATTCAAGTGTATACTTTTGCCCATTTTTTTACTTAATTCTTGAAAATTTTGTAAGCTGAATTCATAAATTTTTTGAGAAAAATCCTCAACTTCAAATTTTTTTTCGTTTAACACAATTCCCCCACCTTCATCGCATGCTAATTTAGCATTCTTCATTTGATGGTCATCTATTGAGTTTGACAATGGAATAAATACTGCTGGCAAACCCATGCTTTGCACTTCGGCAACAGTTGATGCGCCAGCTCTACAAATTATAAATTTTGATCTAGCCATTACTTCTGGCATATTTTCAATGAACTTTATGTATTCAATTTTTTCTGTTGATGTTTTTTTATCATGCTCACCAGTCTGAAATAGTATTTTTTCATTTAAATCTAAGTTATCTAATATTTCACTTAGTTGATTGTTAAAAAAAAGGGCTCCCTGACTGCCTCCTAGGACAAGAATATGTTCTTTTTTAGAGTGTGAAGCATAGCTTAGCGTATTAAACGCAGATCTTATTGGTTGGCCAAAATTATGTTCTTTTTTTTCGTTTAGAGGAAATGTTGTGAACAGTTTTTTTGCAAATAATAAACTTAATTTATTGGCTGAGCCTAAAATTGAATTTTGCTCATGTATGTAGATATCTTTAAACAGAATAATTGATGAAATTAAACCAATTACAGAAATATAATTACCCATTAGAAGAACATTCTGGGGCCTATATTTCAATAGCAGAAAAATTGAAATCAAAACACAATTCATGATACTAAAAGGCCATAATATTTTTTCAAAAAAATTTTTTCCCCTGAACCCTGAAATATTTAAATGTCTTACTTTAAAACCTGAATTTTTATAAATTTTTCTCTCTATCTCCCTATTTGAGGCAATAAAAATTACATTTTCTTTACCAAACTTTTCAGCTATAGATAATGCAGGATAAATGTGGCCTCCTGTTCCAGCTGCAAAAATTGCAATTTTCATTTTATTTTATTTCTGAACTCCCAACTTGCTCGTAAAGTGATAGCTAAAGCAATAAAATTCATGATAACACTACTTCTTCCATAACTAATGAATGGTAAGGTCAGACCTTTTGTTGGAATGACACCAAGGTTTACGAAAATATTTAGAGAAGTTTGAATAAAAAATAATAAAGCGAATGATGTAATAATTAAGCTATTAAAAAAATAATTTTGATTTTTTGCATTTTCAGCTAGTTTAAATAGCCTCCACAAAATTACAAGATAACAAGATAACAAGATAAGAAAGCCAATTGCTCCAGTTTCTTCCAAATAAATTGAAAAAATAAAATCAGTGTGGGCTTCAGGAAGAAAAAAATATTTTTGTGTGCTCTCACCAATTCCAAGACCAAAAATACCACCTTGAACAGATGCAATAAGTGCATTTATAAGCTGATAGTCTGAGCCGGTCATATCATCCCAAGGATTTGCAAAAGATAAAACTCTATCCAGTCTTTCAGGATTAAAATAAATTGCAACAGTAAGAAATATAAAGAAAATTATAGTCAAAATAGCAAGCTGTGAGATCTTTGCGCCTCCAATGAAAAGAATACATATTGCTATTGAAAATAATATTGCAGTATTTCCATAATCAGGTTCAAGAAATAAAAGCAAGGCAATTAATGTTGTAACAGCTATTGGCTTGATGAAGCCCCTCCAACTAGTCTCAAGCTGCTCTTTTCTTCTTAAACAATAACTACATAAATACAAAGGAAGAAATATCTTAATAATTTCTGAGGGTTGAATATTTATTGGGCCAATGGCTAACCATCTTCGAGCTCCATTTATCTCTTGACCTAAGCCTGGGATCAAAACAAAGCCCAAAAGCATTGAACTTAATACAAGCAAAATAAGTCCATTTTCCTTATAAAAAGATATAGGAATAAAAAGAAATATTGAACATGCAACTAGTGATATTGATAAAGCAATTATTTGTCTTTCTAGGAAAAAGAATGGATTACCAAAGTCTGCATTTGCAATTACATTTGAAGATGAATAAATAAAAATAAGACTTATACCAGTAATAATTATGAATGGAACTAGTAAAGTTAAGTCGAATAAATTTTCTTTTCTATTAATCAAAATACGTTTCTTTTAAATTATTAAAATGTTGCCCTCTTTCGATAAAATTTGAATAATCATTGCCGCTTGGATTGCCAGGACTAAATAAAATATCTTTGTATTTGTCTTTTTTTAAAATATTAAAAATTTCACCTAGATTTTCAAAAGTTGAGATATTTTCATGTTTTAAAATGTTTAGCAATTCATTTCGATGCTTTCCATAAATAAAAACTCTTCTAGGGCCTTTTATACATAATTCTTTGCAATCTTCTTTATTTGGATTACCGCAAATAATTAAGTCTCCCTTAAAATTTAATTTATTTATAGCGTACAGAAGTGACGCTGAATTTGTAGATTTAGAATCATTAATAATTCCCGCTGAAATCTCTTGCAATCTAAATGGCAGAGTAGATAAATTTAGATCTGCAACATTCAATTTCGGCTCAATTCCTGATACAAAAGCTATTGCAAATTCTAGGTAATCATCTGTTGTGCAAAACATTGTTTTTCCTTTTTCAGAGCAGATTTTCAATTTTGTATTTTTATAATCCTCGTAGTTTCCATGATGATCAATATGGTCGTTTTGAATATTTGTAATAATTGAAAAATCGAAATGATTTTTTTTCATTTTCTCTAACTGAAAACTTGATGCTTCAATAACCGTATATTTATTTGTGTGATTTATATTATCTAAAAGTGGATTGCCAATATTTCCAAGTGCAACTGAAGAACTCACTTTATTCAAAATTTGATTAAGATAATTAACCAATGTGCTTTTACCATTTGTTCCAGTAACTCCAATTTTTATAGATTTATTGTTTTGAAAAAAAAGGTCTAAATCAGAAACATAATTCAGCTTCCCAATACTTATATTAGAAAAATATTTTTTTAATTGTATCCCAGGAGAAACATATAAATTCACGTAATCAGAAATACTTTCATCATTTAAACAATCTAATGTATTTTTTTTATTTTCTAATTTTGTCTTATCTTCATCAAAAATATCAAAAGGAATAGAATTTGTAGCGAGGAATTTTTCGAAAGATTTTCCAGTTACTCCATAGCCAATAATAAGTGATTTCATTATCTAATTTTTAAGAGAGATAGACCAACCAAAACAAATATAAAAGTTAAGATCCAAAATCTCACAATTATTTTTGGTTCTTTCCAGCCTAATAACTCAAAATGATGATGAATAGGAGCCATTTTAAAGATTCTTTTTTTTCTTATTTTGAAAGATGAAACTTGTAGAATTACACTCAAAGCCTCCATTATAAAAACCATCGACATTACGGCAAAGACTATTTCGTGTCTTACAATTATTGCTACGAGTGCAATAAATGCCCCCATTGAAAGTGAACCAACATCACCCATGAAAATTTGTGCAGGATAAGCATTGAACCACAAAAAACCAATTCCAGCTCCAATTAAAGCTCCACAAATAACTAATAATTCTCCTGTACCTTCTACGTAAGGTATATACAAATAATCGGAGACAATTGTATTTCCTGCAGACCAAGCAATTAAGCCAAGTGCTGAAGTAATAAGAATTACTGGAAGAATTGCCAAACCATCAAGACCATCAGTTAAATTTACTGCATTTGAACTTCCAACAATTATAAATATTGATACCGGTATAAATAATATTCCTATCGAAATTGAGACATCTTTAAAGAAAGGCACTATGTAATTCAGCTCTTTTGGTTCAAAAACATAAAAATAAAGAACTACGGAAATAATTAAAGAGAATAAAAATTGAAAAGAAATTTTAGTCCATGAAGAAATACCTTTTGAATTTTTTTCGGTTACTTTTTTGAAGTCATCAGCAAAACCTAATATTGCAAAGAGGAATAAGCATAATAGAGATACTGATAAGAACCTATTTGAAAAATCACCCCAAAGAATACTTGAAAATATCACACTTCCGATAATTAGTAGACCTCCCATTGTTGGAGTTCCGTCTTTTACTTTATGCGAGTCTGGCCCTCTATCCCCAATTGTTTGTTGAAATTGAAATGATCTTATTTTTTTAATAAAAAATTCTCCAAATAAAAGAACAATCAATAGGCCTGATAATGTGGATAAGAATGTTCTTGTGCTTAAATACGAAAAAAGGTTAAGAAATGGGCTTTTTTCTAAAAAAAAATTAAGAAGAAATTCAATCATTTATCAACAACTCAAGATAGGATTCCATTTTACTAGACCTGGAGCCTTTAAAATAGACTTTTTTCCCTCCCTTAAGCTGTTTTATCAGATAATTTTTTGGGAAATCTTGTTTATTTTCAAAAAAATTAATATTTTTGCAAGATATTTTTTTGATAGCTTCTTTAAAAATTTTTCCTGTTAAAAATATCTGAAAATCTGAAAGCTGTCTTAACAAATTTTCATGTTTTTTATTTTCATCTTCACCTAATTCCGCCATATCACCCAAAACTAAAATAGTATTACTTGAATCTTCTTCCATAGCAGTTGCTATGACAGTGTCTGGGTGAGCATTATAGGTTTGATCTATAATTTCACTGCCGTGCAATTTAATTATGTTGCCTCTTCCAGCAGAAGGTGTGAAAGTGATTTTTTTTAGATCTTTATCGATAGATAGTAAATTTAATATTCTTTGAATAATTTCTTTGTTCTTCTCTAAGATATTTTTATTTTTAATACCTCTTCCATCGACAAAATTATCTATATTCTTAAGACATTCTTTTAGTTTTAATTTTGTTTTGGATATATTTTCTATATTTTTAAATGTGCTTAGGTGGTTTGAAGCTATAGCTGTTAGGATAAAGACATCACAAGAAAGTTTTTTAGAAATTAAATCAAAATCCCCAACATTTCTTGCACCACATTCAACAACAAGATATTCAGTATCTTTTGGCATGCTCAGTATAGTAAAGGGTATACCAAATTCGTTATTTTCATTATCTTTGCTTGCATGACATTTATCTCCTAACAAGCTTTTCAACATATCTTTAAGAGTTGTTTTACCATAGCTCCCAGTAATAAAAATCACTTTAGCTTTACTTTCAATTAGTTTAAAAGAGCATATATCTAGCAAAGAGCTGTAAACATCATCAACTACAATCGAAGTACCAAAAATTTTTTGTTTAGTTATTACAGATGCGCCTTTTTGCAATACTTCTTCAATAAAAACTTCAGCATCATGATTATTTCCTTTTAATGGAATAAATAGATCACCCTCTCTGGCCATTTTTGAATCAAAAATAATTCTTTCAATTTTTGCATCAGTTTGAACATTCTCAAACCCAAGAATTTGAGATAATTCTTTTAAAGATTTATTTTCACTCATAATATGCACTTTTTTACCTCCTCATAATCAGAAAAATCTAAACATGCATCACCAATAATTTGTTTATTTTCATGACCCTTGCCAGCTATTAGAAGTATGTCTCCTTCGCTAAGCTCATTTATAGCATTTTTAATTGCACGAGATCTATCAAGCTCCATACAGATCTTATCCGACCCTTCTATTCCTTCCACTATCATATTTGATATTTGCTGAGGGTCCTCATTTCTTGGATTATCAGAAGTTATATAAATTTTCTCACAATATCTATCTGCGACTTCTCCCATTAGAGCCCTTTTACCTTTATCCCTTTCACCTCCAGCTCCGAAAACAATTATTAATTTATTTTTTTTCTTTTTAGATAGACATTTACATACAGATTCTAAAGCTTTGGGCGTATGAGCATAATCAATATACACATTCTCTTTTTCAGTTTTACTTAATCTGCCAAATGGCAATGACAGGTTCTGAACTTTAGCAAAAAAATCTTCGCAATCATCATTGATAAATTGATAATAAGGCAGAGTTAAAAATAAATTATATAGATTAAATTTAGATTCAATTTTAGAAGCAGCTTGAAATTTACCCCATGGTGTTTCTACTAAAAATTCAATATTTCCATCCTCAAAGGACTTTAGAACTTTAAAAAAGATATCTGATTTATTATCTCTAGACGAAATCTTAAATGTTTTCATTGAGCATATCTTTTTAAGTTGACTAGATATTATTTCATCGTCAAAATTTACAGCTACTGTCTTAACTTTTGCGTTGCTAACTAACTTAAACTTAGCATTAATATAATTCTGCAACGAGCCATGATAATCAAGATGATCTCTGGAAATATTTGTGAATATAGCATGATTAATCTTTAAGCCCTGCAATCTATTTTTATCAACTCCGATAGATGAAGCTTCAAAAATAATATTCTTAATGCCCGTTCGAAAACATTTTGACATAAGATTTCTGATGAAAACAGGCTCTTCTGTAGTGAGCTCGTTATTAAAAATTTTTTGCTCATTTATGAAAGTTCCTAAAGTGCCAGATGAAGCATGTTTAATGCCATTATTTTCCAAAATTTGGCTTAAAAAGCTGAGAGTTGTTGTTTTACCATTTGTTCCTGTAATAAAGAGATTATTGAAATATGAATGATCAATCTGAAAGTATTCATCTATCCATTTTAAATACGAACTATTAAGATCTTTTATTTTGGAAGCTTTTGGTAGATCTATATTTTCACTGCTATCTAGAAAGACATGTTTTGCAAGATCTGCTTGATCATTAGTCAAATATTTTGCTCCGCCTCTGAGAGATAAAAAAATATCATTTTTTCTTAAATATTTTGAATTTGTAACTAGGTTTTCATTTGAACTGAGATTTAAAAAAGGATTTTTCATAGGTATTTTAACCTCATCATAAATTTAGATAGCTTCCCTACAACAGGTGCGGACACATCTCCTCCAAAATATTTATTAGGATCAGGCTCATCAATTGAGACAATCATAATAAATTTTGGGTTGTTATAAGGAAAAATAGAAGCAAAACTTGAGATGTATTTTTCAGACGCATAACCAACACCTTCAATATACTTTTCCGATGTTCCTGTTTTCCCTGCTATTTCTATTCTCTCATTCTTAAGGTTTGATGCTGTACCATCTAAAACTGTCATTCTCAACGAGTCCAAAATAAATGAAGCAGTAGATTTACTAAGAACTCTCACTCTTTCAGATTTAATATCTGGTAAGATCCTTGGCTCTATCATTACCCCCTCATTAGCGAAAACGCTATAAGCTCTTGCTATTTGTAGTGAGTTAGAGGTCAAACTATATCCATAACCTAATGATGCTTTGTCAATATCATAGAGTTTAGGATTATCAATAATTTTTCCAGGAGAATTAGTTATCCATTGCATTTCTAGTTCTTTTCCAAAACCAAATTGACTAAGATTGTCTCGCATCTCAGCTGACGAAAATTTAATAGCAATCTTTGCTATTGCAACTTGAGATGATTTTGAAATAGTTTCTGAGGGATTGATTCTGCCAAAATTTTTGCCTCCTGCCTCACTTCTCTTAAAACCAGAAAGTGTAACAAAGCCAGGGTTTGTATTGATAACACTATCTTTTTGAATATGTCCAAGTTTAAGTGCTCCAGCAACAGTTACAGGTTTAATTAATGATCCAGGCTCAAAAAAATCGTGAACTACTTTATTTCTCTCAATTACTCGATCAGGGTTATTTGGGTTAAATGTTGGATAACTTACCATTGCCAGTATTTCTCCTGACTTAGCATTCATTATTAATGCAGAGCCCCCCTTAGCTTTTGAAGTTGAAATTGCTTCTTTCAACTCATTAAAAAGTTTAAATTGTAAGTTTGTATCTAATGTAAGAGATAAGCTCTCACTAGTTCCAAGGTTTATAAAATCCTCTAATTGACCATATAGTTTTTCACCTCTTCCGCTTTGCCTAAATGTTGATTTTCTTTCATCAATAACTAGGTCTTTATCCATTACTTTTTCTACACCTTCAAGACCTCCATCAGTCCCAGAGAAACCTATTACAGGACCATAAATACTACCGAATGGATAATACCTTTTGAATGTATCTTCCCTTATTGGCACGCAACTACATGCTTTTTGAATGTCGGACAGCATTGATTTTGAAATATTATTTTCTAAATAAATTCTTCTTTTAGTATTCAAAAAAATTTCTTGAGATTGTTTGAATAAGATATCTTTTGCAATATTTTTATCATTCTCATTTTTAAACAATAAAGTTGGCCGCATAATATCAGTTGCAAGCTCTATTCCATTTCTATCTAATATTTTTTTTCTAGGTTGCAGATTAATTTCAGAGGCAGTATTCCTAATTTCCGCGGCTTCAAGAAATCGATCTCGCTCTTGGTTTAGTTGGTAGTATCTGTAGCCAGGTATTGATAAAAGAATCAAAAAAATAAAGAAAAGAAATCTTAACTTACTCATCATCGATATCAGGATCGGTCATTCCAAGAGCTATAGCTTTATCATAAATATATGGTGATGATTTCAAGAGAGCTATTTCAACATTTAACTTTGAATTTTGATTTTGTAACTTAAAGATTTTGTCTTGCACATTATCAAGATGCATGAAGTTTCTTTTATATTCAAAAACAAGAAAGACCTTTAAGAAAGAAAGACCCAGAAAAGCTAAAAAAAATATTGCTAGCAAGTAATCTAAAATTTTCATAATTTTTCAATAATTCTCATTTTAGCGCTTCTAGCTCTTGGGTTCAGGGAAATTTCTTCAGGAGGAGGATAAATTATTTTACTTATCTTAAATTTATCAGGAACATCTTTATGTATCAAAGGGATATCTTTTTCATGAAAATTGATTTTTGGTTTAAATGTTTGTTTTGCAATCCTATCTTCAAGAGAATGAAATGTAATTATCACTAATTTACCTGATTTAATTAATTTTTCTTTAATTTTTTCTAGGCAAACTGAGAGATTTTCAATTTCTGAATTTACAGCCATCCTCAGGGCTTGAAATGACTTTGTTGCCGGATGTTTTTTTGTTTTGATTGCTTTAGCTGCTTTAATGATTTCTGCTAGTTCTAGAGTATTTTTAATTGAATTTTTTTCTCTATGTTTAATGATAAATTTTGCTATTTTTCTAGATTCCTTTTCCTCACCAAATTTCCAAAGAATTGTGGAAATCTCTTTTTCACTAAATTCTTCAATTATATCTTTGCATGTAAATTCCTGTTTTTGATTGAATCTCATATCCAACGGTCCTTTTGCTTGAAAACTAAATCCTCTTTCAGGATCATCAAGCTGTGGTGATGAAACCCCACAATCAAGCAAAACTCCTGTTAAAGAATTGTCTTTAATAAAATCGTCAATCTTTGAAAAATTTGTTTTGATGAATCTAAAATTTTGATGTTTAATATTCTCAGCAACTTCCACGGCTGAATCATCTAAATCAAATGAAACTAGTTGCCCTTTTGATGAAAGTCTCTCTAAGATTTTTTTTGTATGTCCTCCTCTTCCAAATGTACAATCCAGATACAAGCCATCTGTATCTGAAATTAGGTTATTTACAGATTCTTCCAGAAGTATTGGTGTATGTTTAATCCTCTAAACTCCGTATTACATCATTTATATCAATTAAGTTAAGTTTTTCAGGATCCACATACCCTTTTAATTCTTTTCTTACTGTATTCATATCTCGCACAGGTCTTATATAAGAATTTGAAAATTCATCTAGATTAAATCTTCTCAAGCCTGTTGCAATAATAGTTACTACTATTTCATCTCCAAATGATTCATCTATTGTAAGCCCTGGAATTGCCTCAACACCCTCTTGACTTATGCTTTGTGCTTGTCTCATGATCTCATTTATTTCTTGCATCTCCATTCCCGATGCTCCACAAATATTTACTAATAATCCTTTAGCATTTTTGACTTCTGCTTTATTAAAAAATGGATTATTCAAGGCATCATTGACAGCATCAATGGCACGATTTAATCCTTTTGCTTTGCCTATACACATAATTGCCATCCCTTTTTGAGACATAGCAGCCTGCACATCAGCAAAATCAACATTCATTGTCGCAGGGTTCAAAATTACGTTAGAAACACCTCTAACAGCATTTGTGATTACTTCATTCACTGCATTAAAGCCTTCATTAAACTGTGCATTTGCTGGGAAAACTTCAAAGATTTTTTCATTGTCTATCTCAATACATGAATCTACATTCTGCATTAATTTTGATATTCCAGCTCTAGCCTGTTCAGCTCTTTTTTCTTGTTCATATTTAAATGGTGTTGTAACAATAGCGACAGTAAGAATGCCTAATTCTTTTGCAACTTTTGCAATTACTGGAGAACCACCAGTACCTGTTCCTCCACCCATGCCTGCGATAATAAAAAGCATTTCGGTATGTTCCAATGCGTCTCTTATTTCTGGAATACTCAATTCTGTAGCGACTCTGCCTCTCTCAGGATCATTCCCAGCCCCTAGACCTTTAGTAAATTGCTCACCTAATTTAATTTTTTTTGCTTTGTGAATCTTTGTTAAGTCTTGCGAGTCAGTATTTGCACAAATAAATTCAACTCCTTGAATATCTGACTTGATCATGTGGTGAATACTATTACCTCCACCTCCACCTATACCAATAACAGTTATTTTTGCCTGTTCATAGTTTGAATCTAGAATTTGCCAAGTCATATTATGATTTTAAATGAGTGGAGTGAGTTGGTCTATAAGCCGGATTCTGTTATAGCCATCATTTATCTAGATGCTTTGTCACCAAAACATTCATGCTGCCTACCCTGATCTTACGCGAGCAACGTATTTAGATCTCTATTTGGCATTGCTTCAAGTGGGGTTTGCCATGCCCTAATTTTACTTAGGCGGTAAGCTCTTACCTTACCTTTTCACCCTTACCATAAAATGGCGGTTTGTTTTCTGTTGCACTAGCCGTAGACTCACGTCCCCCAGCAATTAACTGGCACTTTGCTCTTTGAAGTCCGGACTTTCCTCTTATAAAAATAAGCGATAGCTCGACCAACTCAGGAAGATATGATATCAGGACTTTTGTGAAAAGGATAAAAATCTTTTATAAAGTAAATTTTTATTAATTCCTGTTAGATCTGAAGCTAATTTTGATATCTCTTTAATTGAGATTTTTGATTGTAAATTATCAAATATCTTATCTGCTTTTGAATAATCGTAAGCTTTTTCATTAAAATTTAACAATAAAACGAACTCTCCTTTAACAAGCTCTGTTTTTGCATTAAATATTTGTAAAACCTCTCTTGGCGAACCTCTAAAAAAGTTTTCGTGTAGTTTAGTTAATTCTTTTGCCACACAAAGGCATACCTCAGAACCAAAAATTTGATCGATGAGTTCTAAAGAAGTTATTAACCTATGTGTTGTTTCATAGAAAATTGATGTGCCCGAAAAATTACAGCATTCGTTAAGTGCAGCAAACAATTCTTTTTTCTTTTTTGGAAGGAACCCATTAAATTGAAATTTATCAGTAGGCAAACCACTTCCAACTAAAGCTGTTATAACTGCAGTAGGCCCTGGCAAAGAAATTATATTAATATTGTTTAATATTAGTTCTGAAATAAGCTTGTAGCCTGGATCTGATATTAACGGAGTCCCAGCATCTGAAATTATTCCACCATTAAGGCCGCCCTTCAATTGCTTGAGTATATTTTCTCTATCAGCCTTATTGGAGTGGTCGTTATAAGTAAATATTTTTTTTGTTCTGATTTTAAGCTTCTTCAATAAATTCATGGTTGCTACTCTATTTTCAACTAATAAAAAATCTACTTCTTTAATCACATTGATTGCACGAATAGTAATATCATCAAGATTGCCGATTGGAGAAGGTATAATATAGAAAGCCATGTTTATAAAAAAATTTTATCTATTATTGATAATTATTATTATAACTAGTTGCTCCAGTGCTCCTAAAAAAAATATTACAAAAACTCAGTTTGTCCCGGATATTGCAGGGAATAAATTCATTGGAGTCACTGATATTGAAGATTATCTTGATGTGAATAATTATCAGAATAAATTTATCGTGGCGGCGCCTGATCACAAAAGATTTTCAGAATTCAATAATTTTTTCCAGTTGGGTATTCTGACAGCTAAAAATCAGTTAAAAATTTCTAATGAAGTTAAATTTATTGATCAAGAAAATTTAAATTTGTTAGAAGCAAACAAAAATTTCTTAATTGGTCCCTTGAGTAATGAAATTGTGATTAACATTGATGGTTTGCTTTTGAAAGATAAAGCTCTACTTCTAAATGATGCAGTCGACAATTATTCGATTTCACTCAGTCAAGAATCCCAAATCTCAACACTTGAAACTTATTTGTTAAATAATAGCATTGAAAGGCTAGGAATTATTGAGGATGAAAATAATCCTACTGAGCAGACAAAAGACTTCAAAAAAAAGTGGTTAAATGAAAACAGAGATGCCGTAACTATAGCAGTTGATAATGATCCATCTACTAGAATTGAAAATTTTTTGAACGTAACAGATAGTAAATTTAGGTTTCAAATTATTGATGAAGCAAGTTTCTCTGACGTCGAGTTTATCCCAAGGACCAGAAAAGATTTTTCACAAGTAGTAGTTTTTACAAATGATCTAAGCAGATTATATGAAATAGCTTCATTAGTAAGGTTTAATTACGGTCTGGAATATGAGATATTTTCCCTAACCTCAAATTTTGATCAAAAAATAGATAAAAATGAAATTTCATTACATGACATAACGCTTATTGATCATACGTATGAGAATAGATTTACAAGCGATCTTCCTAAAAGTCGCAGTTTCTGCTTAGGATTTGATGCGCTTCTCGTAAGTTATGCTATTGCCAATAATGTTAAAGGAGAAATAAGAGGTCTCCTTGGAATCTATAAAATTACTAATGAATCTTTAGTTTCTAAATCTTATATTAATTAAAAGAATATTTTAAATCTCTTTCTGAGTCGGTTAGAGATAATTCAAAACTTGGTCTTGAAAAAAGTTTTTCTTGATATGCGCTCAAGCTTGCAAAAGATTTTGTATTTGGCAGGCTCACTCCTAGATATGGAAGCCTATATAAAATTGCAGCCATGTAGCAATCAACCAATGTAAATTCATCACTCATGAAGTATGGTTTTTCTTTTAAAACTAATACTATCCCTGAAACTAATCCAACAAGTTCTTTTTTCAATGAATCAAATTCTTTTTGACTAATTTTAGGCCTCATCATTCTATCGACAACTGGCAACCAGTCCCTTTCAATTCTGTGAATTAATAATCGACATTCTGCTTTATCATTTGGATAAATTGGCAATAACGGGGGATGAGGAAATCGTTCATCAAGATATTCAAGAATTACTCTTGGCTCATATATAGTAACTTCTCGCTCAACTAATACAGGTAATTTGTTGTAAGGGTTGATCGTTGGCAATTCCTCAGGCATTTTTCCCTCAGGGTCAAATTCCTTTATATCACAAGCAATATCTTTTTCTGCTAATACAATTCTAATCATATGACTATGGTGTCCCTTTTCTTCAGAATAAAAAATCATTTAAGCTCCTTTGCATATTCTCTATAAAGAAGATTCATCACAGCAGTAAAAACAATAAAAAATAGAATTACAAAAACACCATTTTTTTCTCTTGTTATTCGTGCTGGCTCTGCTGCATAAGCTAAAAAGTTAACTAAATCTTTCATTGAATCATCAAATTCTTCAGCAGTCATTGAACCTTCAGAGATAGAAACTAGTGTACCACCCGTGTCAAGTGCCTGATTGCCTTGTAAGCCAGCAAGCACATTAGGCATAGCAGTTCCCACATAAACAAGGTTATTTGATCCGGATGTTTGAGAAGGATCTTCATAGAATGTTCTTAAGTAAGTATATATCCATTCATCGCCCCTTACTCTTGTTCTCAAAGTAAGATCTGGGGCACCAATAGGAGATACATCTGGCATACCAAAAGTCATATGGTCAGCTATTTTTGTATCAGGCGTTCTGATTAATTCTTCTGTAATAATGTTTTCAGGAATTACTAAATCTTTTTGCAATCTATTCCATCTCAAAAGTTTTAGCGTGTGGCAGCTTGCACAATAATTCATATAGATACCAAGACCTCTTTGAAGAGAATAGAGATCATGTACATTGGAGGAAAATGCATCACATTTTTCTAAAGAACCGCAATTATTTTCTCCAGCAGAGAAACCGTATGAACTCAAAATTAAAAGTATTAGTAATAGTTTTTTCATAATCTATCTGGAACTTCTAATGTTTTTTCATATTTTGTGTAAATTGGCATAAGTATAAATGGTGCAAAGTAAAAAACAGTGCATATTTGAGCTATTATGGTTCTCAGTTCATTTACTGGCTTTGTACCGAGGTAACCTAGTGTTATAAAAGATGCTGCGAAAAGAATCATTGCAATTTTGCTATACATCCCCTTATATCTGATACTTTGTACATTTGATCTATCCAGCCATGGAACTACGAAAAGAATCGCTATACTTGCAGCAAAAATTATAAATCCTAAGAATTTACTTGTTATACCTAAAAAGGGTATGCCAAAAGTAACTGCCCTCAATATAGAGTAAAAAGGAGCATAGTACCAAACTGGTGCTATATGTTCTGGTGTTTTAAGGAAATTTGCTTCTTCAAAGTTTGGCTTCTCTATAAAATAACCACCACCTGTTGGAGCAAAGAATACAATGGCAAAAAATACAATAAAGAAAATCCCAATAGCAGGCAATGCACCAAAAGTTTTGTATGGGTGAAATGGAGCTCCATCTAATGGCATACCTTTTTTGTCTCTGTACTTTTCAATATCCACTCCCTCTGGATTTCCTGCTCCAACCTCATGAAGTGCAAAAATATGAAAAACTACCAGTGCAATCATTAATAGTGGAACAACTACTACATGTAGTGCGAAAAATCTCGAAAGCGTAATACCTGAAAGGACAAAATCACCTTGAATCCAAACCTGCAAATCAGGCCCTATGAAAGGAATTGCTCCAAATAGCGACAAAATAACATTTGCTGCCCAATATGACATTTGACCCCATGGAAGCACGTAACCTAAGAACCCTTCTGCCATTAGCAAAAACAGAAGAAAACAACCAAATAGCCAGACAAGTTCCTTTGGTTTTTGATAAGAGCCATATAAAAGACCCCTAAACATATGAAAATACATTAAGAAGAAAAATGCACTGGCGCCTGTACTATGCATATATCTCATCAACCATCCATATTCAACGTCTCTCATAATATATTCAACGCTTGCGAATGCTCCTTCTTCAGTATTTGTATAAAACATCATTAACCATATGCCTGTAACAACCTGGATCATGAAAACTACCATTAATAAAGCCCCAAACAGATAAAAGAAATTTACTTTTTTTGGAACAGGGTGTTTTGTTAAGTGTCTTTCTAGATTTTCAGTGACAGGTAGTCGTCTGTCTACCCAGCCCATTATTGTATTTTTTTCGCTAGCCATTATGTTAGTTCTCCTATAATTAATGTGTCTCCTTCGAATGTGTGTGGTGGCACTTCTAAGTTTGTTGGTGCAGGTACCCCTTTGTAAACCCTCCCGGCAAGATCAAATTTAGATCCGTGACAAGGACAAAAAAAGCCACCCAACCATTGCTCATCCCAAGCTTTCGGTTCAATTTCAGGATGATATTTGGGTGCACATGACAAATGAGTGCAAACCCCTTTTAAAACCGTGAATTTTTCATTAGTTGATCTTGCAACCCCTTCTGAAAGAACAGGGTCTGTTACTCTATTATTCAGTTTCGGAAGGTTTTCTAACGCTTTCGGGGTTTGATGTACTACAAAAATTGGAGTCCTTCTCCATTCTACAACTGCCATTGCACCTGGCTCTAATTTAGATAAATCAAATTTGACAGAAGCGCCAAGAGCCTTAGCTCTTTCACTTGGATTCCATGCACTCAAGAAAGGAACGGCAAAACCAGCTACTGTCACTGCTCCCATCAAGCTTGAAGTGATCATTAAAGCCTTTCTTCTCGTATTATTTACTACTGGGTTTTTTAGCACATCCATTTCTAGGTTTCCATTTAGCTTGTTAAGAGATTTATCTAGAAGTAATTTACTTTTCCATTCAAACAAAAACTTTTCTGCTTCTCTTTTATCTCTTGTTTTAAGGCTCTTTTTATAAATTTCACCCCCAACATTTAAATAACCCCAATAAAAAGGTGATTTATCCCGTTTGTACAGAGACATTCCATCTAATATGTGAATATGTTTTTTTCCTTGCTTGTTTTTGGACATTTTGAACATTTAATTCAGTGTTCAAAATTAGGTGAAACCGAATTAGTTAATTCCTCTTAAATCTTTATGAGCAGTATTATATACAGAATTTTTTTAAAATAAAAATTTTTTTCTAAATTATCTTAAAAAAAAAGGTTTTGAACATAAATTCGTAAAATTTATTAGTGTTCAAAGGTTAGGAAATTATCTTTTTGAAAACTGTGGGCTTTTTCTAGCTTTTTTAAGGCCAACTTTCTTTCTTTCTTTAACTCTTGAATCTCGAGTTAAGTACCCTGCTTTTTTAAGATCAGATCTTAGTTCTGGGTTTTCCTCTAAAAGTGCCTTGGATATTGCTAACCTTATTGCTCCTGCTTGACCAAAAGACCCTCCACCTTGAACTTTTGCATTTACATCAAAAGAACCATCATTTTTCGTTAGAACTAGTGGTTGCCTTACTATCATTTTGGCTACATCTCTGCCGAAGTATTCATCTATACTTTTTTTGTTAATAGTGACAATGCCTGTTCCTTTTGTGAGCTTAACTACTGCTGTTGCTTCTTTTCTTCTTCCTGAAATAGTACTCATTATTTCAACACCTCAGGATTTTGTGCTTCATGAGGATGATTTTCATCATTATAAACTTTTAATTTTGTAATAATTTGTCTATTAAGTTTGTTTTTAGGCAACATTCCCTTAACTGCACCTCTTATAACTTTTTCAGGATCCTTCTCCATTTGATCTTGAAAAGATATTTGTTTAATGCCACCTGGAAATCCAGAGTGTCTATAATAGATTTTATCTGTTGCTTTTTTTCCTGTAACTTCAATTTTTTTGGCATTTATAAGGATAACATAATCACCTATATCTGAATTAGGTGTATATTCAGGTTTATTTTTTCCTCTAAGTATATTAGCAACTTGTACAGATAATCTGCCTAAAGTTTTCCCAGTACAGTCGAAAATGTACCATTTTTGCTCAATATCTTGAGTTCTTAATGCTGTTGTTTTCATGTAATGCTCAAAGTTGACCCGCTATATATTAATATATTGATAAAGGATTTGAAACATGAAGAACCTGTTTTTATTGATATTATTTTTTGGACTGTTTTTTGGTGCTCAGTTTGTTTTTTTTGAAAATAGATATGCTGAGCAAAAAAATATTGATTTTGAAAATATTTCTTCCTCAATTGTCACCATTGAGACATTAAATAATAGGGGAAAGACATTTGGTTCAGGAGTTATTATTTCCTCTGATGGATATATTATTACTGCATTCCATAATTTATCAGGAAATTTAAGTAGTGTTAAAATTTCTGGAAAATCCTACTTAGCAAACTTAATAGGCTTTGATGAGTATGCGGATTTAGCAGTTTTAAAAATAAACGAAGAAAACCTTAACCATATCAAATTTTCTGATAACGATAATTTAAAAATTGGTCAGACAGTTTATGCTATCGGCAACCCATTTAACTTAGGTATCTCAATTTCCAGGGGCATTTTAAGCGCTACAGGAAGAAACTTTGGAAACCCATATTTAGATATCATTCAAACAGATGCTGCAATAAATAAAGGAAATTCTGGAGGAGCGCTTATAAATAATAAAGGAGAATTCATAGGTTTGAGCACACTGATTGCATCAACCTCTGGAGGTTCTGACGGAATTGGTTTCGCTCTGCCATCCGATAAAGTATTGTCAATCACAAATCAAATAATTAAATATGGAAAAGTTAGTAGAGCCTGGATTGGGGAGTTTAGATTTAGAAGAGGTATGTATACTAGCCCAAAAACTAAATTGAGAATACCCGCACTTTACACTGTTGCTTTAAATAATAATTCAAGTTTTGAAAACGGTTTAAGAGATGGAGATGTGATAATTGCTATAAAAAATACAGAAGCCAGGTGGAATACATTATTGGCTTCAGTAAATAGTATTTCCCCTGGAGAAAATCTGGAGCTAAAAATTATTAGAGCTGGCGAAGAAATGAATCTAAATTTAGTAACTAAAGAAAGACCTAATCGACCACAGGCTCTCTGATTATTTCTGCACCCAACTTATTTAGTTTCTCTTCTATACACTCATAGCCTCTATCAATATGATAAATGTCATTGATATGAGTTTTATTTTTTCCAACTAGTCCTGCAAGCACTAAGCTAGCAGACGCTCTCAAATCTGACGCGCTTACAGTTGCTCCAACTAAATTAGAGACACCGGAAACAAAGGCTTTATTTTCATTTAATGAAATATTTGCTCCCATTTTTCTTAGTTCACTTACATGTTGAAACCTATTCTCAAAAACAGTTTCTTCAACTGTACAGTCTCCTTGAGCAATTGTATTAAGTGTCATAAATTGAGCTTGCATATCTGTAGGGAAGCCAGGAAAAGGCTCTGTAAATATGTCTTGAGCTTTGAGATCTGAAGAAGTTGCATCAACTTCTACAGAATTTTTAAAGATATTTACCTTCACACCCATTTCAATTAATTTTTTACTAACAATATCAATAGTTTCTGGGTTAATTTTATTAACTTTCACATGTCCATTTGTTATTGCTCCTGCAATAAGATAAGTACCTGCTTCAATTCTATCGAATAAAACATTCCATCTAGTCGCATTTAGGCTTTCAACACCATTTACGATAATTTCAGATTCACCTGCACCTTGAATTTGCGCCCCACAACTATTTAGATAATTTGCAAGTTCTAAAACTTCTGGTTCTTTTGCACAGTTCTTCAATCTTGTTTCCCCCTTAATAAGAGTTGCAGCCATCATTAAGTTCTCAGTACCTGTTACTGATACTCTTGGAAAAGTGAAAGAAATAGGCTTTAATTCCTTTGCTTTTAAATAGATATATTTTGAGTCAGAAGTAATTTCAGCACCCATTTGCTCAAGTCCTGATAAATGAAAATCAATGGGTCTTGAACCAATATCACACCCTCCAGGTTGAGATATTTTTGCCTTACCATATTTTGCTACTAATGGTCCCATCACTAAAATTGATGCCCTCATTGTTTTTACAAGCTCATATCTAGCCTCTGGTAGCAGAATATTTGAAGAATTTATTTCGATAAAACCATCTTCATGAAAGTTTATTGAAGAACCCATTGAGTTTAATAGTTCAAGCTTGGTTGTTATGTCTTGGAGGTGGGGTAAATTGCCTATAAAAGCTGAGCCCTCAAGTAAAATTGTAGAGGCCAAAATTGGCAAACCAGCATTTTTTGCACCTGAACAATCAACTTCACCTTGTAAATGGTTACCGCCTTTAATTATCAGTCTTTCCATTTGCTAAAGAGTGGTTGGTTTCCATGATTCAATAGCAATATCGAGGTTGGAGTTATTTTCAAGATATGTATCTTGAAATTGATTTCTGAAAGTTAATCCTAAATTAATGCCGTCAATAATGATATTTATTATTCTGTATTCACCAAAGCTGTTTTTATAAACTGTAAGCTTAGTAACAAATGCGCTTGAGTCCGAATAGAAGTTCACTAAAACCTCATACGTCCTATTTTTGTTAATTTTAATATCTTCATCAGTTTTTATTTGATAGTTATCAAATTCTAGTAAAGTTGTTACATAAGTATCTAACAGCAATTTTTTTGTTCTCTCTTCAAACAGGTCTTTTTGAGCTTCAGTTGCACTCGAATAAATTTTTGATGAAAGTATTAACCTAGATACAACTTTTACATCTACCATAGGCTCCCAGATATTTTTTAACATATCTTTAAACTCTTCAGGATTCTCATCAAATTTTGAACCTTCTTCTTTTATAACAGTCAGAAAATATTGAGCATTTGAATCAATGTATTCATGAAGATCAGGAATTTTATCTGCATATAAACTTTGTGATAAAAGAAAAACAAATAATATTTTTGATGAAAAAAATCGTAACATGTATAAATTATAGTTTGAAATGAAAAAAAATATTTTCCAAAAAGAGGCAAAAAAAGCTTTTTTAATAGAATTAGAGGAATTAAAGGCTTTTTATGGGTCAAAAAACTTCAATGTAGAGGAGTTGTGTACAAATATTTCAAATTGTAAAGGAAAAATATTTATAACTGGTGTTGGTAAATCTGGGCATATTGCAAACAAGTTTGCTGCAACTTTATCAAGTACTGGCACACCATCATTCTTCATTCATCCTGCAGAAGCACTTCATGGTGATCTAGGGATGATAGAAAAAGACGACGCAATTATAGCAATTTCAAAATCTGGTGAAAGCTCAGAGATTTGTGACTTGATTCCAGCAATAAACTTGAAAAAAATTGATCTTTTCTCCATTACTGAAAATATCAACTCCACAATCGCACAAGCCTCAAAAAATCATATTCTTGTAAAAGTTAAAAGAGAAGCATGTCCCAACGATCTAGCACCTACTTCAAGCACTACCGTGACACTTGCACTTTTAGATGCCATTGCAGTTGCTTTACTAAAGTCTAAGGGCTTTACTTCTGAAGATTTTGCAAAGTCACACCCAGGAGGAAAGCTTGGAAAAAAATTAACTTTACGAACAAAAGATTTGATGATACCAATTAAAAAAGCTGCTGTAGTGAAGGATTCAGACACTCTAAAAGATTTAATTTTCGAAGTTTCTGAAAAAAAACAAGGAATTGCATTGGTAAAAAAGGGGGCAGATATAGTTGGTGTATTCTCAGATGGTGATTTAAGGAGACAGCTTAAAAAAAATATCCAAATTGATAAAATTAAACTCTCTTCAGTATTAACAAAGGAATTTAAGACTATTAAATCCGATGAATTGGTGGTCAAAGCAGCTGAAAAAATGAAGTCTTTCAAAGTTTACACACTTGTTGTTAAGGAAAATAAAAAAGTTGCGGGTATATTGACAATGCATGATATTTTGGAAGCAAATGTTATATAGGTTCATCACAATATTACTTTCTTTTAATCTGGCAGCACAAGAATATGAGATTACATCAGAAAATATTGAGATCAACACACAATTAAACACAATTAATTATGAATATAATGTTGTTTTTAAATCTGAAGAAATTTTTTTTACTGCTGATGAGCTAAAACTCAATCAAGAAAATGAGTCATTTGTAGCATTCGGAAATCCCATAAAAATTAAATTTTATGATGGTATAGAATTTATAGAAGGTGAAGCTGAAAAAATTGAAATAGACTCTCAGTTTTTAAGAATGTCAAAAAACGTTTCAATTATTAAATCTGGCAATAAGATAAATTCTGAAAATATGACTATTAAACTCTCTAATGATTAAAGTTGAAAGTATAAACAAATCCATAAAGTCAAAAATACTTTTTAAAAATATTACATTTGATTTATGCAGTAATAAAATTGTTGGATTGTTAGGAGCTAATGGAGCAGGTAAAACTAGCTTATTCAAAGCTATTTCTGGTCTTTCAAAAATTGATTCAGGAAAAATAAGTTTTAATAAAAAAGACTTGCACCTAATGAGTCTCGAAGAAAGGTCAGCTGCTGGGTTGAACTATGTCCCACAAGAGAATTCTCTGTTTGATGACTTAAGTTTAGAAGAAAACCTAGAAGCAGTTGTTGAATTGAGGTTTAAAGGAGTTTCAACAGAAAAATCTACTCAAATTAAAAATCTTTTAGATGTGATGAAACTTACAGACAAAGCTAAGATAAAATCTAAATTTCTATCCGGAGGAGAAAAAAGAAAGACTGAAATATTGAGAACTATTTTACTTGATTCAAAATTTATTCTTCTTGATGAGCCCTTCGCAGGGGTTGACCCAATATCAGTGGAAGAAATTATAAAAATACTTAAGAGTTTTAAGAAAAATTTAGGAATTTTTATTAGTGATCATAATTTTAGAGATGTAATGAATGTGTGTGACGAAGTAATTCTTCTTAATCAGGGAGAGTTATTATTACAAGGCACTCCAAATCAAGTAAAAAATAACCCAATAGCTAAAAAATTATATTTTGGCGAACTGAATTAAACGTTTTCTTGTAGAATAGCCAAATGGCTTCAGAAAATTTAGATAAAAGATTTGAGCTCATTCAAGAAACCTTTTCAAATCCAGAATTTAAAACAAAGCTTGGTCGGATCCTAAGTGAAATGAGTCCAAGTGAATTAGCTTATGTAATCGAATCATCACCTCCACACGAAAGGAAAATTATTTGGGACTTAATTCAGCTTGATACAGAAGGAGAAGTGCTTGGAGAGCTTGATGAAAACCTTCGAGAAGACTTACTTGCAGGTATGAATCCCGAAGAAATTTCAATAGCAATTAGCGATCTAGAGGTTGATGACTTAGCTGACATTCTACAGACTCTTCCTGAAAAAATGACGAATGATGTTTTATCTTTGATGAATTCTCGTGACAGGGGAAGGGTCGAAAAGATTCTTGATTATCCAGAAGAGTCTGCTGGGGGCTTAATGAATACTGATGTCATAACTGTTCGAGCAGAGAATTCAATTGAATTAGTAATGCGTTATTTAAGATTCCTAAAAGAACTTCCACATAATACTGATGATATATACGTTGTAAGCAAAAATGATGAATATTTGGGTATACTGCCAATCACAAAAATATTAACCTCTGACCCAAACCTTACAGTCAGAGAAGTAATGGATACAGAATTTAAACCCTTAAACATTGAGAGCAATCAAATAGATGTTTACAACCAATTTAAAACAAAAGATCTGTTTTCTGCGCCTGTTGTTGATAGTAAAAATCATCTTTTAGGAAGAATTACTGTTGATGACATAATTGAAGTTGCAGTAGATGAGGTAGAGCAAGATTTCATTGGATTTGCCCAAATTGAGGAAGATATTTTTGCTTCCCCTAAAAAATCTATAAAAAACAGAGTTTTATGGCTTTCGATCAATTTACTTACTGCTGTTCTAGCAGCAGCTTCAATCAGTTTTTTTGAAGATGTCATACAAAAAGTAGTTTATGCAGCAATTTTAATGCCAATTGTTGCAAGCATGGGAGGTATTGCGGCAACGCAAACACTTGGTATCTATATTAGAGCAGAAGCTATGAGACAATTAAATCGTAAAAACTTTAGATATTTATTTCGAAGAGAATTTATAGTTGCGCTTGCAAATTGCATTGTATTTTCGGTTCTAATATATGGAATAACCTCTTTCTGGTTTGCTGATACAGCTCTGTCACTTGCTATAGCATTAGCAATGGTTTTTAACTTATTAGCAGCAGCTATTTTTGGATTCATGTTTCCACATTTTCTTAGAAAATTTGGTTATGACCCAGCAATAGCTGGAGGAGTTGTTATTACGACATTCACAGATATTATCGGCTTTGTCAGCTTTTTAGGCATTGTGAGCTTTCTTATTGGATAACCTCGATATCGAGATTGTCGACATTTCCAGATATAGAATACTTTGTACTGGTAATATCACTAAATTCATCTTCAAGAACTTCAGTAACTACTGCAGCGCTTGCTGCTGCGGGCAAGCCACCAAGGATTGCAACATACCATGGAATGTTTTCTGACAAAGTTGAATTAAAAACCATCTCCAAATTAAAATTGTCAAAAGATTCTTTAACAGATGAAATGGTCCCTGAGAGCTCAGCATTTCCTGCATCAAAATCCATATTAAATTCATTTAAATTTGCATAACCAGAACTATCAATAAAGAACTCTCCATCTAATGAATTGATGAAAAAATTATCTTGGTCAAGCTTTTCAAAATCTGCATTTAGAATGTTAAGTAACCTTGATCTTATATCAATAAGAGATAAAACTCTTAAAGCATCAATAGTAAATGTTGTATTGGAATATGAAATATCTTTTCCAGAAATATCTATGAGCCCTCCAAAATCTAAATTTTTGTTCTCAATATTTAAATAACTATTTTTGAGACCTAGTTCTAATTTACTAAAACTGAGGTTCGAGCTCCTTAAAGGATTTTGATCTTTATTTCTTATCGATAACTGAGCATTAATATTTTTTAATGAGAAATTACTTAAATCGAAATCAAAAGAATTTAATTTATTTTCATTTAAACTGAAAAAATTAGATTTAAAGTTTTTTGGATAAATTTTGAGAATGTTGTCTTTAAATTTATAGGAATCAAGATAATCAAATTCAATAAAAATATCTTTATAATTAAACAAAAGATTCTTATCATTTAAAGTAAGTTTAATTTCTTTATTTTCAGTAATTGATGCGTCCCCATTTATGCTTTTAAATCTTCCTTTATTGTCAAATTTTATTGATATTCCTCTATCATCTAATAAAAGTTCATAAATATTTTCTAATTTAAAATTGTTCATTAAGTATAAATCTCCTACAGAGTATTCTGAAATATGAAAATTATCTCCAAATATTTTTATTGAAGCATTATCAATGTAGGCTTTTAAAGAGTTGGCTTTTAATTCAGCTCCTTCAATCACAATTTGACTTGCTTCGGATAATAATATTGAAGAGAAATTTATCTTATCTTTATACGAGGATATGGAGAATAAAATATCTAGTTGTTTTGCTTCTAAATTCGATTCCTTAAGAAATTTTTTTATATCTCCCTGAGATGTTGGTAGATAAGTAGATAAAATTTCTTCATTTCCTCTAGAAGCCATTTGTAATTGAAATTCATTCTCATATTTAAATGTTAATTTGAGATCTGTTTCATTAGTAAATGCGGATATATTTGCATATGGAATTTTGAATTTTTTATTAAAGTCTAAATAAATATTGCCTGTCATATTTTCAAGTACCTGGGGAACATCAAAAAAATTAAAATACAATAAGCCCATTTTTGTGTTCAGATCGCCATATAATTTCCCGTCATAAAAATACCCCTTACCATTTAATCCTTTAATAGTACTCAGGTTTCCAGGAAGGTCTAAATTTAAATCTTGGAAATTAAATCCAAAAGCATTCTTATGAGTTAAGAAATTAGATAATTTCAATTCTTGAAAAACTGTGCCTCCCACTTTTAAATTTATTATGGATAGCTCATCAATAAAAATTTCAAGTTGATTAATTTGCTCACTTTTATTTGCTTCACTTAATTTTACTTCGGCATTTGTTAATGAAAACTTAGAAACATGAATCTTGTTCCCTACCACTGAGTTAAGAAAATTAATTTGTAAATTAATTTCTTCACCAGAAAATTCTGCTGCTCCCATATATTGAAAATTTCCTATATCAACTTTCATTCCTAGCAAACTTGGTTGAATAAATATATCTTGAAATTGAAGGTTATCCTCAAATAAGTAACTAGTGATTAACTTTGACCCATAATTAGAAGAAATAATTAGACAAAAAAAATAAAAACTCAAAATAAAAATAGCTATAAGGTATAGAAAAAGCCTTATAGGCCATATTAGATATTTCTTAACCATTTTTGCCTTTGATTAATGAAAATGATTGACCAAATGATTGAATTTAATAACGGATTTATAAAAATTCTTATTTCCATATCATCAGAAAAGTTATTTGTGGAAAACAAGAGTATATTTAAAAACAAACTCACTAAAATTATTAATATTAGTTGCTCCAAAAGCGATCTTTGTATCCATTTTAAATTTGAAAAATTTAAATAAAGTCCAATCATTGTATAAATTAATGTATAAGGCATGGAGATATTGCTAAAAAAAAGATCAATTAAGAAGCCCATTAGAATAAAAAAATAAATATTTGGAATTTTTCGTACAAATGTAGTGAAAAGTAGTGTGTGCACAAAAAATATATCAGGAGATACAGCCCACAAATTTGTGCCTAACAAAATTTGATTAAAAATTATCAATAAACCAAAGCTTAAGTATCGAAGAACTTCATTCATGTACAATCACCTTTTTGTTAATAGACTGGTAAGGATCAAAAAAAAGCTCTATCTCTAAACTGTGTTGAAATACGTTTGATTGGCTAGTTGATATACCTACTATTCTGCCAACAATTAAATCTGGAGGATAAATTCCATCAAAGCCAGTGGTAAAAAAAGTATCTCCTAATTCATAGCTAACTGCTTTTGATTCATTTAAGCAATTTATAAATCTGCCTTTTCCCATTCCTTTAGCTATGCAAAAAAATCCACTGGTAGTTTTAATGGATATGTACTCATCTGGATCACTTAGTAATCTTACTTCCATTTCATCTTCCGAAATACTCTTTGTTTTACCTACAGCAAAACTTCCTTGGGATATTGCAAAAATTCCATCTTCAACTTCGTTAGGATTATTAATGTAAACTCTATGTTTATTGCAACATGTAAAGTTCATTTGATCGAATGAACTGATGTAAGTTTCTGAGTTATCACTTACGAAAAAATTAAAATCATTATATGAACGTAAATTTTCTAGTGATCTAATTTCAAGCTGATTTTCATAAACTTGATTTTGTAAATTCAGAATTTCTTCTTCAAGTTGGGCTATTTTTTCATTCTCAAATTCTTGATATTCATTTAAAACTTGAGAAATAAATTGCTGAGGAACACTTAAAAACTTTACTAAAAGTCTTTGTGATTTTTCATTAAGGTCTAAGCTCTGTGATAAGTAAATTAAAAAGCCGGATAAAATAAATGAAAAAAAAGTGAGCCTTAATTTCTTCTGGAATGGAAGAATGTTTGTAGACATTAATCTTCAGCGAATAAATCGAAATCTTTGTCCATTAGGCCAAGAGCAATACCACCGCCTCTGGCTACACATGTTAATGGGTCTTCAGCAATTCTTGTTGGAATGCCTGTAGATTGCTCTATAAGAGTATCAAGACAGTGGAGTAATGCACCTCCACCTGTGATAACAATTCCATCCTGAGAAATATCTGCAGCAAGTTCAGGAGGTGAAAGTTCTAGGGCTGTCCTCACAGACCTTACTATAGCCGATGTTTGGTTTTCCAATGCTTTAAATCCATCCTCTTTTTGAAAAATAACAAGTTCTGGTATTCCCTCAGCAAGATTTCTGCCTCTAAATTCATATGGTTCAAACTCTTTTTTGCAGTTTAGTGTTGCACAACCAACTTGAAGCTTGATTAATTCAGCAGTTGATTCACCAATAACAACACCAAACTTTCGTCTGACATAAGTTTGAATAGCCTCGTCAAATTTATCACCACCTACTTTCAAAGATTCAGAGTAGACAATGCCATTTAAGGATAAAATGGCAACTTCAGATGTGCCGCCTCCTATATCAATAACCATACTTCCTCTAGGTTTATCAATAGCCACCCCTGCCCCTAATGCTGCTGCAATTGGTTCTTCAATAAGTTTTACGACACTTGCACCAGCTGATAATGCTGATTCACGTATAGCTCTTTTTTCTACCTGTGTAGCTTTTGAGGGGACACAAACAAGAACTCTCGGACTTGGCGATAGAATTGAGTTATTAGATACCTTTTTAATGAAATGCTGTAACATTTTTTCCGTAACATTAAAATCAGCAATTACACCATCTCTCAATGGTCTGATTGCTTCCATTTGTCCTGGAGTTCTACCTAACATCTTTTTAGCATCATGACCTACCGCAACAACAGTTTTCTGACCACTTCGTTCTTGTATTGCAACTACTGAAGGCTCATCTAAGACTACTCCATCTTCTTTAGTGTAAATTAATGTATTTGCAGTACCCAAATCAATGGATATGTCATTTGAAAAAAGACCACGTAAAAACTTAAACATTCTTAATATATCTCTATAATATTTAGAATCTTATAGAATAAGGCTTTTAATGGATAAAATCGAGTTAAAAAATCTTTTATTTCTTGCACGTATTAATGCAAAAGAAGAAGAATACCCTGAAATCATTGAAAAACTAGAAAATACTTTTGAACTAATAGATGAAATGCAAGAATTAGACTTATCGGATCTAAAGCCATTAAATAATCCTTTAGAATTAAGCAACGTTTCCAGAGAAGACAAAGGCAATAATCGTAATAATAAGAAAAAGTTTTTAGACAATTCATCAGAGTCTGATGAAGATTATTTCAATGTGCCTAAAATTATAGAATGAATTTTAAAGAGCAAAGAGAAAATTATAGGTTAAAAAAGATATCAGCCAAGGAGGCAGTGCAAGAATCATTGGTAAAAATAAAAAACGATAAATTAAATATCTTCATAAATCACTTTGAAAAACAAGCCCTAGCTAATGCTGAACATATAGATAACAACTTTAATGATTTTAAAGATAAGCCTTTATCTGGAATCCCAATTGCACACAAAGATATTTTTTGCACTGAAGGTTTACCAACAACTTGTGGTTCGAAGATGCTTGAAAACTTTATAGCTCCCTATGATTCGACAGTGGTCAAAAATTGTTTGGATGCTGGATCAATAATGGTAGCTAAAACGAATATGGACGAGTTTGCAATGGGCTCTTCAAATGAAACAAGTTACTTTGGTGCTGTTGCCAATCCATGGAATCATGATTTAGTACCAGGTGGTAGCTCTGGTGGAGCGGCAGCATGTGTGTCAGCAAATATAACGACTATTTCAACTGGTACAGATACTGGTGGATCAATAAGGCAGCCCGCTGCTTTGTGTGGGATAACCGGTTTGAAACCAACCTATGGCTTGGTGTCAAGGTGGGGTATGATCGCATTCTGTTCAAGCATGGATCAGGCAGGACCTTTTGCAAAAGATGCTTTTGGATGTGCTGCTCTACTAGATGCAATGGCTAGCTTTGACGAAAAAGATTCTACAAGCACAAAAAGAGAGGATATTAATTTTGAGAAATCTTTATCAAAAGATTTTGGTACATTGAAAATTGGTGTTATTAAAAATATTCAGAAACTTGGTATAAGTGAAGATGTAATAAATGCTTACGAAAACTCCAAGACGGTACTATCAGGTTTAGGTCACAAGCTAGTCGAGGTTGATTTTTCTGAGTTATCGTCAGGAATTTGTTCATATTACGTAATAGCTCCAGCAGAGTGCTCTTCAAATTTGTCTCGATTTGACGGAGTAAAATACGGCTATAGATCAAAAGGTGAAAAAGATATTGCTAATTTATACATGAATACAAGATCTGATGGTTTTGGTGCCGAAGTTAAGAAAAGAATTCTTATCGGTACACATGTTCTTTCAGCTGGCTTCTATGATGCATATTACTTGCAAGCTCAAAAGGTGAGAAGAATGATAAAAGTTAAATTTGAAAATTTCTTTAAAGATGTTGACTTAATTTTCATGCCAACTACCTTAGATCAAGCCTTTGAGAAAAATAGAAAATCAGATGACCCAAATAGAATGTATAAAGAGGATCTTCTGACTATACCTGCTAACCTTGCAGGATTGCCTGCAATTTCGTTCCCCAATGGCTTCAAAAATAATCTACCTATAGCTGGTCAATTGATAGGAAAATATTTCGGGGAAGATTTACTGTTAAATACTACTAATAAAATACAGGGGGTGACAGATTGGCACAAAATGACACCCTAATTAAAGGTTGGCAACCTGTGATTGGATTAGAAGTCCATGTTCAGTTAATGACCAACACAAAGTTATTTTCACCTGCAAAAAATCAATTTGGAGAAGATGCGAATACATTAGTAGATTTAATTGATCTAGGTCTGCCAGGTGTTTTGCCTGTTTTAAATGAAGGGGCAATGAAACAAGGCATCAAATTTGGTTTAGCTACAAATGCGAAGATCGCTGAAACCATGATTTTTGACAGAAAAAATTATTTTTATCCAGATCTGCCGAAAGGTTACCAAATAACACAATTACATTATCCAATTGTTCGAGATGGAGTTGTTGAAGTAAACGGCAAAAAAATAAGAATACATCAAGCTCACCTAGAAGAGGATGCAGGCAAATCAATTCATGACAAATATGATGATAAATCAGTAATTGATCTAAATAGATCAGGGGTTCCTCTGTTAGAAATTGTTTCTGAACCAGATATTAGATCAGCTTCTGAAGCTGTTGAATATCTGAAAAAAATACACCAAATAATCACCTATCTTGATATATCGGATGGAAATATGTCCCAAGGGTCAATGAGATGTGATGCAAATGTTTCCATTATGAAACCAGAGGATAAAGAGTTTGGGACACGAGCTGAAATTAAAAATATAAATTCATTCAAATTTGTCGAGAAAGCAATTAATTTTGAAATAAGGAGGCAAATTAAAATTTTAGAGGCTAACGGAGCTGTTGAGCAAGAAACTCGTCTGTATGATTCCATAAAAGATGAAACAAGATCAATGAGAACAAAAGAATTTGCTAATGATTATAGATATTTTCCATGTCCAGATTTAGTGCCAACCAATATATCAGAAGAATTTATTGAGAGTGTCAGAAAAGATATGGATGAATTACCTGAGGAAAAACAAGAAAGATTCATGAGTACTTATAATTTGAATGAATATGATGCTGGAGTTATTTGTGCTGATAAACAAATAGCAAACTTTTTTGAAGAAGTTGTCAAAGATGCAGATATTCAGCTTGCTGCAAAATGGATTATTGGTGATCTTAATGCATTATTAAATAAACATGATATTTGTCTTGATGAAAGTAAAATTGATGCAGCGAATTTTTCTGAACTTATTCAAAAGATCACCGACAACACTATATCAGGCAAAATAGCTAAAGAGGTTCTTGAAGAAATATGGATAACAGGAACTAAAGTGACTGAGGTGATAGACAGCAAAGGTATGCAGCAAATTTCAGATGAAGGGGAGTTAGAAAACATAATTGAAACTATTCTTAATGAAAATAATAACCAAGTAATTGCCTATAAATCTGGCAAAGATAAGTTATTTGGTTTTTTTGTTGGGCAAGTTATGAAAGCAACACAAGGGAAAGCTAATCCCGGCTTGGTTAATGAATTATTAAAGAAGAGGCTTTCTTAAGTTTAATCAAAGACCATTCCATCCTCTGCAATAATTACTGTACCAGAGTAAAAAGTTTTAACTTCATCTAGCATTTCTTGCTCTGAGCTCCCCCAAAATAAAATATGTGAGAGTATTAAATTTTTAGGTTTTAATGAATTTGCAATCTCGGCTACATCTTTAGGTCCAGTATGATGTGCTTTATGGTATTTCTGCCAGTCTGGGGTTTTATTATTGAAACCTTTTTGAGAATAAATCTCATGAATCAAATAATCCAAATCTTCTCCGTAGGAGATTAAATTTTTTGATTTGGCTGTATCACCAGAAATAAGAATCTTTTTGTCTGCCGTCTCAATTAAAAATCCATATGATTCTTGAAGATCTCCATGATCATTTAGGAATGCTGTAATTTTTATGTTTTTATCTTCAAATATAAATCTATCTATCAGTTCAGTAAAAATTACATTGTATCCTGTATTATTTTGCGGCTGTGTACCATTGATTCGATAATCAATATCTGGTTGGTATGCTTCAATTATATTGGTATGCATTTTTTTAGCACCTTTAGGACCATAAATTTTTAAAGGGTCTGATCTACCCATAATCCAAGGCGTAATTATTAAGTCTGCTAATCCAAGAGTGTGATCTGAATGGATATGAGTTAAAAAAGCGTGTTTAATATTTTCAACTTCCAATGCTTTGTAATCCCCTCCCCAACTTGGAGAAAATGCGGCTATTCTTCTTATTACTCCAGTTCCAAAATCGAAAAGATAAGGCTCATCATTTGCTAGAACCAAATAAGATGATCCCATTCTTTCAGGATTAGGATTAGGAGTTCCTGTTCCCAATACAAACAGTTTTGTTGAAGCTGTTGCTGCCGATACAATGAAAAACAATAAAATTATTCTTATATTCATCTTTTAAAAATTGCTATTCTGTCGGATTTATAGGCTCCTATGAAAATTTGATCTTCAAATGGATATGCAACTGATGCTCCTCCATATGCAACGTCTCTAAAATTGTATTCTTCTAAAATATTTAAGTCCCTATCAGCTCTTATGATAAAAAAAGGCATTGAGCATTGAATAACTTCTTCAGGAATGCAATTTAAGCCACCAAGGTCAGTATTTTGTCCGCCTATCCATAATTCATCACGAACAGCAATCACATTATCTGGACCACCATTAAGATATGTTCTGAGAATTAAATCTTTACTAGTATTTGAACTAAATTTTGTTATTTTTCCGTTCCCTCTATAGTTCACATATAAATCATCATCAATCATATCAATACCATTGGGCCAAGTTCCTTGGGAATTTGGAACAATAGAATAACCATCCTTTGAATTCCATTTATACACATGGCCAGTATTTAATTTAAAAATATTCAGAAAAAATAAACGATAAAAGCCTAAGTCCTTATCGTATTGATGAGTTGCGTAAAATGATCCATTTTTATCACTAATAACAACGTCATTAAAATAGGTAGTTACTTTTGGAGCTTCGGCACATCCTACCCAAAACAAAGTTGGTTCATCTTGATTTGAGAAATTTACAAAATCTGGAAAAATTAGAAAAAATTCAATACTGCTTCTTTTTTGATGATTAACTACAGCTAATAATGAAGCTTCCTCTAAAAAGGGGCTTAGATTATTTCCTTTTATCTTTAAATCTTTATAAATATCAATGCCATGCGGATAAAATTCTTTATATGGTTCGCACGTTTGATCACCTATACCGAGATCATTGTTGTTTAAGAATTCAATCTGATAATCTGTAATTTCTTGTGTTTCCAAATTTAGCTTTGAAAGCTTGCCTACAAGCACTCTTCCCTCATTTAACTCTGGTAAACCAGCAAATTGGGAAACAACAACTGAATTTGAATGAGGAACTTTGGCAAAATCTTCAGGATTTTGAAGACCACAGATTAATTCAAGGGTGCCTAAGCTTTTGCATTCGTTAATATTTTTATACTCACTAGAGCAGCTAGTGAATAATATTAATACTAAAATTAAATATGAAAATTTATTAAACAAAAATCATCGCTAAGTTTTCAGCAACAAAACCTGGTTTCTCTTGGCCTTCAATTTCCAGCTCAATGCCAAATTTTAATAGCCACCTGTTACCAGGCTTTTCAGTAACTTCTACCAAAGTACTGTTATAGCGACATTTTGAGTCTACAGGTACAGGGCTAATAAATCTGATCTTATCGTATCCATAGTTCATTGCCATCTTAGTTCCCTCTACAGGTATTGCTGTTTCATATCCTTTTCCAACAGACAGAGATAGCATTAAGGCTCCGTGCGCTATCGTGCTCCCAAAAATAGGCTTTGCTCGTTCTGGATCGACATGAATAAACTGCGGATCATCGGTCACATCAGCAAATGTGTTGATCATTTCCTGATTGACATCAAACCATGAAGTGCTTTGTGTCTTTCCAATTTCTTTATGTAAATCTTGTGGTTTAATAGCTTCCATTTTTCCTCCTTATTTCATTAAATGGTCTTTAAATTGTTCTCTCAACTTAATCTTAAGAACTTTACCGGTTGCTCCAATTGGCAACTCCTCTACAAAAAGGATATCATCCGGCTTCCACCATTTGGCAATTTTATCTTCCAGAAAAGCATAAATTGAATCTTTATCTTTCTTTTCATTAGCTGGCACTACCAATAATACTGGTCTCTCGTCCCACTTAGGATGAGCAACCCCTATTACGCATGCTTGCGTTACATCAGGGTGACTTTGTGCAGCATTTTCTAGATCAACTGAGCTAATCCATTCACCTCCTGATTTAATGACATCCTTCGCTCTATCAACAATCGTCATATAACCATCTGGATCAATTGAAGAAATATCACCAGTATCGAACCAACCATCTTTATCAACTGCATCAGAATCATGTTTGTAGTATCTTTTATTAATCCATGGTCCTCTTATCATTAATTTGCCGTAAGCTTCACCGTCTTCAGGTAGTTTCTTACCATCATCATCGATTATCTTAAGCTCTACGCCAAAAACAGGTTTACCTTGTTTAGTTTGCAACTTGTAAAGTTCTTCTTTTGATAATGCTTCCATGTCTTTAGTTTTTATATTAGCTGTAGCTAATGGGCTTGTTTCTGTCATCCCCCAACCTTGGACAACATTCACTCCATGTTCTTCGTCGAATTGTTTTATCATCGCATATGGCACTGCTGAACCCCCAATTACAGTTTGTTTGACTGTATTTAAAGTAATAGCATTCTCTTTACAATAATTCAAAAGCCCCAGCCAAATCGTAGGCACGCCGAAAGCAAGAGTAACTTTTTCTTTTTCAATAAGCTCGACAAGAGCTGCGCCGTCCATGCCCATGCCAGGCAAGACTAACTTAATACCGTTCATAGCACCAATGTAAGGTAAGCCCCAACCCATTACGTGGAACATTGGCACGACCATAAGTATCGAATCATCTTTGTCTAATCCGAGCCCGTTAGCAGATGAACCTGCCCATGCATGCAGTAAAGTAGATTTATGAGAATATAAAACACCTTTTGGATTGCCTGTAGTTCCTGATGTATAACATAATCCACAAGGGGCATCTTCCTCAAGTTCTGGCCACTCATATGATTCGTCTCCATTTTCAATAAATTCTTCATACGAAATTGCATTTTTTAGCTTCGTCTCAGGCATCTCCTCTTTTGAACATAGCAGAACATATTTCTCTACAGTTGGGCAATTTTCTTGAATTGCTTCAAGCAATGGAGCAAAGACTGTTTCTAGAAAAATTATTCTGTTTTCCGCATGATTAATGATATAAACAACTTGCTCAGGGTGTAATCTAAAATTTATTGTATGCATAACAGCACCCATACCTGAGATACCATAATACATTTCCATATTTCTATATGTGTTTAAGGCAAGCGACCCAACATTTTGTCCATGTTTGATTCCGTATGCCTCAAGAGCTGATCCTAATTTTTTAGCTCTTTTGGCAACTTGCCCATAATTTGATTTGACTATTTCTCCAGATAAAGCTCTCGAGACGATCTCTACTTCTGGAAAAATTCTTTCTGCATAATTAATTATGCTTCCTACATTTTGTTTCCAAGATTGCATATTGCTCATTAATTTTCCCCTTTTTTTAAATTATGTAGATAAGGATACCATTCATTTTTGAGTGGGTGAAACCATGAAAACATAATTTCATGAATTTTATGTCTATCCTTTTCATTTATTTTTTTCTTGGAATTGGGATTAAGCAGATGTATTAAGTCTAAAAATCTTTCATCAACTCCATGCCTTAGAAGTATTGTATTGAAAGAATCTTTCTTTCCATCCTTAAAAGCACCAAATAATTCGACCAACAATTTATCTGTTCTCGGCATTCCAGTTAAATTTATTAAATAACAATTTTTTGAAGTAAAAAATTTATAGCTTAAATGATCACAAAAAGATAAGTTGATATTTTTTGGACATGAGTCAACTGTAAAGTAGTTATCCCATATATAAATATTTTTATTTTCGAAATCAGATAAAGAGGATTGACAGTTTTCGTTCATTTCTAAACTAATTACTTTGTCTCCTGTCCAAAAGAAATTATTCGATTTTGGGAAATACTTAATAAAGTCATTGAAATATTCATTATGCTTTTTATTTTTATCAATTAATTCAGTGGCATACACAGTAGGGCAAAAGTCAAAAGAAAGCTCAGAGAAACTAGTTGTGACATCATTAAACATCTGTAATTGTTTTTGAAGACAAAAGCCTTCTTCAATATCATCAAAAAGTATAGAAAAAGACTCGACTCCATGTTCTGAAAAAATTTTAATTTTTTCTTTTAGGTCAGTTAGGTGCCCTGTTTTTACGGGTGCAAGCCCAACACCAATATCTACTGAAAGATCATTTGAAAAATTAACAAAACTTTGAAAATCTGAAAGCCACTCCTTTGTATATTCTATATCTAGATGAGAGCGTAAAAACGGGTCTTCTTTTGGTGCATAAAGATAAAAATTAAAATTATTTTTATTTAAGCTTTCAATAATTTTTTTTCTGTCATCAAATTTTGATATTTCCCCATAGTAACCCTCAACAACACCAATTCTTTTCATATTTTATCTATGTCCAATAATGAATCTATTTATATCTTTTAAGTCTTTTATTAATTCTATCTTTTTAAAACCTTCTTTGATCATTTTTTCTTGTAAATAATTTTCTTGGCCAATTCCATGCTCCAGCATTAATACACCATTCATTTGCAAATAATTTATCGAATAAGTGATAATTTTTGATAAATCAGCTAAACCTTGATTTTCTGAATACAAAGCGATCAGTGGTTCAAAACTAACGCTTTCATCCAAGTTTAAACTTTTTGCTATGTAGGGAGGGTTTGAAACAATTAAATCATACTTCTGATTTACATTAGAGAACCAGTTTGAGGTGAAGAAATTAACATGATTTTCCGTCTGAGAATTATTCTTTTTGGCTAATTCTATAGCTTTTGCAGATATATCTACGCCAGTTATCTTAGCTGTTTGTAATTTTTTTGAAAGCTCAACTGCAATACAACCTGAACCCGTACCGAGATCTAGGATATTCTTTTTATCTTTAAATTTACTAGTTACGTAATCTACAAGTATTTCAGTTTCAGGCCTTGGAATTAAAACGTTTTCATTTATGAAATATTCACCTTCATAGAAAGACCACTTTTTGAGTATGTATTGGATTGGAATTTTTTTTTCTATCTTATCCAGTACATCACCAATATTATGTATAGGTAAATTAAGACCTTTTATTAAAAACTTGAGGCCCTCTGCATAAGAGTTTTGATAAACCGAGTGCCAGGTATTTTGAAGAAGTCTTATTTGTTCATTATCCGTCTTGAATTTCAAGTAGTTTCTCTGCATTGCTCTGTGCTTTTAACGAATCTAACATTTCATCAATATCACCATCAAGGAAATTTTCGATATTATGAATAGTTAACTTTAGTCTGTGATCAGTTACTCTTCCTTGAGGAAAATTATAAGTTCTTATTTTTTCACTTCTATCGCCAGTGCCTACTAAAGATTTTCTCTCAGTTGCCTCTTTCTGTTCAATTTTTTGTTTTTCTACGTCATAAATTTTTGCAGATAATAGTGCCATAGCTTTTGCTTTATTTTTATGTTGGCTTCTATCTTCTTGGCATTCGACAACTATTCCACTAGGTTCATGAGTTAATCGAACAGCTGAGTCTGTTTTATTAACATGTTGGCCACCAGCTCCTGAAGCTCTATAAGTGTCTACTCTTATCTCAGACATATCAAGATCTTTCTCTTCTATATCATCTAGTTCTGGCATAATTGCAACAGTTGCTGTTGATGTATGTATTCTGCCCTGAGATTCAGTTAATGGAACTCTTTGCACCCGATGAACGCCTGATTCAAATTTTAATTTTCCATATGAATCATTACCTATAATTTTCAATACAACTTCTTTGAAGCCTCCAGGCCCTGACATAACTTCTTTAATTTTTTCAGTTCTCCAATTATTTCTCTCAGCATATCTGCTAAACATTCGATATAAATCTCCAACAAATATAGCAGCTTCATCTCCTCCAGCTCCCGCTCTTAATTCAAGAAAAGAGTTTCTTGAATCGTCTTTATCCTTAGGTAATAACTGAACCATTATTTCGGATTCAAGCACATGAAGTTTTTTTTCACATTCTAATTTCTCTTCTTGAGCTATATCTTTCATTTCTTCATCTTTTAATAGATTTTCTAAATCTGAAATAGTTAACTCAATCTTTTGATAGTTAGTCCAGTTTTCAACTACATCTTTAATTTCTGAAAACTCTTTATTTAAAGTAGTTAATTTAGATATATCGGAAGTAATAGATGGATCAGATAATTTTTGGCTTAGCTCAAGAGCTTTTTTTTGCAAGCTTAATAATGATTTTCTAATGGTATCTTTCATAGATAATTAGCTTCCCCTCTTTTTGCCACCCAACGATTCATCCAGTATTTTTGAAACATGAAATGCATTTTTTGATGCTATCTCATTGGCTAGATCTTTTATTACCTTTTCTACATTGTTTCCTTCAGCCAGCATTTTGAGTGCATTATCTAGTGCTTTTTGTTTAATGATTGATTGTTCTTCATGAAATCTTTTTTGAACATTATTAATATTTTTTCTATTTCTTAGTTTTGCAAACTCTTGATCACAGTTAATAGAAATAAATTCTTCAGCTTCCTTAACTGCAATTTCTCTTCCTTTTAAATTTTCATTAACCATTCCACTAAGCTCATCTAACGTTAAAACATTTAAGTTTAGGGAATGTTTTAATTCTTGAGGTAGATTTCTTGGAATTGCGAGGTCAAAGATCAGTGAATCATTTTTTGATAAGTGATTTTCATTAAAAAAGGGGGTTTCTGAAGCTGCTGCTACAACTATTATTTCATATTTATTTATATCTTCCTTGACATGCTCTAATGATTTGGATTGTATACCCTCCAGTATGATATCTGATCTGTTGTAAAGGCTTATTTCATAACCTTTGTTTTTTAATCTTTTAATTAGAGCTTTTCCAACATCGCCAGCACCAATAACTAAAACTGGCTTCTTCTTGATTTCAAGTATTTTGTTTTCAACTAGCGAGGCTATTGAAAGTGGATTTCTTGATAACTGAGTTTCTGAGCGTATCTCCTTTGTTAAGTTTATTGCTCTTGAAAATATTACTTCTAATTCAGAATCAAGATAGTTGAATATTTTTGAATTTTTGAACGCTTTTTTTACTTGTCCAAAAATATCAGGCTCTCCCACTATCATTGAATCAATCCCCGTCATAACTCTCAGCAAATGTTTAAAGGCGTCATTATTTGAAAATAAATATTGATCATTTTTTCTTAGATTGATATCTCTACCCGTTAATCTTTCAAGAAATGTGTCAAAATTTTTGATCTCTGTTCTTTTGCAGAATGAATAAAATTCAGTTCTGTTGCATGTTGAAAGAAATACACCATTATCAAATGGTGTAATCAACATAAGATTCGCAATAATTTCATCAATCTTTTCTTTATTAAAAGCAAATTTTTCTCTAACCTCTAGAGAGGTAGATTTATGACTTATGCCCCAACAATGAAATTCCATAATTATTTTCCTAAAAATATTCTTTCTTCTATTTTTTTAATATACATTTTATCTAGCTGTGCAAGTTTAAATACATCTAATCAAACATACAATCTTGAGGGAAAGTTTTCGTATCTTTCAAAGGATTATTCAGCAATTTTCTTAGTAAAGATAAGCACCAATTTGAGAAAGATTAAAATCGACCTCTATGAGACTATAAATGGGACTTTAATCACTAGTTTAAAGAGTTCGAACAATAACTGGATAACGAATCAGAACTTAGAAAATATAGAATCAATATTCCCAGAGCCTAAAGAGCTAATATATTTAATTAATAATAAATGCCTCAAAAGTAAAAGCTGCAAGTTTGATCTTGCCAGCGACAATAATGTGAAAATTAAGGTGATACTGAAAAATGTTTAAGTATAAATCTTGTGCAAAATTGAACAGCTACTTAAATATCACAGCAAAATTAAAAAATGGCTATCATGAATTGAGTACACACTTTCAACTATTAGACCTCTTTGATGAGATTAAATTTACTGAAAACGAAACTTTTTCATTTGATTCAAATATTAAATTAAGCTATAAAAATAATTCCGTTTTGAATGCTATTAATTGGTTTAATACAAAATTTAACTATAACCAAAATTTTAGAGTTTCTCTAAAAAAAAATATACCAATTGGTGGCGGATTAGGGGGTGGAAGCTCGAATTGTGCAACAACACTTAAGTTTCTTTGTGATTACCATTCTATTGATCGAGGCTCGCTTGATTTTAACGAGATTTGCTTTGCTTTAGGAGCAGATGTCCCACTATTTTTATATGGTAAGAGCACTTTCGCAGAGGGCTGTGGACAAATATTTACTAAAGATTACTACTACAATTCAAAATATTTGCTCATTATGCCTAATATATCAATTGCAACTAAACAATTATTTGAATCAAGCCATCTTCAAATATCTAATAAGTTAGATAAATCTCAAAATACTTTTTTGAATGTCATTACTAAGGAAAGCAAAAAATTTAGTGATTTCATTAGCTTACTTTATTTAAACCTTCCGAAAAATACTCAAAATAAAATGAAATTGAGTGGGACAGGATCAACATTGTTCATCGAAAATCCAAATGATAACGAAATTCAATTAATTATGGGTAAAAATGAAAATAATTTTAGAGTTTTTCAAGTTAAAGGATTAGAATACTATCACTAGAACATTGGGGTGTCGCCAAGTGGTAAGGCAGAGGCTTTTGATGCCTCCATGCGTAGGTTCGAATCCTACCACCCCAGCCAACATAAAATGAATAGTAGAGTAATATTTACAGGAAGTTCCAACCCACAGCTTGCATTAAAAGTTGCGGAAAATCTAGACGCTAGTCTGGGCGCCATCACAGTTGATACTTTTAGTGATGGTGAGATAAATATTGAAATTACTGAAAATGTAAGAGGGAAAGATACATTTGTAATACAGTCAACAAATTACCCTGCTGAAAAAAACCTAATGGAACTAATACTAATTATTGATGCCCTTAAAAGAGCCTCAGTGAGTTCTATTACAGCGGTAATACCTTACTTTGGTTATTCAAGGCAAGACAGAAGAATTAGGTCAGCCAGGGTGCCCATAAGTGCGAAAGTTGTGGCTGATATGCTTTCAAATGCTGGTGTTTCTCGGATTATTACATTAGATATTCATTCTGAGCAGATTCAAGGGTTCTTCTCTTTCCCAATGGACAATATTTACACTGCAAATTTAATGGTTAAAAATTTAGTAGATAATTACACCGTTGAGGACCTACAAGTAGTTTCACCAGATACTGGAGGAGTTATAAGAGCACGTTCAGTAGCAAAAACTCTTGGAGTTCAAGATCTTGCAATTATTGATAAAAGAAGAGAGAAAGCAAATGAATCTCAAGTAATAAATCTAATTGGAGATGTGGAAAATAAGGTTTGCATAGTTCCCGATGATTTAATCGATACTGCAGGCACACTTAGCAACGCAAGTCATGCACTTAAAGAGAAGGGTGCAAAAGAAATTATTGCGTATATTACACATCCAGTTTTGTCTGGAAATGCTATTGAAAATTTAAATAATTCTGCAATTGATAAGTTGGTAGTGTCAAACTCTATAGATATTGGTGACAAATCTAAAAAATGTCCTAAAATAGACGTCTTTGATATTTCGCCAATACTGTCACAGGCAATTACAAGGCTGATGACTGGCGAGTCAATAAGTGAATTGTTTAGTTAAATATGGAAAATTTAAAACTCAAAGCTGAGAAAAGAGAGAAAATAGGTGGATTAAGCTCTAAAACAGCTATTTATAAGGAAAATAAAATTCCAGGAATAATATATGGAGGAAAAGGCGAACCTCTTCCGATTTTAGTAAACAATAACGAGCTTCTTAAAATAATTAATAAAGAAGGAATTTTTAACACAATTGTTGAAGTAGAACTTGATAAAGGAACTGAAAACGTCGTTTTTAAAGAAGTTCAGAAACATCCATCCAAAAATATATTTACTCACATTGATCTACAAAGAGTAGTTAAAGGGACAAAAGTAAATGTTGTTGTTCCGGTGCTGTTAAAAAATCAAGACAAATGTTTTGGTGTAAAAATTGAGGGTGGAGTAATAAATCATGTACTTAAAGAAATCTCAGTTTTAGCTAGTCCAGAGTCTATACCTGAATCAATTGAAGTGGACATGGAAGATATTAAGGCTAAGGAAAAGGTTAGATTGGGTTCACTTGCGGCAAATAGTGAGTATGATTTTCCTTCCAGCTTAAAAAATCAAGATCCTGTTTTAGTCTCGGTGCTTACAGCTAAAGGCGGAAGTCTTGATTTTGAAGATGAAGAAGTCGATGATGTTGAAGAGGGTGCAGAAACAGAAAGCACTGAAGCTACTGATGAGAAATCTTCTGATAAAAATAGCTCAGACAATTCTGAGGAAAAAGCAGAATAAATTGCTTAATCTTTGCATAGTTGGACTAGGCAATCCTGGCGATAAACATAAAAAAACTAGACATAATGCAGGCTATGATTATCTTGAAAGGCTTTGCGATGATCTAGGTGTTGTTTTAACTCCAAATAAAAAACTTGATGGCCATTATGGAGAGGCTGTTATTAATGGTCTAAAGGTTGGCTTTTTAAAACCAAATGAATACATAAATAATAGTGGTAAATCAGTTCTTCTGGTTAAGAAATATCATGTTAAAAATTTATCTGACATATTAGTAATTCATGATGACATGGACCTAGAGCCTGGAGAGGTCAAACTCAAAGAGAGTGGTGGTCATGGTGGACACAATGGTCTCAAGGATATCATTGGAAAAGCTGGTAAAGAATTTGTTCGATTACGATTTGGTATTGGTCACCCTCCTATCAAAAAAGAAACGAATGCATGGGTAATAAAAAAACCAAATCCAGAAGAAAAACAAGGTTTAAAAGAATCATTTGCGAAAGCAGACAGTGCCAGAGATTCTATTTTAGAAAAAAAATGGCTTATTGCCATGAATGAACTTCATAAAAAATGAGTATTAAGTGTGGCATAGTTGGATTACCCAACGTAGGTAAATCTACTTTATTCAATGCACTAACCTCACAGAAAATTGATGCGGAGAATTTTCCATTCTGTACTATCGAACCAAATATAGCTCGTGTAAACATACCTGATGCTAGGTTGGATCAACTTTCAACATTAGTAAATCCTGAGAAAGTTATTCCGTCATTTATGGAATTTGTTGATATTGCTGGTTTAGTTAAAGGAGCACACTCTGGTGAAGGTCTTGGTAACAAATTTTTATCACATATAAGAGAAACTCAATGTTTTGCGCATGTAATCAGATGTTTTGATGATGAAAATATAGTTCATGTAGAAGGTAAAGTGTCTCCATTAGAAGATCTTGAAACAATTGATACAGAACTCATTCTAGCTGACCTTGAGATAATTATTAAGCGTAAAGAGCGTATTGCAAAACAATTAAGAAATGGAGATAAGGCAACGCAATTTGAATTTAATTTATTAGAAAAGATTGAAGACCATCTAAATGAGACAAAACCTATTAGAGATTTATCTTTTGAGCCTAATGAACATGAGATTTTAAAACAAATACAGCTAGTAACTGCTAAACCATTTTTTTTCATTGCTAATTTGCATGAGGATGAAGGCAAAAACACACATTATTCAGCCCTAGATGAGTATGCTGCTAAATGTGATCTTCCAATTATTAAAGTGTTTGCCAAAGCTGAGGGTGAATTGGTTGATTTGGAACCTAGTGAAAAAATAGAATATCTTGAAATGCTTGGGCTTCAAGAACCAGCACTAAATGCAGTGATTAGAAAAGGATATGAGATGCTTAATTTATTCTCTTACTTTACTGCCGGCCCTAAAGAGGTGAGAGCATGGTCAGTTAAAACAGGCTCGACAGCTCCTCAAGCTGCTGGGAAAATTCATACAGATTTTGAAAAAGGTTTTATCAAAGCAGAAGTTATTGGTTTTGATGATTACATGTCTTGTGGTGGTGAACTTAGAGCAAAAGAACAGGGCAAATTTAGAATTGAAGGCAAAGATTACATTGTTAAAGATGGTGATGTTATTCACTTTAGATTTAATGTGTAAATTGATGTAATTAAAAATTAATTATTTATAATT
>NHFN02000018.1 GCA_002170245.2 Gammaproteobacteria bacterium TMED112
ATTAATTCAATATTAATAAATGGATCTAAGAAATTAACTAAATCCGTAAAAAGAAAATTATTGAAGGGGTAGATACAAATAAAACAAAGTGCAAAAAATGCCAAAGAGTAGATAACTCTATTCCGTAGCTCAAGGAAATGTTTAGCAAGGCCATTAGACATCTTTATCTAGCTCCTTTAAACGCTTTTCATTGTGGATGTCTTGTTTTAATCCATCTATATTTAGCTCTTTTTCTAAATCATCTTTTGCAGAAGAGAAGAAATTTTGAAAATGAAGAACGTACTTATAAAAAATTTTTATATAGCTTTGGATATTCTCTGGTTTAACAGAAAATAAAGTTATTAGAATTATTATTAAGAGTTCAGGAATCCCTATCTGGATCATCTTCCTCTTTAATTTCTTTTTTGAACCCTTTGAATGCTTTACCCAAATCTGAGCCAACAGATTTTATCCTTGATGATCCAAAAATTACTAAAATTAGTAATAAAACTACCAGTATTTGCCAAAATCCAATACTCATGTCTCTTCTACACTGCCTTCTTCAAATTTATATCTAGACTCTTCAATTTTCTTAAGAATCATATATGTAAGTATATGTTTTTTTGATACAAGATACTTGATTAAACCTTTTACACTATATTTCTCATTTATCCATCTATTTATAAATGGCTGAGCTATCGACCAGAAATCTAGCTCTGGGTATATCTGTCGACCCATTCCTTCGATATGAACTAATGTCTTAACTAAAAGGACCAAATCATTATCTAGATATAAATCAAACTGCTTCATTCCATCAAAAAGATTTAGCAATAATTCCCCAAACAATATTTGAGAAAGAGGCTTATCAAGCAACGTTTCACAATTGGCCCTTAAAACAGCTTCAAGCTCTTCAGTTTTTGTATCTTCCTTAACCCATTCAGCAAATATAAAAAGTTGAGCCAAGGAAAAGAAATCCCTTTCTAATAGGCAAGCAATCATTTGAGCTAGCAATATCTGGTTCGATTCTGTAAGAGAACCACAAATTGCATAATCAACAGCATAATAATATGGATTATTTGGATTATCTTTTGCAGCAAAGATATTGCCTGGATGCATATCAGCATGAAAAAAATTATCATCAAAGACTTGCTTCAAGAAAATTTTTACACCATTTTCAGAGAGAGTTTTTAGATTTAGACCCAATTTTTTTAAATCAGATGTAGATGTTATAGGAACACCATCTATATATTCCATAACCAGTGTTTTTTTTGTCGTAAAATCATCATAGACTTCAGGAACATATAAATGTTCTGTCTGCAGGAAGTTGTTGTAAGTTTTCTTTGCATTTGCTGCTTCAATTCTAAAATCAAGCTCATTTAAAATAATCCTCTCATAGTCATCTACAACAGAACTTAAATCTATCCTGGGATAGCCTTTATAAAATAATCTTATTAGTCTTGCACCAAGCCTGATAGCTTGAATATCACGCAAAATCAATTTTTCTAGATCTGGTCTTTGCACCTTAACAATCAGTTCTTTATCTTGATATGAGAACCTATGAACTTGCGCCAGCGAAGCAGCTGCTAATGGACTTGGATCGATGGTGTCTAAAATCTTTTGTGATTTAGTGCCTAAATTTTTAATTAGTTGNTCTTTNATATATGAATANTCTACNGGCTCACAATTATCAGTAAGCTCTCCTAGTTCTTTCGCTAAANCATGAGACACTATATCTGTTCTNGTCGATAAGAGCTGGCCTAATTTAACAAAAACTGGACCCAAATNTTCCATGGNTTTTTTAAATTTATTCTCAATATTATTTCGTTGATTAAANGTTTTTAAAAAAGGGTTATAACCTTTTATAAACAAATTAAAAATTCCAGTACTTCGAATTGAATAAAATATCTGAAAAAGCCTTATTAATCTCACTTTGTTCCTCTATGTATAGCAACAATACCCNTNAAGATGTTCTCGAATTCACATTCCAAATAGCCTGTTTGATTAAATAGTTCTAGCATTTCTTCTTGATTTTCATGAGTGCGAATAGATTTAACTAAATAATCATAACTATCATGATCACCTGATATTAAGTCACCTATTTTTGGTATGAAGTTATAGCTATAGAAATCATAAAGTTTTGAAAAATTTTTACCTTGAGCAGATGAAAATTCAAGTATTTGAAGNTTNCCCCCTTTCTTCAANACTCTATAAATTTCGTTCANGCTACCCTTTTTATCAGAAAAATTTCTAAACCCAAAAGAAATGAATACCTTGTCAAAAGTTTCATTTTCATAAGGCAGACCCTCTGCACTTGATACGGAAAAATTGCATTTTTGATAAAACCCTTCGTTTAATGATCTCTCTTTTGCCTTTTCAATCATTTCATTGTTCTGATCGCACAAATATATAGTCTTACCTTTTACTTTTTTTGAAATAANTTTTGCTATATCTCCTGTTCCAGCAGCAAGATCTAAACAAATATCCTCTTTTTTAATTTTCGATGTATGTATAAATGATCTTTTCCATAATCTATGCATCCCTAATGACATAACATCATTCATCAAATCGTAATTATCCGATACTTTGGTAAAGATGTTTTCTACACCATCTTTTTTATTTTCTTTCGATACTTTTTTATCTCCAAAGTATACTTTTTGATTATCTTTAGNACTCATATAGTATTATTGTGTTGTGAACAAAAAGTATAAATGACAAATACAAATTTACTAGCTTGGATAGACCTTGAGATGACTGGGNTAGACCCAGAAAAGCATCATATTATTGAAATTGCCTGTTTAGTAACGAATGCTAATCTTGATATCGTTGCAGAGGGACCAGAGATTGCAATTTANCAAGATGATGACGTTTTAGATTTGATGAATGAATGGAATATTAAACAGCACAACTCNTCAGGTCTCGTAGAAAAAATTAAATCTAGTGACATTTGTTTAAAGGAAGCAGAGCAACAAAGTTTAAATTTTTTTCAAACCCATATAAAACAACACCAATCACCTTTATGTGGAAGCAGCGTTTCGCATGATAGAAGATTTTTAATTAAGCACATGCCTAAACTAGCAAGTCACTTTCATTACAGACATATAGATGTCAGTTCATTCAAAGAAGTTATAAAAAGATGGAGCCCAGACGCCGATGAATTTAAAAAAGAGTCATCTCATAGAGCAATGGATGATATAAAAGATTCTGTAAACGAACTTAAGTTCTACAGAGAAAAATTCTTTAAATAAGCTGCTCACCAGGAGAAACTTCAATTCTTTTCAATACTTTTGTTTTATAGTTTCTTGAAAGTATATTATCAACTGCAATGAATTCTGCTCTAGCAACATCCTTTTTGAAATCTATTGTCAAATAGCCACGATCAACTAGATTTGTCCATTTTAAATTTTTATTTTTCATTAGCATTGAGTTTTCCAGGATTTGATAGGGAATTAACCCATTAAAATTCTCAGACGCTCCAGGAGATGTAACCGAAGGAGTGCCAAGTTCAGCACCAATAAAATTATCACCTTGATTGATGTTGTTAGCCCAACAGTTGTGGGTGTCTCCTGCAATAAAGATATTTTTTTTGGAAATAGATCGAACTGTATTTAAAAACCGTTTTCTTTCCTCAGGATACCCATCCCACGCATCAAAGTTATAAGGTAAATCCTCTTTTATAATTGTTTTGTAATAACTCTGATACTCAGGAAGTTCATCAATAATATTATCAGGTATAGTTGGCAGCTTTAAAGTTGCTAATAATACTTGCTGTGCATATAAATTCCAGGTTTGATCGTCAAGATTATTTTCTTTTATAAAATCTAATTGTTTCTTTCCTATCAAGCTTCTTTTCTTATTGTTTAATTCTTTTAAAAAAGCTTCTTTTTGAAAATTTTTACCATCTTTAATATAGTCATTTAAGTTAACTTGTTTAGATCTTGAAGAAATACGCGTTTCGAGTAATTTCAAGTCAATTAACTTCCCAATTTTGTACCTTTTCCAATTATTGAAAGCGATTTTTGGCTCTCGAACAGGCATCCACTCATAATAAGCTTTAATAGCATTTCTTTTTCGCAGGCTGAAAGATCCTTCATTAAATTGATGATTTTCTGCATTATTTTTCCAAGCATCGTTGGTGATCTCATGATCATCCCATGCACATAATACAGGCATGGTAGAGTGTAATTTCTGTAAATCTATATCTGATTTATATTGTGCATGTCTTTGGCGGTAGTCACTAAGCGTTATTATTTCTTTATTTGGAATCGGCTGCCTATTAAGGCTGATCGAATTCTCTGTCGCATATTCACCTTGTTTATACTCGTATAAATAGTCACCCAAATGAATAGCCATATCAATAGACTTATCTTTTGATGCAGAATTATATGCATTGAAATAACCAGCAGGATAATTAGAGCAACTGAAAACAGCAAGTTTAAAATTCTCAACATCTTCAGGTAAAGTAAAAGTTGTTCCAATTTGTGAATAAACTCCTTCAGCAGCAAAACGATAAAAAACTTTTTGTCCTGCAAATTTATTGGGAATTTTTGCATCGACTTTTACTGTAAAATCCCTCCCTACGGTAGTGTATTGTTTCCCAGATGCAATTATATTTTTAAAATCTATGGTATTTGATACTTCATAAAATACTAAAATACTATTTTTAGAATTGGATGTTACTTTAGTCCATAAAATTACTTCGTTAGGTGTAGGGTCGCCACTTGCAACTCCATGTTTAAACCTGACTATTCTTTTTGTTTTAGAAAATAAATTGAAACTTAAAAAAAAAGTTAAAAATGCGAGTATTTTTAGAAAATTTCTTCTATTCAAGTTTGNATTTTAAAATTATTTTGTTACAACTTTATGAAGTTGATNTAAGATTTTCATCTTAATTTCGAATCAGGAGAATATAATAACAAAATGTCCAAAAAATTATTTGTAAAAACACATGGTTGTCAGATGAATGAATATGATTCTGCAAAAATGATTGACTTGCTTAAGGCTGAAGAAGATTTTGAGTTAGTAGATTCAGAAGATCAGGCTGATTTATTAATTTTAAATACCTGTTCGATACGTGAAAAAGCTCAAGAAAGAGTATTTCATCAAATTGGCCGTTGGAGAAAAATTAAGGAATTAAAGCCGGACTTAAAAATTGCTATTGGTGGTTGTGTCGCTTCTCAAGAAGGCGAGAAAATTATAAAAAGAGCACCGTCTGTTGATATAGTATTTGGTCCGCAGTCTTTGCACAATCTACCTAAGCTCTATAAAGATAAAAATTCAACAAAAAAACCACAAGTTGATATTTCGTTTCCTAAACTTGAAAAATTTGATCATATTCCAATGCCAGAAAGAGGAGAAGCATCAGCATTTGTATCAATTGTTGAGGGATGTAATAAGTATTGCTCATTTTGTGTGGTGCCAAAAACAAGAGGACACGAAGTTTCCAGAAATGTTGAGGATATTTTGAAAGAAGTATCAATTCTCGCAGAAAAAGGGACAAAAGAAATTCACTTTTTAGGGCAAAACGTCAATAATTTTAAAGGGCTATACAAGGGACAGAAGTCTTCCTTAGCCAAATTGATTGAATTGACAGCAAAAATTCAAAATGTCGAAAGGATAAGATTTACAACTAGTCATCCACATGAATTTAAAGATGATCTTGTGGAGACCTACGCAAAAGTTCCAGAATTGGTAAGCCATGTCCATTTGCCAGTTCAAAGTGGATCAGACAGAATTCTTAAATTGATGCGACGAAGATATACAGCTGAAAAATATTTAATATTGATCGATAAACTCAAAAAAGTTAGGCCAGATATAAGGTTTTCTTCAGATTTTATAGTCGGTTTTCCAGGAGAAACAAAACAAGACTTCACTGATACAATGAATATTATAAATGAAGTAAAGTTTGATGAATCTTATAGTTTTATCTATAGTGCTAGGCCTGACACTCCAGCTGCGACAATGGAAGATGATGTATCAAAAGAAGAGAAAAAGGAACGTCTCAATATTTTGCAAGCTAGATTAAACCAATTGTCATATGGTTATAGTCGAAAAATGGTTGGGTCAGTCCAAAAATGTTTGGTGACAGGAATTTCAAAAAAAGATCCAGGCCAACTTCAAGGCCGAACAATATGTGACAGAGTGGTAAATTTTAGATCAGATAGTATTGATTTAGTTGGACAATTTATTAATATTCGAATTAACGATGCACTACCAAATTGTCTTAGAGGATCAATTCAAAATTAAAAATCTTGTATAGCCACCAATTAAATTTTTCTAATCTACCCCCCGAGCAACTGATGTTACTATGTGGAGAGCTCAATAAAAATCTCAAACAAATAGAAAAAGCGTTAAAGATTAAAGTAATTCAGAATGGGACTGAATTTAACATCTCAGGTAATCAAGATGACGTTGAAATGGGCGTATCAGCTTTATTTGATTTGAAACAAAAACTAGAGACAAATTCTGTAATTACTCCAGATCTTATTCATCTCAGCCTTCACTCTGCTAAATTTTCAGATGGTGAAAAAGCTGATTCTAATGAAGTTCATATAAAAACACCTAGAGCGTCTGTCACAGCTCGTGGGAAAAACCAGAAAGAGTATTTAGAAAATATTACAAACTCCGACCTAACATTTGGTATTGGACCATCAGGAACAGGAAAAACCTTTCTTGCAGTTGCAAGCGCAGTCGATGATTTAATAAAAGAGAAAATTAGAAAAATAGTTTTAGTAAGACCAGCAGTAGAGGCTGGAGAAAAATTAGGCTTTCTCCCAGGTGATTTAAGTTCAAAAATTGATCCTTATTTAAGGCCTCTCTATGATGCTTTGCATGACATGTTGGGAGCTGAAAGGGTAAATAGGCTTGTTGAAAAAGACATAATTGAGATCGCGCCTTTGGCTTACATGAGAGGCAGAACCTTAAGGGAAGCCTTCATAATTATGGATGAGGGCCAAAACACAACAATCGAACAAATGAAAATGTTTCTTACACGGCTTGGTTTTGGCTCAAAAGCTGTGGTAAATGGAGATTTAAGCCAAATAGATTTGCCTAAAAGTTCAGTTTCAGGCCTTAAACATGCCAGAGATGTTCTCAAAGATGTTGAATCAATTAAATTCACAAAATTCACTGCTCGAGATGTTGTAAGGCACTCCTTAGTACAAGAAATTGTTGAGGCTTATGATAATTTCGAATAAAAAATACAAAGTTCAATTTTTTGACGAACCTGAATATGTGACAGAATACTCTGATCAAATTAAAAAAATTCTAAATCAGTTTTTAATTTTCTTTGAAGTTTTGAAGATAGATTTAGATATTAGTTTTTGCACAGAAACTGAAATTAAAGAACTCAATAAGAAGTTTAGAGGAAAAGATAGCTCAACAAATGTATTATCCTTTCCAGATAAAGAGCAAAAAAATATTTCAAATATGTGTATTGGTGAATTAATGGTTTGCCAAAAGGTTATAGAGATAGAAGCTTCAGATCAAGAAAAAATAATCTTCGATCATTTTATTCATTTGCTTATTCATTCTATGCTACACATTTTGGGTTATGCGCATGAAAACGAAAATGATGCTATATTAATGGAAAGTAAAGAAGTAGAATTTTTATCTAAAATTGGAGTTAAAGACCCTTATAAATAATGCCTGACGAACCATCGCAATCGTTTTTTTCAAATTTAAAAAATTTATTTAACTTAAGCAAAAACTCAGTAGAAGCTGTAAGAAATATCGAGCCTGAAGATGAGAGAATTGAAGAACTAATTGAAAATGTCTTAAATATTAAAGATTCTATTGTTAAAGAAATAATGATACCTAAAGTGAATATTTCTTTTTTAATAGAATCAGATAGTCTGGAGGCTGTATATTCAGTAGTAAATGATACTAAGCATTCACGCTATCCTGTATTAAATTCTGACAAAGATAAAGTTACAGGAATTCTTCATGTAAAAGATATGCTTGGATCATCAGAAGAGAAAGATTTTAATTTAGGTTCTATGTTAAGAGAGGCTAAGCATATACCTGAGTCACAATCTGTAACATCTCTACTTGAAGATTTCAAAAAAGATAGAGCTCATTTGGCAATAGTGTTAGACGAGTATGGAGTTATATCTGGATTAATAACTATTGAAGATATTCTCGAAGAGATAGTTGGAGAAATTGAAGATGAGTTTTATGAAGAAAAAAATAATGAAATCATTAAGATTAATGATGAGGAATTTATTGTTACATCTACAATTGAAAAAGAAAAATTTGAGGATTTTTTCTTATGCAAACTAAACTGCCCAGATGTTGAAACACTTGGCGGTTTTGTTCTTAAGGAGTTTGGCCATTTACCCAAAGTCGGGGAAAAAATTCAGGTTGGGCCTTTAGAGATGACTGTTACTTCAGCTGATCAAAGAAAAATAAAAAAAATTACGGTTCGAAAAGTTGATTAAATATTTTCTAATTGGCTGGCTATTTGCTGCTGCCTTTTGGGCTTACTCCATTAATTGGATTTTCGATGCAATAAATTATTATGGTGCTGGAACTTTTTTAAGCGGCACTATTACCTTTTTATTGATAGCTTATCTTTCAGTTTATTTTGGAATCTTCTTGGTTGCTATTAATTATTTTAAAGATCATCAATTCAAATTCTTAATAATTCCAAGTGTCTTTTTTTTACTTGAGTGGCTAAGGTCTTGGGTAATATCTGGCTTTCCTTGGCTAAACTTAGGTATTTTATCAGCGAGTTTATGGGGTTTACTGCCAGTCGTTGGCGTAGCTGGCACATCTTTTCTAATGATTTTAGTAATGGCTTTATTGCTAGAGAGAAACAAAAAAATTATTAACCGTGCTACAGCTAGTTTAATACTATTACTTCTATTTTTTGGGCCAGGACATTATCAAGAAGGCGGAAAAGAAAAGCTAAAGATCACAGTGCTTCAGCCACTAGATACTAATATGACTGAAATTATACAAATGACAAATGATGCTGAAAGTGATTTAGTCGTATGGCCAGAAGCTGTCACGGTTTACGATAAGAATATTTCACAGTCTATTCCACAAAAAGAAGTAATAGGTGGATTTTTTCGAAAAGAAAATACAAATTTTTATACATCTGCAATAAATATCAAGACCGGTCATTTTCATGACAAAAGAAATCTCGTGCCATTTGGAGAGTTTCAGCCCTTTGGGAACCTACTAGAAAGTTTTAATGATTTTTTTAACATACCAAACTCAAGTTTAAGTAGAGGAGATCTAAATCAAATAAAAGTTGATTGGTCAGCATTAATTTGTTGGGAATTAGCTTTTAATAATACCTTCACTGATAGAGTCAGAGGAACAAAGTATATTATTCATATGAGTAATGATAAATGGTATGGTGAATCTATGCCTGTTCAACATTTACAACATGCAAAAGCTCGAGCCGTTGAGTCCAATAAATGGGTTGCAAGAGCAACACTTGATGGAATTTCACAAATTATAAGTCCAAGATCGAACGAGTCGTCGAAAATTTTAGATAGAGGAGAAAAAGGAAGCATTACTCATGAGATTACTCTAAATGAAGTAGACACATTTTACTTAAAATATGGAGATGTGCCTCTATTAATTATTTCTGCTCTGTCATTAATATTTGGCATGCATACAAGAAAAAATGAAAAATAAATTTTTCCTTATAATATTAATAATGATGCCTCTATCATCGAAAGAAATTCAAATTTCTATTTCAAAACAAGAGCTCTACTTGTTTGAATCTGGACAAATTACAAAAACTTATAAAATCTCATCTTCTAAATATGGAGAGGGTTCTAAGGTTAATTCTTTTAAAACTCCTTTGGGAAAACACGAAATAAAAAAGCTTATTGGTGAAAATGAACAGATAGGAATGAGATTCATTGGTCGAGTACCTACTGAAATATACCCAATATATGATTCTGAGAAGATTTATGTATCTGATGATGTTGTTCAATCAAGAATTATTTGGTTAGCAGGGATGGAAGAGGGCACAAACAAGGGTCTCGGTGTAGATTCATTTGAAAGATATATTTACATACATGGCACTCCAGAAGAATGGTTGCTAGGAAAAAAAGCTTCAAAAGGATGTATAAGGATGGCAAATTCTGATGTTATTGAGCTTTTTGGTTTCTTAAAAGGTGGTGAAACTGTCCATATTAATAAATATTAGTTATTTTTATAAATAACTAGTGTTTATTTATAAAAACTATTGATATTATAAAATAACTATTTATTATATATATCTTAGTCAGTCTCTCCTCTCCCCCATGACTGACCTGCTAGGGGCTTCGGCCCCAAGCAACTATGAAAGAAATATGGAAAAATTTGCAGACAACATAGAACTAGTTATTCTTTTCACTATATTTGCAGTGCTTTTATTTGGCATCTCTTCAGTCTAAAATATCATTCTGGTAATAAATATGAAAAATTTAATTTCAATTATTCTGATCATTGGGTTTTATGCATTTCCATGCAGCGATTTGCTTGATACGGATGTAAAAGTTTTAAATGAAAAACAATTTAGAAACTTATGTGAATATAAAGATCACACAATATTAGTAGTGAACACTGCAAGTAAGTGTGGCTTTACTTATCAATACGAACAACTTGAATCTTTGCAACGAAGATTTAAAGATAAAAAATTTACGGTTCTCGGCTTTCCTTCAAGAAATTTTTTAGGTCAAGAGTTCAATGATGAAGAAAAGGTAAGTGAATTTTGTAAATCAACTTTTGATGTAACTTTTCCATTGTTCTCAATAGCAAATGTGCAAAATTCAACAAAGCACCCTTTCTATAGAAAACTTTTCAAATTAACTCTTGAAAGACCGTCTTGGAATTTTCATAAATACTTGATCACTCCAAAAGGCGAAATCAAAAGCTTTTCACATAGAATAGACCCTGAAGATGATTCAATTGTCTCTGCTATTCAAGACTCCATCAGCTTATAACTCGAATCCCTGCCAATTATAACAGTTTGGGGCTTGTCTACTGCAAATATGCCAACATCTACCACGCCATTTATTGATAGAATTTGATTTTCAATTTTTAGTGGATCCAAAATATTTAAACCATGAAGATCATAAAGGTAGTTCTTGCTATCACTTAAGGATTCTCTTTGAGTAATATTTTTTGAATACTTTTCAAGCTCAGATAATGCTTGTTCACTTTGATTTACATCAATTTCAACAGGAAGGGGAAAATTTCCAAGAGTCTGAACAATTTTTGACTCATCTACTATACATATAAAGTGGTCTGCAATCTTAGCAAGTCTCTTTTCATTAGTATGAGCACCACCCCCGCCTTTGATTAAATTAAAATTTTTATCAACTTCATCAGCCCCATCAATATAAACATCTATATCAGCTTCAGGACTATAATGGTGCACTTGAAAACCTAAATTCTTTAATAAATTTGTTGTTCTATTGGAACTTGAATAAATTCCATTTAGTTTTTCTCTTAATTTCGGTAAAAATTCTTTTGTAAAAAAATCGGTTGTGCTTCCAGTTCCAACACCCAAAACAAAGGGGCCATTATTCCTTGATATTACTTCATAAGCACCTAGAGCAGCATTATATTTTTGAGACATAAATTTTTTTGTCAGAGATTACTTTATCTAATCTTACATCAAACTTTGATTGAAAATTAGACTTAGATAATTGAAAGTCATAACCAATACCCCAAAATTTTGGTCTACTATCTTTTTCAAGCAAATGTTTCAGAGTTCTGTCGTAATAACCACCTCCAAAACCAATTCTGTATAAATCTTTATTAAATGATATCAGTGGTACAAGGAAGATATCTATCTTATGTAGTGCTATGTTTATTTTTTCAATTGGTTCTTGTATTCCATATCTGTTCGATTTAAAGCCTTTTTCATCTGAGTGAAAAGATAATTCTAAGTCCGTAATTTTTGGATAGAAATAAAATTTATTCTCTGCCTGAGTTAGCATAGGTTCATTTCTAAAATTTTTAAAACTGGCTATGTTTTTAGCAATAATAAATTCTTCTTGTTTTAAAAGATTGCTATTAATCCTTGAAGATAAAAGAACCCTTTCTTTTAAAGAGATTTCATCTCTTTGTTTTAAAAAATGCTTTCTGATTTTTAATTTAGACATCTGAATCATTGTTTCCAGTTACCCTGAACCCTAAGGACAGGTGGGCAACTCTTTTACCTAGTAAGGCCTCCCTACAAAAAAGTAACGCACAGCTAAATAAAATCTGTTTCCCTTAATTTACATTATCGGTTCTAGAATAAATTCTGAAAACCTAATGATTCAGACAACTTAAATATATAACTATTTTTATATTTTTTGGAGTTATTGATTAAGAAATATTTCAATTTTATTGATTAATTGTGATATTTCATCGTCTGATTCAGACTTATCGTCTGTTTCTTTAGTAATTAACTTTTCATTTTCTATAGCTAATTGTAATGCTGAATAAACGATTGCGTCGTCTAGCTGCTCTTCGGTATGTTCAATGTTTTCAATCAGATTAATTATTTTTTTTTCAGCTTTTTTAAATGGAACATAATCATTAAAAGGGATCATGAAAGAAAATTTTCTATCTTTGATAAAAAGCTCAACTCTCTGCTCATTCATCCTAAGGATTTCCCTCCATCAATGTTTATATTCCTACCAGTCATGTATGTATTTTTAGTTAGTAAATAATTGATAATCGCAACAATGTCATTTTCATCACCAATTCTTTTCATTGGAATGCTTGCTAATATTTCATTTTTTTTATCTTCACTTGGTTCATTAACATCCCAAAGAATTGCACCCGGACTTACAGAGTTTACTAGCACGTTTGGAGCTAATTCTTTTGCCAAGGATTTTGTAAAATTCATCAGACCTGCTTTTGCTGCCGTGTAAACAGTATAATTTTTTAAACCTTGTTCAGCGTGAATATCAGCAATATTTACTATATTCCCTTTATTTTTTATTAACTCAGGAGCACAAAACTTTGAAAGGAAAATTGGTAAATATAAATTTGATGAGGTAAGTTTTATCCAATCTTCATGAGATGTTTCGCTTAGTTTTTTTGGGTAAAATGTTGAAGCATTATTTATTAAAGATGTTAGCCCTTCCAGTTTACTTTCCAATTGTGCATAAAAAAGTTTGCATGAAACGTTGTCATCAAAATCACACTGAATAATTTCACATGAATCTGCTCTATCAGAATTTAATTCTTCTTTAATAGATTCTGCCTCTGATTTTGAAGACCTATATTGAAAAATAATATTCCAACCAATTTGGTGAAAGTGTTTGACTAAAGCTTTGCCAATTCTTTGGGCACCACCTGTTATAAGTACTTTATTTGCCATATTTATTGATTATTTTCTTTAATTCTTTTTCTTTGATACTCATAATCTCCTCTTTTTTATTAGAAGATAAATCGCCAAAGTTAAAGTTAACATACTCTTTTATAATAGGAATGCATTCTAAATTAATATTTTTAAAAAATTGAAGTGTAAAGACTGCTTCAGATAAATTATTTTTTGTAAAATCACTAAAAAATCTAACCTTATAATTAATATCTCCATTTTCATCATATTCATAAAACTTTTCCCATAATGAAAGTTGTTTTAGGTAGTTTTTTGGAATGTTCAAATGCTTAGCAAACTCAAATTTATTAGCTTGTGAAACTTCGCACCATTTTATTTCACAGATTTCAGAATTTATGTCAGGAATTTTGGATAATTCAGCAAACCATGGCTTATCAAGCTTATAAGTTTGTATGATCTGTAAAAATTCCTGAAAATCATACTCTAAGCTTCTTGAAACCTCACCCCAAACTCTTTCAGAAGACAAGCAAGAAAGTTCATTTGATGAAGATATTTTATTAAGTGCTTGCTCCATACTTTCATGTAGAAAAAATTCAGGAAATTGTGACTTAAACCTAGCAACTCTTAATGCTCTCAAAGGATCTTCAAAAAATGCACTTGATACTGGTCTAAAACATTTATTTTTAATGTCTCTAGCGCCATTAAATGGATCAATAAGATTTTCATCTTCATCAATTGCCATGGAATTAATGGTCAAATCTCTTCTTTCAAGGTCTTCTTCCAATGTTACGTTTGGGGAAAAATTAAATTTAAAATTTTTGTGACCTGCACCAGTTTTTCTATCTGTTCTTGCTAATGCATATTCTTCATTTGTATTTGGATGTAGGAAAACGGGAAAATCTTTACCAACTTGTTTAAATCCTTTTTTTGTCATTTCTTCTGGTGAAGAACCAACAACAACCCAATCAATATCTTTGGGCTCTAAGCCCATTTGCTTATCTCTAACTGCACCACCAACTTTATAAATCTTCATTTAACAGAATCAACGGTTATTATAGATTTATCTTCAATATTTATTGCTGCCAAAGAACCTCCCCAAACGCAGCCTAAATCGATACCTTTTATATTATTATGATTCGTAACACCATTTAAAGCTGCCCAATGTCCAAAGATTATATTGTCTACATCTTTAAGACATTTATGCTCATATGAAAACCATGGGTTAAATTTATTTGATCCAGATCTTTTTAATTTTGTTTGAAGGTCGAGTTTATTTTTTTCAGAGATAAACCTCATTCTCGTAAAAACATTTATTAAATACCTTCTTCTATTTTTTTTGTTGGTAGATTTTGATATTGCTTTGCTCCTATCACTATACATTGTTAAAAAAAACTCTTCAGGGTCTTTTTTTAAATCTTCTTGTAATTCTTCATTGGCACTTAAAACATTTTCAAGCGACCAGCTTGGCAAAACGCCTGCGTGAACAATTAAAGATTTTTTTTTATTACAAGCAACAACTTTTGCAAATGAAAATTGGGAAAAATAATCAATTATTTCAATCGCTTTATTTTTGTTTATTAGCCTTTGCATAGTATCTTTTCTCATATTATGTTTTCTAGCTCCAATAAGAATTGCCATTAAATGTAAATCGTGATTTCCAAAAACACTTTTAATATTATTGCTCATCACATAATCGACTACTTTTTCAGATTCTGGCCCTCTATTTACTAAATCACCGACACATAAAAACTTATTTTCTTTTTTGGGGTCTATTAGTTTTATAAGGTTTTTGAATTCCTTATAACAACCCTGAATGTCACCAATTACAAATTTAGAGTTTGCTTTCATAAAGATTTAGTATTTCAAAAAAATTATTTATCTCAAGCTCTTCAGGCCTCTTATTCAAATCAAAGCTAAATAATTCACTTCCAAGATCAATCTTTTTCAAACTACTTAAAATTTTCTTTCTTGGATTAGCAAAACAAACAGATAAGATTTTTTGCAATAAACCATATTTCTTTCGCATATTTTTATATTTACCATGAGGAGAAATTTTAATTAAAGTTGAATTAACTTTTGGTTTAGGTTCAAAAGCATCTGGTGGTATGTCAAATAAAGGCTCAATGTCACAAAATAGTTGGCATTGAATTGAGATTTTGGTTGCCTTTTGACTTGTAAGGAACCTATTTGCTAACTCCTTTTGAATCAAAAAGACACAATGCCTAAACGAAAGATCTGATTCAAGAAGTCTAAAAATTATTTGAGATGAAACATTATATGGAAGATTTCCCATTACAATTTTATTCTCAAAGCTAATTTCATTAAGATTTATTTTTAAAAAGTCCTTGTTGTATATTTGAAAATTATCATTCAAATGTCTTTCTCTTAATTTTTCACTAAATCTATGATCAATTTCAATTGCTGTGACATTATTTGAACATTTAAGAATATGTTCAGTTAAGGCCCCATTTCCTGGACCAATTTCAATTACATCATCTATTTTTTGAATTTGTGAACTATGAACAATTTTTTCAAGAAAAAAACTATCTGTTAAAAAATTTTGTCCAAGTGATTTTTTAAGCTTCATTTCTAGTTATTGAAATTAATAATGCTTCCATCATACTTTGGTGATTCGCAGAATAATTTTTTGCAATGTCTTCAGCAGTACCGTGATCAACAGATAATCTCAAAAAAGGCAAACCTAAAGTTATATTTACTGTTTTATGAAAATCGATAGTTTTTAGTACTGGGAGTGCTTGATCATGATACATTGATAATACTGCGTCATATTCAGTCCTCGTGAATACTGTATCAGCTGAGACAGGACCATTTGCATCATAACCCTCATGTCTTAATTCATCTATCGCAGGCATAATAATACTTAGCTCTTCATCTCCAATTGTGCCAGATTCCCCAGCATGTGGGTTAACTCCAAGAACAGCAATTTTGGGACTTGCTATTTTAAAAATATTTATAAGTCCATTATGCAAAAGCTTATATTTATTTTTAATTAGAACTTTCGAAATACTATTGGGTACTTTTTTTAAAGGAATGTGTGTTGTTATGATTCCAAGATGTAAGTTTCCATTAGTCATAAACATTAAAACTTCTTTGGCATTAAACCTTTTCCCCAAAAATTCTGTATGACCAGTGAAATTTTGAATATATTTTTGAACAATACTTTTATTCAAGGGGCCAGTCACTAAACATGAAGAATTTTTAAATGCTAAATCAGCAGCTGTTGATAAACAATTAGTAATAAACTTTGAATTATTAATCGTTGGCTCCCCTAAAACAAAATCTTTGCAACCAGAAATATTTATAAGATTTATAGCATCATGTTTAGCATTTTTTATATTAGAAATTAGATTTATTTTTTGTTTAACATTTAAAGCTAACATTGAATCTTCAATGACTTTTGGTGATGAAACTAAGATAATTTTAGATAGATGTTGTTTTAGTTTTTGATCTTTTATCGCTTTTAAAAAAACTTCAGGACCGATACCAGATGGGTCGCCCAAGGAAACAAAGGTTGGTTTACTAATCAAGCTCCTTTATCTCAACAAAAGCATCTGCTCTCAATTCTTGTAAGTCTGTTTCTAATTCCTCGTCAAATTTTCTATTAAATAAATAGGAAAAAGCTCTGTCTTCAATGTTTTTATTAGTTTTATCTTCAACTCTTGTGCCAAGCACTTCTAAAATATGCCACCCAAATTGACTTAAAAATGGATCAGTAATTTCATTAAGATTTGATTTAATCATTTGTCTCTCAAATTCGTCGTCGTAGACTCCTTCACCAGCCCAGCCCAGGTTACCACCCTCTTGTTTTGAACCAGGATCATCGGAATATTCTGAAGCTAGTTCACTAAAACTTTCTCCAGACTCTATTTTATTTTTAATTTCATTAATAAGATTTTCGCTTGCTGTATCAGGTCTAATTCGATTTGGTATAAGCAGAATATGTCTAACATCCCATTGTTTCTCAAACATAACAGTCGGGCCACGCTTATCCTCCAAGAATAGTATATGATTTCCCGCACCACTCTTTATAGGCATAGATAGGTCACCTATCTTCATATCTTTGAGAGAAGAAGAGAAGAGTTCTGGAAAAGCAGGAAGCTTTCTCCAGCCTAGATCTCCTAAATTATTATCCTCAGAAAAATTAGAAATTAGATTTTCTATACTAATTCCATTTTGCAAACCATATAAAGTTTCTTGATATATTTCATCAATGTTTTGTGATGAGTTATTTTTAATAAGTATTTGCTTTACTTTCAATTCAGGTCCCAGTTGATTCTGAGCTTCTTCAGTTTGTAAAAAGTTATTTAATTCATCCTTACTTATCTGAATTTTATTTTGAATTCTTCCTTGTTGAACCCTATTAATCTTTAAATTTTTTCTAACCTCTTCTCTTAAGTCTGAGTAAGAATCACCTCTTTCTTCTACTACTTTTATAAAATCCTCAATTTCTAAATTATTTTGTTGAGCAAGTCTTTTCAGAGTAAGGTTTAACTCTTCGTCACTTATTTTAATGCCAACCTTATCTGCTATTTGAAGCTGAATTTCTGCTGTTATAAGCTGTTCCTGAATATTTTCTCTTAGTACTTTATCTGAGGGAATTTTTTCTCCATTAAGGGTTGCATTTTTCTTAAAGTCCTTAATTTTTTGCTGAATATCTGATTCCAGCACAACACCATCATTTACAATAACAGCGACTCTGTCTAATTCTTGCGATATTAGAGTATTTGCGAAAAGTAAAAGAGCTAAAATTTTAATTAAATAGTCCATCATTAATAATATTATCTATCGGAGTAAGTATATTTGTAAGTCCAACCAACTCAAATTCAAAACTTAGGTTATTTTTTACTTCAGGATTAGTCAAATATATTAAGTCAAAATAAGAAGTTTCAGCAAAATCTGGATCAATAAATGGAAAAAATCGTGCTCTTTCCATGCTCAATCTCAATCTGAAGCAGTCATATTCCCATTGAATGCCCAAAACATTTTCATTAATAATCTCCTCTTCTTCGGAATATTGGGCCCTAGAAAAAATCTGAAAATTATCAAAATCTCTTTTAAATTTCAGCACATAGTTGTCTAATGGCTGTAGAGGGTAGCTGGATGGAACAATATTATTTTTTTGTACTGACAAGTATGTTTTATCGTCTAGATACTCTACACCTGCCATTAATCCCATAAAATCGCTTTCTCTATAACTATAGTTTCCTTTAGCAAAAAAATTTAGGTTTTTATTTTTAGTTTGTGCGGAAAAGAAGATTGGTCTCTTATCATAAAATTTTCTAAAGATATTGTTTTCTTCTTCAAAATTATATTTTTCGTAGAGATTAGAGGATATTGAAAAATCAAAAGCATAATTACTCCAATTTTTATAAATAAATAACTTTCTTGAATTACTGGATCTATCCTTCCCTACCCAAGAACCTAAAGAAATATTTGATTCAGGCGAAGGCAAAGAAGGGTAAGAATCTAAAATTGGCAATGATGATTCATCCTTAAAAGTTGACCATATAAAACCTATTTTTAGAGTTTTATTCTCGAGTAGTGAAAATATTTGAGATGTAGCAACATTACTAATCGTTAAATTTTTATTTGTGTCTTTTATCTCATAGTCTCTACTGGAGAGTAAAAATTTTGATTCATAATTCAAGGTAGAGAATGAATAGTTTTTCTTTATCTCTATATCTCTCGATATTCTTTCGACTTCATCATAAACAATATATGGGATTTCTAGGCTTTCTGGAGTGTTATTGGAGAATTTCGAGTATTCGGAACTTATATCTAAAAACCAGTCATTGACAATGTAAAATCTCTCATATGTGATGTAATCTTTGGAATGTGAAACAGGCCTTAATGCTCCAATAGTTATGAAGTCATCGGAAAAAAAAGAAATATTTCTATTTTTATTTAAAAATGAAATTCCAACTGACTGTTTCAAATCTAAACTTCTTCTGTTTATGTCTAAATACTTGAACCCATAATCTTGTACGAGTGAATTACCACTAAAATCTGAATAATCTAAAGTTAAGGAAATAAAATCATTTAAATTTATCACTGAATCAATGTCATAAACCCAAGAGCTATTTTCATCATCTAAAGCTAGGCTGTTAAGATGAAAATTATTAACCCCATTATCAAAGTTATAGTCAATGGAAAGACCAAATTTAGTGTTTGAATAAATGGGCTCTAATACAAATTCAGAATTTTCACTTTTAGTTTTGTATTTGTAACTTATATCTAGGTTGGAATCAGTTACACCAAGGTTTGGAATATTAAAGCTATCTTCTTCATCGAGACTAATTTCGCCTAACCAAAAAATAGGGACATTATAAATTCTAAGTTTTGCGTTCTGAATTGTTAAATTTTCATTTTCTATTTCTGCATTTTCGGCAGTTAAGCTCCAGAAAGAACTTTTTTTACAAGAAGTTACTTTAATATTTTTTAGCTCTAAATCTTCACTGGTACTTTTTGCCGAATCAAATGAAAGATTTATTTTTTCAGAAAGATCAATATTGCCATCTTCAATAATCATATTTGCATCATCTGTTTCGTTACAATTATCTGCACTTAGGGATAAGCTGAACCAAACTAAGAGAATCACTAGATTATTAACTTTTTTCATATGCCTGTATTATAAGACTTATACTATTGGAAAAAGTTTTATGAGTCTCAAAGATAAAGTAATTTTTATGTCAGGTGGGAGCAGGGGTATAGGGCTTTCTATTGCTCTGCGAGCTGCTCAAGATGGAGCGAAAGTTGTCATTGCAGCTAAGACTGTAGATCCACATCCAAAACTTGAAGGAACGATATTTACAGCAGCAGAAGAAATTAAAGAAGCTGGTGGGCAAGCATTGCCTGTTCAATGTGATATACGCTTTGAGGAAAGTATTCAGAACGCAGTAGATCAAGCAATCAATGAATTCGGTGGGATAGATATTTGCGTTAATAATGCTTCAGCAATAAGTCTTACACCCACACTCCAAACAGATATGAAAAGATATGATCTTATGCATAATATTAATGGAAGAGGTACATTTTTAACAAGTAAGCTTTGCATTCCGCATTTACTAAAATCTCAGAACCCACATATTTTAAATTTATCTCCACCACTCGATATGGATCCTATTTGGTTTCAGGGCTCACTTGCTTACACAATGGCTAAATTCAATATGAGTATGTGCGTACTGGGGATGGCTGCAGAATATTCAGGCAAAATTGCAGTAAATGCACTTTGGCCCAGAACTGCTATTAGAACTGCAGCTGTAGCTAATGTTTTAGGCGGTCAGGAAATGTACGATAAATCTAGAAAACCTGAAATAATGTCCGATGCTGCACATATTATTCTAAATAAGGACCACAAAACGTTTAGTGGCAACTTTTTAATTGATGATTCATTGCTTGCTGAACATGGGGAAACTGACTTTAGTAAATATGCAGATTATCCTTTTGATCAACTAATGCCTGATTTCTTTGTGCCTGCAGATGGCTACCCTGTCCCAAAAGTAGTCAAAGAGAGTTGAGAGCAGACCAAAAAAAAATAACTAACTGGCTAAGTAAAACCGTCGGTGATAGTTCTTTTAATATCCAAGAACTACGTCAAGAAGCAAGCGATAGAAAGTACTACAGAATAGAAGTTAATAATGCTTCATATGTATTGACTGATAATTTTGATAAAACAGATCAATCAGCAAATTTTCTGTATGCTTCAAAAATTTTAAGAAATAGTTCAGTGAATGTACCAGAAGTTTTGGCATTTTCAGAGGATTTAAGATTTATTTTATTACAAGATCTTGGAGATGAAAGCCTTGATATCAGCCATAAATACAAAGACGCAAAAATTTTAGAAATGGCATTAGAGCAACTCTCAAAGATATATTTTTCAGATCAAGATGTTCTAAAGAGTGTTAACAAAGAATCTTTACTTGCGCAAACCAAAAATTTTATAGATTTTTGTAGGGAAAATAAGTGCTCTAATACTGAAATAAATGCTCTTGAAATTCTTAGAAATAATTTAGTTCATAATTTGTTAAACCAACAGTTTATTCCTTCTCATAATGACTTTGAAAGAAGGAATTTAATGATGTTTAAGGGAAAATTATTTGTTATTGATTTCCAAGATTTAAATATGGGACCTATTGGCATGGATCTGGCTTCAATTATGTATGAGCATACTTTTGATTATTCAGAGACCTTAATTACTGGTTTGCTTGAGAAACATCTTAAAAATAACGGTCTAAAAGCATCTAATACAGAACTAAGAGACATGATCATGCATGCTTTAGCACATCGATCAATGCGAATAGTGGGGACTTTCAATAAATATTTTAAAGAAGGTAAACTTTTAAACAGAAAATCAGATTTAGGTAAATTTCTAGAAAGAATATATTTAGCTCTTTCTTCATTAAAGAAAGACGAAGCTAAAATAGTAAAAAAATTATTATGAAAGCAATGATATTGGCAGCAGGCTATGGTAAAAGGCTTGGAGAATTTACAAAGAGCAAACCAAAGCCCTTATTAAAAGTTAAAGGAAAGCCACTCATTGATTACCATATTGAAAAGTTGATTTCTGCTGGGTTTAAAACTATTGCTATTAATACTCATTATCTCGGGAACCAAATTTCTGATCATGTTATTAATTCTTTTGGCCAAAAAGTTGAAATTCTTATAAGCGATGAAAATGAGCTGCTTGGTACTGGAGGAGGAATAAAAAAAGCAATCTCAAGTTTTGGGGATGAAGATATTGTTATAATTAATTCAGACATTTATTCAGATTTAGATTATAGATATTTTTCAAAATTTTCTTCTAATACTTTATTCGTAGTCCCGGCACATCAGATAGATTCTGGAGATTTTTTTGTAAAAGAAAATCTTGTAAACCTTGAGGGTAAAAAAAATTACACATGGACGGGTTTCAGCATTATTAAAAAGGAAATCTTAAATCAAAATGATGCTTTAAGTTTTCATTATTGGCACGATTGCTTAAAAAAACTTGCCAACAACAACAAACTTAACGCAGAAATTTTGGATATAAATTGGTATGATGTCGGTAACATTGAGACATTAAAAAAACTTAATAATTAAAGTGAAAAAAATTATTGCTCCTTCAATTCTTTCTGCTGATTTCTCAAGATTAGGTGAAGAAGTTGAAAATGTTATTAGTGCAGGAGCAGATTGGGTTCACTTTGATGTTATGGACAATCATTACGTCCCAAACTTAACCATTGGACCGATGGTTTGTAAGTCTTTAAGAAATTATGGCATAAAAAATTATATTGATGTTCATTTGATGGTTGAACCCGTAGACACCTTAGTAAAAATGTTCGCAGATGCCGGAGCAGATCTAATTTCATTTCATCCTGAGGCAACAACTGATGTTTATAAAACATTATCTTTAATCAAAGATTCTGGTTGCGCTGCAGGTTTTGCTGTAAACCCAGCAGAAGGTTTAGATATAGTCAAAAATTACATTGAAGAATTAGATTTAGCCCTATTAATGACGGTAAACCCTGGATTCGGAGGCCAAAAATTTATTGAAAATGTATTGCCAAAAATTTCTGAGATGAGAGAAATTATTGATAGTTCTTCTAAAGAAATTAGATTGGAGGTTGATGGTGGCTTGAATACCGAGAACATAAAAACAGTTTGTGATGCAGGTGCAGACACATTTGTTTTAGGTTCAGCAATATTTAATACAGATGATTATACGAATACTATTAATAAGCTTCGTAACAACATTTCTTAGTACTAGTGAAAATTTAATACTAGCGAAGATTGGTAAAAAAGAGATATTACTAGAAGTTGCAAATACTCAAGCTTTGCGCGCAGATGGCTTAATGGGTGTCAAAGCTCTTGAATATAATCAAGGCATGATTTTTATTTGGCCAAATGCTTCAAGAAAATGCATGTGGATGAAAAATACTCTCATAGACTTATCTGTGGCTTTTATTGATAGAGATAGAAAAATATCTGAAATTAAAGAACTTCAGTCCAAAAGCCTAGAGTCAATTTGCTCATCTGAAGGAAACGTAATAGCTGCAGTAGAAATGAATAAAGGTTGGTTTAAAGAGAATAATATAAAGCTGGGCGCAAAGGTTTTGTTACCCTAAAAATATCTACTTAAAGTTGTCATTATTTTAGAAGTTGCGGTCATCACACCCTTTACAGGTGGTGGAAGCTCTTCACTGCCATGATCTTTTGCCTCTTGACCATGAATTTCTTCTTCTTCCAACATTTTTTCAAGAATTTTTCTGCTTTTTTCATCTTTTGGAGACATCTCCTTCAAATGTCTTTTAAGATGTTCGACTACTTGTTTCTCTGTTTCTTCTACAAACCCTAAACTAGTAGCATCACTTATCAAAGCAGCTACAGATCCGAGTGTGAATGAACCTGCATAATAGAGTGGGTCAAGAATAGATTTCTTTCCTCCGAGCTCATTAAGCCTTTTGCTGCACCATTCTAGATGTGCAAATTCCTCATCACCTGCTTTAATTAAGTGTTTTCTAACCTCTGGTGTTTTTGTAAAAAATGCTTGTCCTCTATAAAGTGCTTGTGCTGAAACTTCTCCAGAAGCATTCACTCGCATAAGTGATACGGATTTCTGTCTTTCTTCATCTGATAAAGAATCATCAAGTTCTCCAGCATTCTTATACGTTATTGTTTTTAAAAAATGGCTAAGTTCAGTAGCTAATTTATCGTTAAGACTCATAAATCTTTCCTATATCTCCCCTATATATAGTGCCATCAAATTTGATTTCATCAATATTACTGTAAATATAAGATACGCATTCTTCCAAGTTAGTTCCATGATAATTTAGAGAAAAGACTCTTCCACCAGAAGTTAAGAGTTCATTTTCGACAATGTTTGTTCCTGCATGAAATAGCTTCAGTCCTTTTAAATTTCCTATTTCTATTGGAATTTTAGTTTTATATTTTTTAGGATAACCATCTGATGCAATAACTACACCCACAGATGAACCTTTTTTCCAAGATATGGAAACTTTTTTATTATCAAGGGCATCTTCAAGGGATTCAACAAGATCTGAATCCATTTGCATCATTAAACATTGGGTTTCTGGATCACCTAAGCGACAATTAAATTCTAAAACTTGTGGATTATCATCCTTGACCATAAGTCCAAAGTACATGAAACCATAATATGAAATACCCATCTTATTGAGTCCGCTTATTGTTGGGTGCACTACTTTTTTCATTACTTTTTCCCTTAAAGCATCATTCATAAAAGGAGAGGGTGATATGCAGCCCATTCCCCCAGTATTGGGACCCTTATTTTCGTCAAAAAGTGGTTTATAATCGACACTTGTTTCAAAAGGAATAAAGTCACTTGGAGTCATGATACCCATAAAACTAAGTTCAGTTCCATACAAGCATTCTTCAATTAAGATATTCTCTCCAGCAGCACCAAATAATGAATTATTCATCACTGAATCTACCCATTCTTTTGCTTCTTGAATATTTTTAGAGACTAAAACTCCTTTTCCAGCCGCTAGACCGTCTGCCTTAAGAACAATTGGATAAACACAGTCGTCTAAAAAAGAATATGCACTTACAGAATCAGAAAAAAAACTAGCTTTACCTGTAGGAATGTTATTTTCAAAGAGAAACTTTTTAGAGAATATTTTAGATCCTTCAAGTCTTGCACCATTTGAACATGGACCAAATACCAAAATATTTAGATCTTCAAGATAATCAACAAGACCATTCACCAGCGGATCTTCTGGTCCTATTACGACAAGATCTATTTTTTTTTCAATTATAAATTTTCTTACGCGAGGAAAATCATCAGGTTTAATATTAACATTAACGCATTTTTCTTCAGTACTTGTACCACCATTACCCGGTGCCACAAAAATGATTTTACTTTTCTCTGACTGAGATAATTTCCATGCTAATGCATGCTCTCTTCCACCTTGCCCGATTACTAAAATTTTCATTAATGCTTAAAGTGTCTCACCCCTGTAAAAGTCATGGTTAGATTTTTTTCTTCAGCAGCTTTAATAACTTCATTGTCTTTAACAGATCCACCTGGTTGGATGATATGAAGCGCCCCTTTGCTTGCAGCATAATCAATGTTGTCTCTAAAAGGAAAAAAAGCATCAGAAGCTAACACACAATTAGCAACATCCAAACCTTCTTCTTCTGCTTTCATAAAAGCTATTTTCGTACTAACAACTCTACTCATCTGACCAGCACCGATACCCAGAGTCATCTTATTTTTTGCTAAAACAATTGCATTAGATTTAGCATGTTTTGCCACTTTCATTGCAAAGATTAAATCTTCTACAGCTTTTTGTGATGGACAATTATTTGTAACATGTTCTAGTTTCATTTTTGCAAAATTTGCAATATCAGTAGACTGAACTAGGCCAACACCGTGAATCATCTTATTTTCATAGATATCAGTTGCCACATCTTTGCTTCTTAGTACTCTAATATTGGGTTTCCCGCTAAAAATCTCTTGTGCTTTAGATGTAAAGCTTGGAGCAATAATAACTTCAATGAATTGATTATCTGTCATGTATTTTGCGCAGTGTTCATCAATTTCATCATTAGATGCAATTACTCCACCGAATGCCGAAGTTGGATCTGTTTGAAAAGCTCTTTTATATGATGAGAGAATATTAACAGAAGATGCTACGCCACATGGATTTGTGTGTTTAACAATACAAACACTTGGCTCATCAAATTCCTGTACACATGCCCAAGCTGCCAATGCATCAGAGACATTATTAAAAGATATCTCTTTTCCTTGCAGAGGATTAAAAAAATCAATTGGTGAATCAGGGCCTGTATGCAAAAAACCCTCTTGATGAGGATTCTCCCCATAACGTAATTTTTTTGATTCTTCTTTAATGGGGTTATCTAGAAACCAGTTTGACACATCTAAATCATAATCAGTTGTAATGCTAAAAGCTTCAGCAGCAAGCTCTTTTGATTGTTCTTCAGTAAAATTCGTAAGACTTAATTGGCCATATTGTATTGGATCAGTTAATACAATTGTATGTTTATAGTTTTTTGCAGCTGCTCGAACCATAGCAGGACCACCTATATCAATCTTTTCAATTATTGAGATTTCTGTTGAATTTTTATCTGCCACTTCATTAGCAAATGGATATAAATTCACAACAACAAGGTCAATTTTTTTTGCTTCTAGCTTTTCCAGTTCCTCTTTGTCAGATTCCCCTCTAGCTAGAATTCCAGCATGTATCTTTGGGTGAAGAGTTTTTACTCTTCCGTCAAAAACTTCATTAAATCCAGTGTATTCTGATACTTCAGTTACATTAATTCCATTTTCTTTTAAATACGCTGCTGTCCCGCCTGATGAAAGAATTAAAACACCATGTTTGATGAGTCTCTGTGAGAGCTCTAGTACGCCTGTCTTATCATAAACGCTTATCAGAGCGGTCTTAATGTCAATCATCATAGAAGCCCATATTTAGCCATTTTTTTTCTTAATGTGCCTCTGTTGAGGCCTAAAATCTTGCTAGCTTGAGATTGGTTTCCTTTACATTTTTTTAGCACAACCTCAAGTAAGGGTGGTTCAATTTGACTAATGGTTAAATTGTAAAGTTCAATTGGATTCTCACCATCCAAATTTCTATAGTAACGCTTTATTGCTCTTTTGACTTCGCCTCTTAGGCTTCTTTTGTTTGTATTAAACTTGGTTGACATCTAAATGATATAATTGCTGTCTTTATGAGAACAGCATCAATTTTTATTAAAAAAAAACTAGATAAAAATACTGATCATTTTTTAGACAATAGTCAAATACATTACTTGAAAAAAGTACTAAAAATTAAAGAGGGTGAACCTCTTTTTATTCATAATGGAGTTGGAGATAGATATGTTTGTACATTTGACGGGAAAGGTGCTGTAAGAATAAATGATTTAATCACAAAAAAGAGAAAATTTTCAGTAACTCTGCTTGCCCCGGTATTAAAAAAAAATCAGTTAGAATTTATGCTTCAAAAATCAGTTGAAATAGGTGTCGAAAATATCTATTTATATATTTCTGAAAAATCTAAACACTCTTTTAATCTTGAAAAGGAAGAAAAAAAGATGAAAAGATATGACGATATTATTACATCAGCTTTTCTTCAGTCAGAAAATTTCTATAAACCAAATTTAAATATTGTGAAATCGATTAAAGATTTTAATTTTGATACATTTAGTCAAATTATTGTTCTTGATCAATTTTCAGATAATCCTCTGGGCAAAGAAGTTAGCTGCGACCTTGTTATTTCTGGAGGAGAGTATGGTTTTGGTGGTATAGAAATGAAAATTATTAGCAAAAGTAAAGCAAGTTCATTCAATTTAGGTGAAAATATACTTAGAGCTGAAACAGCTCCCTTAGTAGCTCTTTCAATATTAAATATATAGATATGAAAATTGGATTTATCATAAACGACCTTGACTCAATGAATCTTGAAAAAGATACTTCCATCTATTTAATGAAAGAGGCACATGCCAAAGGAAATGAAGTTTATGCATTTGATTCAAAAGATGTGACTCATAAAAAAAATGCATTGTATGCAGATTGTAAGGCCATAGATTTTCCTAATGCAGGCGAACTCAATTTTGTTATTAAAAGTACTGCTTCAATTGAAGTGAAGGATTTTGATTTTGTAATTAACAGATTAAACCCACCTTTCAATAAAGAATATCTTTACCTAACACAAATGTTGGAAATTTCAGGAGTTGATTGTATCAACCCCGCAAAAGCATTAAGGGAAAACAACGAAAAATTAATAATTTTAAATTTTCCAGAAATCATTCCACTAACAGTAGTAACAAACTCATTAGAGGAAATAGAGAACATCTTTGAACAGTCAAAAATTGAAAAAATTGTAATTAAACCTCTGGATGGTATGGGAGGAAAGTCGATTTTTACCATCGAGAAAGGTGACAAAAATCTCAGTGTAATTTGGGAAACTGTCAGTCAAAATGGGAAGAAACATTTTATTGTTCAGGAATTTGTAGAAGAAGCAAGATTGGGGGACCATAGGCTTGTTTTCATAAATTATGAACTTTTATCTAAAAAGGTTGTTCGTATCCCATCCGATAAAGATTTTAGAGGGAATTTGGCAGCTGGTGCAGTTTCAAAAATTGAGTCAGTTACTGAACAAGACAAAGAAATAGCAAAGCAAATTATTCCTTATCTTAAAAAAAATGAGATTTATTTTGCGGGTGTAGATCTTTTAGGCGGATGGCTATCAGAGATAAATATTACTTCACCTACATGTTTGCAGGAAATACATAAAAATTCTGACTTAAATCCTGCGAAAATCTTCTGGGATAGTCTAGATAAAAACAGGTAAAGGTATTGAGTAAGCAAGCTAAAGTTGTATTAAGCCTTGACTATGGAACAAAAAAGATTGGGATTTGTGTTGCTGAAACTTTCACAGGACAAACTAAACCACTACCTGTAATTAAGAATAATAACTCTCTTTTTGAAAACCTTAATAGGCTGCATGAAGATTGGAGGCCTAACCTTATTTTAATTGGTGTCCCCCCAAAAATGACAGAAGATTTTATGGATGGGCTGATTAGAACCAAAAATTACTTTGTCAAAAAACTTAAAATAGAAGTGGTTGAGATTAACGAAGATTTTACAACTCAAGGTTTAAATAAAGATAAAAAAAGACATATGAAAGATTCATATTCAGCTGAATTAATTTTTCAAGACTGGTTTAATAATAAAGATGGCTAGATCAATTCCAAAAGATTTTATTGATAGATTGGTTGATGACTCTGACATAGTTTCAGTTATAAATCACTATGTTTCACTATCAAAAAAAGGTAACAACTACACCTGCTGTTGTCCCTTTCACGAAGAAAAAACACCATCTTTTGTAGTGAGCCCACAAAAAGCTATCTTCCATTGTTTTGGATGTGGCGCTGGTGGAAATGTTCTTACATTCATTAAAGATCACGAAGGTTTAAGCTTTGTTGAAGCTGTTGAAAAGCTTGCTGAATTAAATAATGTAACTGTGCCTAGAGAAAATACGTTTGGTAACAAAGATTTTTCTAAAATATATGAAATTAATGCTTTAGTTGCTAATTTTTACTTTGAAGCACTAAAAGATCCGAAAAACAAATCTACTGTTGAGTATTTAAAAGAAAGAGGCATAAGCGGCCAAACAGCAAAAAATTTCACAATTGGTTTTGCCGACTTTAATCAAATTGAACTTTTAAAGATATTACAAAATAAATTCTCTGATAAAGAGATTTTAGAAAGTGGTAATTTTCTCAAAAATGAGAAGGGCTTTTATCCTTTTCTGAGAAATAGAGTAGTTTTTCCAATACTTAATTCTTCAGGTAAAACTATAGGTTTTGGCGGTAGAGTTACCGATAACTCAATGCCAAAATATTTAAATTCTAAGGATAGTAAATTCTTCAATAAAACAAGAGAACTTTATGGTTTCAATAATGCAAAGAAAGATCACAAATCTGAGGATTTTATCGTGACTGAAGGCTATATGGATGTTGCTATGCTAAGCGAATATGGCATTAATAACGCTGTAGCATCCTTAGGAACTGCTTTCTCACAAAACCATATGAATGCAATGTTTAAATTGCGTAGAAAAATAATATTTTGCTTTGATTCTGATGAAGCTGGACTCAAAGCAGCATGGCGAGCTCTCCAAATTTCTCTTAAAAATGTAGTGGATGATAAAACAGTTAGATTTTTATTTTTACCAGAAGGTTATGATCCTGACTCATTTGTAAAAGAGCATGGTAAAGAGGAATTTTATAACAAACTTGATAGGGCGATGGTTCTTGAAAGCTTTGCTTTCCAATTCTTGAAGAGAGGAAAAAAACTGGATTCTCCAGAAGACATTAGACAAATTATTTTTGAGTTTAAGAAATTACTGCCTTTGGTGACTTCAGAAATGTTAAAAGAAACTCTTATGACTAAATTTTCCTCTGAACTTAATATAAATAAAGAAATTTTGTTAAAAGAAGATAAGCCAAAAACGAAAACTTATGTGAAAAAAATTACAAAAAGACAAAAAGACGTTTTTGAGAATGAATTTTTACTTCTATTATTCTTGTTAGAAAATCACAAAAATACTCTTAGCTCTTACACTGATGATTTTTTTAATTTTATCGAAGGCACTAAAAGAGAGGAAATAGCAACTTTTAAAGATGTTATAACCCAAATAAATAAAGAAGATTTAGCACGAAAAGAATCGCCTCTTTTTGCTAAGGCTATGATGACTGGATTAAATTTAAGTGAAGATGAGGTAGTTGATGAATTTATTAGAGCATCAGATGTAATAAGGCTAGAATTTGATGAATTATTTGCTGAATATCTAATAAATCTTGCCAATAAGAAAGAATTAACACAAGAAAGAAAAGAAAATCTGCAAAAGCTGCTCAATTTAAGAGATAATAACCCAATTCAGGAAGAGGAGCTTATTCAAAATTTGAATACTTATAGTTGAAATTTGGATAATCACAAACATATAAGAAACCATGTCAGATAAACAAGTAACGCAAAAAAATGATATTGCTCAGTTAATTCAGTTAGGTAGAGAACAGGGATATCTGACACATGCAGATATTACAGATACTCTTCCCGATGGCTCAACCGATGCCGACAACTTCGAGGAAATTACTCAAGTCCTCAGAGATATGGGCATTAAAGTATTTGAAGATACGCCTGATCAAGATGAGCTTATGTTAGGTGAAGATGAAGAAACAGATGAATTAGCAGCTGAAGACGCCGTTGCTGCATTATCACAAACTGAAATTGAATCAGGAAGAACAACAGATCCAGTCCGTATGTACATGAGAGAGATGGGTAGTGTCGACCTTCTAACAAAAACAGGTGAAATAGGCATAGCTAAAAGAATTGAAGCTGCAATGAAAGAAGTCTTAGCATTGTGTGCGGAATACCCCGTTTGTATTGAGTATATTTTAGACTTCTTTAATAGAATAAAAATTGGTGAAAAGAAAACACAAGATCTGATCTCAGGTTTCATGCTTGAAGAATCTGAAGAAGAAATTGTTGAACAAGAATTTGAAAATAATGAAGCAACTATCAAAAACGATTCAGATCAAGATGATGATGAAGAAGCTAATGTAATATCCTTTGAAGAATGTGAAGCAAAAATAAAAGTAATAAAAAGAGAATATAACAAGTATTTAAAGTCTCTTAGTAATGAAAAATTAGATGAAAAGGGACAAAAAGCACTTGATAAGCTGAAAGCTGAATTCCAGGTAATTAAATTTAATTCTAAAGTCTTCGATACCTTGGTACAAATCCCTGCAGAGAAGAAAAGCCTTGTTGGGGGGTTTGAAAAAGAGCTAAAAAGACTGCTTGTTAAAGAAATAGGGGTGCAGAATAAAGATGCTAGAGAATTAATAGGGGAAAATTTAATCAACACAAGACTTCTAACAAAACTTGCGAAAGATAAAAGATTTTCTAAGAAAAAAATTGATGAAGTTAAGCCTACTTTTGTAAGGATCCAGAAAGATTTAATTAAAATTGATAACAATAACCTAATGCCTGTGACTCAAATTATTTCATTGAATAAAAGGATAAATAAAGCTTACAGAGGGCTATTGCGTGCAAAAAAAGAAATGATAGAAGCAAATTTACGACTTGTGATCTCTATTGCAAAGAAATACACGAATAGAGGTTTGCAGTTTTTAGATCTCATTCAGGAGGGTAATATTGGTTTAATGAAAGCCGTTGATAAATTTGAGTATAGAAGAGGTTATAAATTCTCTACGTACGCAACGTGGTGGATAAGACAAGCAATTACGAGATCAATAGCTGATCAAGCTAGAACTATAAGAATCCCAGTACATATGATTGAGACAATTAATAAGTTAAACAGGCTATCACGACAAATGATGCAAGAAATAGGTAGAGAGCCAACACCAGAAGAAATGTCCAAGAGACTGGACATACCAGAAGATAAAATGAGAAAAGTTATGAAGATTGCTAAAGAGCCTATATCTATGGAAACTCCTATAGGAGACGATGAAGATTCAAATTTAGGCGATTTCTTGGAAGATAGTTCTATCAATTCTCCAATTGATGACGCATCAATAAGAGGACTTAAAGATGCTACAGATGAAATACTTGCATCTTTAACAGCAAGAGAAGCTAAGGTGCTAAGAATGCGTTTTGGTATCGGTATGAATAATGATCATACTCTAGAAGAAGTAGGCAAACAGTTCGACGTCACTAGAGAAAGAATCAGACAAATTGAAGCAAAAGCACTAAGAAAGCTAAGACATCCTACCAGATCTGATGTTCTTAAAAGTTTTTTACACGAATAACGTCTTTTTAAAAATCTAAAAAAGTTATAGACTACATTTTCTGGCGGGCCTGTAGCTCAGTTGGTTAGAGCAGTGGACTCATAATCCATTGGTCGGAGGTTCGAGTCCTCCCGGGC
>NHFN02000001.1 GCA_002170245.2 Gammaproteobacteria bacterium TMED112
CTTTGCCGAAGTGGCGGAATTGGTAGACGCGCTATCTTGAGGGGGTAGTAAGCAATGCTTGTGAGGGTTCAAGTCCCTCCTTCGGCACCATTTATTCTACTGGTGGTTCATTAAATACTTCTTCAATCAACTCTTCACTTACATTTAATGTAAGTTCTTGTTTTGATATGTATGCAAGCAGCAAACAAAGAATAAAGAAAACAGTTATTAAGCCCCAGGTTAATTTAGAAAAAAAGTTTGAAGGTCCAAGTGGGCCAAACAAAGAATCTGAACTACCGCCGCCAAAAGCAGAGCCTAGGTCAGAACCTTTACCTTGTTGCAACATAATTGAGCCAACAATCATGACAGCCAATATAACTAATAATATCTTGATCAACATAACTGCGCTATCTTACCAAATTCTTTGGGGTTTAGAGAAGCCCCTCCCACCAAAAGGCCATCAATATCTGTTTTATCTGTGATACTCTGGGCGTTTGATGAATTAACACTACCACCATAAAGAACCTTTACTGTTTTATGAAATTTACTTCTAATAGAATCTACAGCCATTTGAATATCTTCTATTTCAGGCATTAAACCTGTTCCAATTGACCATATCGGTTCGTAAGCTACAATTACATCTTCTTCGTCTGAATCAATTAAATCTAATTGTTCTGAAAGATAATCTATTGTTTTGGCCGCTTCTTTTATTTGTAGTGGTTCTCCAATACATAAGATTGGCTTTATTGATTCTTGTATTAATTGATCAAACTTTTGTTTAATAACCTCGTTTTTTTCCTTCAGAAATTGTCTTGCTTCAGAATGACCAATTAAACAATATTTAGCACCACAGTCTTTTAACATTTGAGCTGAAAGCTGAGATGTAAAAGCTCCAGATTCTTCATTTGAAACATTTTGTCCAGATAAAGTTAAACCTCTATCATTAAAAATTATTAAATAGGGTGATGGTAAGGCAACTACCACGTCATTAGCTGATTCTTGTTCTAAAAAAAAATCTTGTATCCAGCTTTCAATGAAATCCTTTGATCCATTCATTTTAAAGTTTGCGATAACCAACTTTGTCATTACGTAATTAAAGTTTCTATTTCACTTAGTATCGAGTCTTTTTCTTTTTCAGTTTCTGCCTCAACCATAGCTCTTATTTTTGGCTCAGTTCCTGATTTCCTCACTGATATCCTTGCTTCAGGATGATTTTTCTTAAGCTTCTCAATACTCTTGATAAAGATTTCAGATTCAACAACCTCAACATTAGAAACGGAGAAATTCTTAAGACTTAAAGGTTTATAATCTATATTATCTTTAATTTCAGCAATAGTAGTATCAAGCTCTTGAAGTGCAGCTAAAGTTTGAATTAATGCAATATTTGCATCACCACTCTCAGAAAATTCTCTCTGAATTACATGGCCAGATGGTTCTGCGCCAAGATTTAAATCATGTTTTACTAATTCTCTAGATATGTATTTATCGCCAACATTTGTTCTTAAGAAGCTAATACCTTGCTTACTAAGTGCTTCAACCACACCCTGATTGGACATTGTTGTTCCAACGACTTTATCTGACTTTGGTTTACCAATCATTTTATTTCTAGAAGCCAGAGCATATAAAATATCATCACCAGAAAAAATTAAGCCTTTATTATCTGAAAGAACTATCCTATCTCCGTCACCATCAACAGCCACACAAAAATCAAATTTGTGATTCTTTGCGTATTCTGCAAATAATTTTTGATTAAGAACAGCGCTATTTTCATTTATATTAAAACCATCTGGATTACAATTTACATTTATTGTTCTAGCCCCTAATTCTCTCAGTAGCATGGGCGTAATTTTATAATTTGCTCCATTAGCCGCATCAACAAGAATCGTTTTATTTTGAAGGCTATAATTACCTTTCAAAGTACTTTTACAATATTCAACATATCTCCCTGATGCACTATCTATCCTAAAAGCTTTTCCTAATTCTTTTGCTTTAACTGGTTCGTTTGGGTTTTGAAGCCGATCCTCTATCTCAAGCTCTAATTCTTGAGAAATTTTTCTTCCATATCTGTTAAAGAATTTTATACCGTTATCGTAATAAGGATTGTGACTTGCGCTAATTACAACGCCAAACTGACCTGCGTATGTAGCAGTTAGAAAAGAAACTGCAGGCGTAGGAATTGGGCCTGCTAGTTTTACATCAATACCTGCTGAAATAAAACCTGCTTCTAAGGCCGCTTCAAGCATGTAGCCTGAGACTCTAGTGTCTTTGCCGATAATTACAGAATCATATCCTTTTTCTTTTATTACAGAACCAGCATGAAAGCCTAAACTTAGACAAAAATCAGGAGTAATTTTTGTATCAGAGGGTCCTCTGAAACCATCGGTGCCGAATTTCATTTACGTTCCCTGAATAGGTTTTGAGGAACTTGAGACTTTAGTTTTCTTTGTTTTATCTTGATCATTATCATCGTTTTTATCTCTTGGAAGTGCGCCTGCCATTATATCTGAAATTTGGTCTTGATCTATTGTTTCGTATTTTAATAACGCATCTGCCATGTTGTGTAATTTATCAAGATTTGCTGCAAGGATAGAACCTGCTTTCTCGTAACATGTTTGAATTATTGATCTTACTTCATCGTCAATTTGTTTAGCTGTCTCTTCTGAAAAAATCCTTTTTTTAGATCCCGCTGATCTTCCTAGGAATGGATTTTCATCTTCATCATCATATTTGAGTGTTCCTAATTTATCAGAGAAACCCCATTTGGTAACCATATTTCTAGCTAAATCTGTTGCTCGTTCAATATCATTGGAAGCTCCAGTTGTAATACCATCTTTACCATTAATTATCTCTTCAGCTACCCTTCCGCCGAATAAGCTCGTAATTTGACTTTCTAGAGCTGTTTTAGAATAGGTGTATACGTCTTCTTCTGGCAGAAACATTGTGACCCCTAGAGCCCTTCCTCTTGGTATGATTGTTACTTTATAGACAGGGCTATGTTCGGGGAGATTCAATCCTACAATAGCATGACCTGCTTCATGATAGGCCGTAAGTTTTTTTTGCTCTTCATTTAGAATCATTGATTTTCTTTCGGAACCCATCATTATTTTGTCTTTCGCAAAATCTAATTCAGATTGAGAAACTTTTTTAAGATTTTTTCTTGCTGCCAACAATGCTGCTTCATTTACGAGATTGGCAAGATCTGCACCTGAAAAGCCAGGGGTACCCCTTGCTATTACACTTGGTTCAACCGACTTATCTATTGGTACCTTTTTCAAATGTACATTTAATATATGCTCCCTTCCCTTTATGTCTGGCAAACCAACCATAACCTGCCTATCGAATCTACCTGGCCTCAGTAGTGCCGCATCCAGGACATCAGGCCTGTTAGTAGCAGCAATAACAATGACTCCTAGGTTTTCTTCAAATCCGTCCATTTCAACAAGTAACTGATTCAGTGTTTGCTCTCTTTCATCATGCCCTCCACCTAAGCCAGCACCTCTTTGTCTTCCAACTGCATCAATCTCGTCTATAAATACAATGCATGGAGAATGTTTCTTAGCTTGCTCGAACATATCTCTAACTCTAGAAGCTCCTACACCAACAAACATTTCTACGAAATCAGAACCTGAAATAGTGAAAAATGGTACCTTAGCTTCACCAGCAACTGCTCTTGCCAAAAGTGTTTTACCTGTTCCTGGAGGCCCTACCATAAGAATGCCTCGCGGTATCTTCCCTCCAACCTTTATGAATTTTGCAGGATCTTTAAGGAAGTCAACTAACTCTTTAACATCTTCTTTTGCTTCCTCACAACCAGCAACATCTGAGAAATTTGTCTTTACATGCCCACCATCCAGTAATTTTGCTTTACTTCTGCCAAAAGTCATTGGACCACCTTTGCCCCCAACGCCTCCTTGCATATTTCTCATGAAAATAAAAAATATCGCCAACAGAAGTAGTAATGGAAAGGCACCTATAAGGAGTTGTGACCAGACACTTGGTTTTTCTATAGCCTCAAAAGCAATTTCTACGTCTGCTTCAGTGAGACTTTCATTTAAATCTTGATCGCTTATGTATGCTGGCTTTTGTGTTGTATATTTTGTTCCGTTGAATCTCTCTACTTCAACAGTCATCTGATCGCCTTTGTAGATAATTGATTTAACCTTTTTTCCTTTAACCTCTTGCTTAAATTCAGAATATGTTAATTCCTCTTTAAGTGAGGTAGAAGAATAGTTATCAAGCAGCATGAACATTAAAGTTCCAGCTACCAACCAAAAAAGTATGTTTCTCCCAAAGTTTTTCATAAATGTTTATTTAGGGATTAATCCTAACAAATAAACCTCAGCAGAAGAAGTTTTTGAAGCCTCAGGTTTTTCTATGAAAACTTTTTCAAAATAATTTTCAAATCTCATCTTAAGAGTTTTTAAATTTTGATTCGTAAATGTTTTTATGAGGAGTGCTCCATTCTTATCTAGTATTTTTTTTGATAACTCTAAGCAAAATAAGTTCAATTCTCTATTTGCTTCATCATCAATTACTCTTATACCAGATAAATTAACTGACATATCGCTTAAAATTAAATCCGCCTTTCTTATTACGGAATTCATACACTCATCAAATTCAGTGGAGAAAAGATCTAGGTTTTGAAAATGAATGCCTTTTACGTTTTCCATTGGGAGTAAATCAAACGCATAACATTTTGTATTTTTTCTTTTGAGTTTTGTGATCACTTGTGACCAGCCACCAGGAGCAGAACCTAGTTCAACAATGGTATCTGAGCTTTCAATCAATTTATGCGGCTTGTTAATTTGTATTAATTTATATGCGGCTCTAGATCTATACCCTTCTTTTTTTGCCTTTTTAGCCCAAATGTCTTGTATTGCTTTCAAATTAATTTGATTTCAGTGACTTCGTATTCTTTTGTGCCGCCAGGAGTCTCTACTTCAACAAATTCTCCTATCTCCTTTTTTATCAGTGCCCTTGCCATAGGCGTGGTGAAAGAAATTGTATTCCTAGCAATATCTGCTTCAGCATCTCCAACAATTTGATAAGTTTTTTCCTCCTCTGATTCTAGATTTTTGATAGTTACAGTTGAGCCAAAAATTACTCTATCTTCAACACCCATCGTTTTATATTCAACAACTTGTGAAACTGATAGCACTTCTTCTAATTCTCTTATTCTTGCCTCATTTAGCCCTTGCTCTTCTCTAGCTGCATGATATTCTGCATTTTCTTTCAAATCACCATGAGCTCTTGCTTCTGAAATGGCGTCTATAATTTCTTGTCTTTTAATATTTTTTAAATGGTCAAGCTCAGATCTAAGTTTGGTTTGGCCTTCTGGTGTTATTGGTTTCTTTTCCATATTTATGATGATTGAAGAGGTTTATAACCCCAATTCTCAACTCCCTTCTCTAAAGATTCAACAATTGCAAAACCACCTGAAATTGTTGTAGTTAAAAAGATGTTATGTTCTAGTGCGGACCTTCTAATTGAGAATGAATCTTTAATAGATTGTCTGCCTTCAGTAGTGTTTATGATCATATCAATCTCTTCGTTAAGGATAGCATCAACAATATGAGGCCTGCCTTCTAACACTTTATTAATAATTTTTACTTTTACATCTGTATCTTTAAGTGCTTTGGCTGTGCCTTTTGTTGCAAAAATTTGGAAACCTAGCCGCTGTAATTTAAAACATAGATCTGGTAGATATTTTTTGTCATTATCTTTAACACTCACGAAGACACTTCCTTGATTTGGAATATCTTCTCCTGCCCCTTTAATAGCTTTACCAAAAGCCTCTCCAAAACAATCACCTCTTCCCATTACTTCGCCAGTTGATTTCATTTCTGGACCTAATATTGGATCAACTTTTCTAAACTTATTAAACGGGAAAACAGGAGCTTTTACGGCATAATTTGTAGGCATAATTTCGGCGTCTAAACCTAAGTCCTCTAATGATTTTCCAATAATGACTTTGGATGCAATCTTAGCAAGTGAATTACCTATACACTTTGATAGAAAAGGTATAGTTCTTGAAGCTCTTGGATTGACTTCTATCATATAAAATTTGTCATCTTTAATAGCAACTTGAGCGTTCATTAAACCAATGACATTTAATTTTTTTGCAACTGCTTTTATTTCTTTTTTTAATGCATGTAATTGTGTGTCGCCAACACTATAGGGTGGAAAGGAACATGAACTATCACCTGAATGTATTCCAGCTTCCTCAATGTGTTGTAATACACCACCTATTAAAGTTTTTTCACCATCACATATAACATCTATATCTAATTCGACGGCATCATCTAAAAACTTTTCAACCAGCAAGGGGTTTTCAGCTGAAATATTTGCAACATTTGTTAGGTAGTTGCTTAGATCAGAGTCAGTATAGATGAGTTCCATCGCTCTACCTCCTAAGACATAAGATGGTCTAACAATTACTGGGTAACTTAACTCTTCAACTGCTTTTTTTGCATCTTCGATAGTCTGAGCAATTCTATTTTCAGGCTGTAAAAAATTGAAATCCGAAAGAAATGTTTTAAATTTCTCTCTATTTTCTGCAGTATCAATTGATGAAGGGGGTGTGCCAAGTATCTTAATACCATTTTTTTCAAATTCTTCTGTCAACTTTAGGGGCGTTTGACCCCCAAACTGAACTACAACTCCATGTGGGTTTTCATGCCTTATGATTTCGAAAACATCCTCAGCAACAATTGGCTCAAAATATAATTTATCAGATACATCAAAATCCGTTGAAACAGTTTCTGGGTTGGAATTTATCATTATTGTTTCAATATTCTCTTCTCTAAAAGCTAAAGCTGCTTGAACACAGCAATAATCAAATTCGATGCCTTGCCCAATACGATTTGGACCACTACCTAAAACAATAATTTTCTTATTACTGGAGGCTTCAGATTCATTAAATTCTTCATAAGTTGAGTAAAGATAATTTGTTGTGCTATCAAATTCTGCGGCACAGGAATCAACTCTTTTGAATACTGGATGAATATTTAGTTTATATCTATATTCTCTAACACTCTGCTCATTTATTTTGAGAAGATCAGCAATTCTTGCATCAGAGAATCCTTTTTTCTTGTAGGATTTCAGAGTATCAGTTTCAATTTGTTCTAAGTTTGAATTCGCAATAATTTTTTCATCTTCAACAATGTCTTTTATTTGATGTAGAAACCAACTGTCGACTTTGCACGATACAAAAACTTCATCCATGGACCAACCCCTTCGAAATGCGTCAGCTATGTACCACAATCGTTTTTCACCTGGTGTTGAAAGCTCGAGTTTTATTGCTCCATTTCCTTCATTTTCTTTAAGAATACTTGATAAACCATTTAATCCATTTTCCATGGATCGGATGGCTTTTTGAAAAGATTCTTGAAAATTTCTGCCTATCGCCATGACTTCTCCCACAGACTTCATTTGAGTTGTTAGTCTTGAGTCAGTCTCTGGAAACTTTTCAAAGTTAAATCTAGGTATTTTAGTCACCACATAATCAATAGTCGGCTCAAATGAAGCTGGAGTTTTGCCATCTGTAATATCATTTTTTAATTCATCTAAGGTATATCCAACTGCCAATAGAGCTGCTACTTTTGCTATGGGGAATCCAGTTGCTTTTGAAGCTAACGCTGAAGACCTACTAACTCTAGGGTTCATTTCTATAACAACCAATCGACCAGTTTTTGGATCTTGCGCAAATTGTACGTTTGATCCACCAGTTTCAACTCCTATTCGTCGTAAGACTTTGAAAGATGCCTCTCTCATTTCTTGATATTCTTTATCAGTTAAAGTTTGGGCAGGAGCAACTGTAATTGAATCACCAGTATGAACACCCATCGGATCAATATTTTCAATTGAACACACAATAATACAATTATCATTTTTATCTCTTACAACCTCCATCTCAAATTCTTTCCATCCAACTAATGATTCATCAATCAAAAGTTCTTTTGTGGGAGAGAGTTTGAGACCATTCATACATATCTCCTCAAATTCTTTAAGGTTATAGGCAATTCCTCCACCCGTACCACCTAACGTAAATGAAGGCCTAATTACACAAGGCAAACCAATATCTTTGTGAATTTTCCAAGCGTCCTCCATCGAATGAGCAAAGCCTGATCTTGGTGTTTCAAGGCCTAGGTCTTTCATGCATTTATCAAATTTCTCTCGATCTTCAGCATTATCAATGGCTTCTCGATTTGCACCAATCATTTCAACTGAGTGTTTCTCTAGAATTCCTCTTTTTGCTAACTCTAATGAAACATTTAAACCTGTTTGGCCTCCCATAGTAGGAAGAATTGCATCAGGCTTTTCTTTTTCAATAATCTTTTCGAGTGTTTGCCAATCAACTGGCTCTATGTAGGTTGCATCTGCAATTTCTGGATCAGTCATTATTGTTGCGGGATTGGAATTTACTAAAACGACTCTGTACCCATTATCTCTTAGAGCTTTACAAGCTTGGGTACCAGAATAATCAAATTCACAAGCTTGGCCGATAACAATTGGACCAGAACCAACAATCAGTATTGTTTTGATATCCTCTCTTTTAGGCATTCATGTCCTCAAAAAATCTTTCAAATAATACTTCAAATTCTTTTGGTCCTGGACTTGCTTCAGGATGACATTGAATTGAATAGAATGGCTTTTCGTTATGCTCTATGCCTTGTATAGATCCATCAAATAAAGATTTATGTGTAATAGCTATATCTTCTCTATCATCAACGCCTGCAACAGCAAAATTGTGATTCTGAGAAGTTATAAAAACTAAATTATTTTTCAAGTCATGAACAGGATGATTGGCGCCATGGTGACCAAAAGTCATTTTTTCTATCTTTAAGCCATAAGCTAAGGACATGATTTGATGCCCCAGACAAATACCAAATATTGGTACTTCCAGTTTCATCATTTGTTTTACTTCATAGACAGCTTTAGTTAAAACTTTGGGATCACCAGGACCGTTAGACAAAAAAATACCATCAGGTTTTAGAGCCGCTATTTCTTCTGCTGTTGTAGTTGGAGGCATTACAGTAACATCTCCACCCATTTGTTTCAGGATACGTAAGATATTTTCTTTAATGCCAAAATCTACTGCTGCAATTTTAAATTTTTTCTTAGTTTCTGGAGCTCCATAAGCATATGATTTTGAAACAGCTACATTTTCGATGAAGTTTTTACCATCCATTGAACCAAATTTTTTTATTTCAGAATCAGCTTCTTCGTCCGTAAAGTACTTTGATGGATATATAGCTCCAATTTTACAACCTTCATCTCTTAAAATTCTTGTTAAATGTCTCGTGTCTATATCAGATATACAAATTACTTTTTGTTCAAGTAAGAATTTTTCCAAAGACATTTTTGAACGATAATTACTTGGAAAATCACAGAAATTTTTGACAATTAAACCTCTTGCAGAAATTTTTTTAGACTCATTGTCTTCAAAATTAATTCCGGTATTTCCAATATGGGGATAAGTGAATGTTATGATTTGGCCATCGTAAGACGGATCAGTGAGAATTTCTTGATAACCAGTAATTGCTGTATTGAAGACTACTTCACCAACACCAATTTTTTTAAACCCAAAGCCAATACCTTCGAATGAAATTCCATTTTCTAGTAGGAGCTTTGCTGCAAACTTCATTTTAGCTTCAGAATACTATAAAGAAGTTAGAAGATAATTTATAGATCATTTAGAATTAACCCTATGTCAATTTCAATTAAGAGCAAAAACGACATTGAAAAAATGAGAATTGCTGGTCAAAAAGCAACGAGTGTTTTGGAAATGTTGAGAGATCATGTGATACCAGGAATCAGCACCGCAAAACTTGATAGCCTTGCTTTTAAATTTATTACTGAAGAACTTCAATGCATTCCAGCTAACATTGGTTATGGTGGGTTTCCAAAAACTTTATGTACATCTTTAAATAATGTGATCTGTCATGGGATTCCTAGTGAAGACAGAATTCTTAAAAATGGTGATATTGTAAATATTGATGTCACAGTTATAGATGATGGATGGCATGGCGATACATCTCAAATGTTTTTTGTTGGAAAGGTTGCTCCTCACGCTAAAAGGTTGGTCAATGTTACAAAAGATTGTCTTTATGCAGGCATCGAGCAAGTTAAGCCTGGAGCGAAGCTTGGAGATATTGGGTTTGCCATCCAGCAACTAGCAGAAGTAAATCACTATTCAGTGGTTCGAGATTATTGTGGTCATGGTATTGGCAAAACTTACCATGAGGAACCACAAGTCATGCATTACGGAGAACAGGGACAAGGACTGGAGCTTAAGGAAGGCATGTGTTTCACAATTGAGCCCATGATCAACCTAGGCAGCTATCATTCAAAGGTACTTAATGATGGTTGGACGGTTGTCACAAAGGATGGAAAACTTTCCGCTCAATGGGAACATACAGTTGCAGTTACAAATAATGGCTTCGATATATTAACTTTAGGTGAATAACATATGAAATTACCAGTAAAGGCTGAAGGTATTGCGACATACGATGAAGAGGGATTTTTAAGTATAAATTACAAGAGCTTTTCTAAATCAGATAAGCAAATGAATGAATATTCTCTTGAGGGAGATATTGTTACGACACACCTTGTAAATGATGAACCAATTTTAGATATACCAACAGCATGGTTGAAACTATATTTGCTATCAATGAGACACTTCCAACCCAATCAATTAAATCTTGAAAATATTTTTTCTGTTTTACCAAACCTTGTTTGGACCGATAAGGGCCCCATAAGAGTAGAGGAATTGAAAAGCACATTAGACAAGAATAATTTCAGGATTTATTCGATCGATAAATTTCCCCGAATGACTGATTATGTTGTACCAGACGGTGTGAGAATAGGAGATTGTTCTCGAGTGAGATTAGGTGCATACCTTGGTAAAGGCACAACGATTATGCATGAAGGTTTTGTAAATTATAATGCTGGCACAGAGGGACCTAATATGGTGGAAGGCAGAATTTCAGCAGGCGTTTTCGTCAAAAAAAATTCAGATTTAGGAGGAGGAAGTTCAACAATGGGAACATTATCGGGTGGCAACAAAAAAATAATTTCAGTAGGAGAAAATTGTCTTTTAGGGGCCAATTCTGGTATTGGTATTTCATTGGGAGATAATTGCACCGTTGAAGCAGGTTTATATGTAACCGCAGGTACAAAAATCACTATACTGAATGAGAAAGATAAAATTGTGAAAGCTCTTGAGCTTAGTGGGCAAAATAATATGTTGTATTTTAGAGATTCAGTTTCTGGAAAAGTATGTGCAAAAAATAAAGAAGACGAATTTAAACTGAATAAAGCTTTACACGAGAATAATTAATTTTGGAAATTCAGATAACACAAGATTTAGTTCAAAAAAAATCCATCACACCGGATGACGCCGGATGCCTACAATACATAGAAAATTTTTTAACAGAAAAAGGCTTTGTTAATGAAACATTAACATTTGGGAGAGTAAAGAACCTGTGGAGTGTAAAAAAAAATAAGGGGCCTTTGCTCGTTTTTTTAGGACATGTTGATGTTGTGCCTACTGGTCCGGAAAGCGAATGGGAACATGATCCTTTTTCCGGCTTTGATGATGGCACGTTTATTAACGGCAGAGGCACAGGAGATATGAAAGGAGGTATTGCTTGTTTCATGTCAGCTCTATCAAAAATAGACGTAGATAATCTTAATTATTCCATAGGTTTTTTAATTACAGCTGATGAGGAAGGTCCATCCAAAGATGGCACAGTAAAAGTGGTAGAAGAACTGCTCCATAGAAATGAAAAGATCGACTACTGTTTAATCGGTGAGCCATCAACATTAGAAACTGTGGGTGACAACATAAGGATTGGGCGAAGAGGTTCTATTAACATCGAGCTTGAAGTATTAGGGAAGCAAGGCCACGCCGCCTACCCTGCAAGAGTTGATAACCCAATTCATAAAGTTGTTCCTTTCTTGGATAAACTTTTAAGAGAAGTTTGGGATGAGGGTAACGAACATTTTCCACCTACATCTTTACAACTTACTAATATTACAGCAGGTGTTGGTGCACACAACGTCACACCTAATAATTTATACCTAAAATTCAATCTAAGGTTTTCAACTCAAATCAGTGGCGAAACAATACAAGAAAAAATTGAAAATTTTCTGAAAAATGAAGGGATCAGACATAAAGTGTCTTTTGATATAAATGCAGAACCATTTTATTCTCAGCCAAAATTATTTACCGATGTTGTTTGCAAGAGTATAGAAGATGTACAGGGCTTTAAAACAACTTTGTCATGCTCCGGTGGGACTTCAGATGGACGTTTTATTTCAAAAACTGGGTGTGAAATTGTTGAGCTTGGGCCTAAATTTGAAACTATTCATAAAATTGATGAGAAAATTGAGAAAGTTGAATTGGAACGATTAACTGATATTTACCATCAAATCTTATTAAATCTAAATGAGGAAACAATTACTTAAACTTTTTGTATAGAATAGACATTGTCAAATATGAGAGCTAAAAATTTACTTATTCTTTTTTCACTTTTATTGCTTGCAGCGTGCAGTGACAAAGAGGAACCATTAGAAGAACTTTTTCTTGAGCTAGATGCAAGTTCAGAAAATGTAGACTATGGCGATAGTTTTACGCTGACCTGGAACTCCAATGCCAGTCAATGTTATGCCGCTGGTAGGTGGTCTGGTGAAAAACCCATTCAGGGTACAGAAGAAATTAGTATCAAGCGTGGCGGTATAAGTTCTTTTGTTTTAGATTGTCGCAGAAATAACGAATTCATTAACCAGGCCGTAGCAATTACTATTGTCAAAAATACTGCTGATTATTTTATTTTTGCCGAAAGAGGCGAAGAACCAGATTTCACTATTGAATATGGTGAGAACGAAAAAGTTGTTTTTACAAGTCAAGCACGGGGTGATGTCAACAACGACACGATCCCGGACATTATTTTTGGCGTGCAAACTCGAAGCACTATAGATAACAGCATTGTACAAACCAAATTATTGCAAATGCTTGGTGGACCTTTACCAATCATAACTGAAATAATAACTGACGAATGCGATGCAATAAGTACTCTTATTCCTAAAGATCTTGATCAAGATAGCTCAACAGACGTAATAGGATTGTCTTCCGACTATGAAAGACAAAATCTAAATACTTCAAAAATATGTATATTTAAAGGGACAAGCCTCGGGTTAGTTCTTGACAATGAGCTAGTTACAAATGAAACCGCTTTGAATTTCAACAATAGTGGTATTAAAGCTGGTGGTCTGGTTGATAGAAATAATAATGTTGCCTTAGATATTTATCTTTTAGGGGAATCAAAAGAATATTGGATAGAAGTTGGTACAACAGATGGCCCGATATTTGAGGAGTTCGATTATGATAATAGCCTATTAGAAGGCCTAACTCTTACAGACCTTCTTGCATTAGATTTTGATTCAGATTCAAATGAAGATATTGTTTTTGCTGCTTATGACAGCGACGGCAACGGAAAATTTGTGACTGTGCCAAGGTCAGGAGATGGAACTAATTGGGCCGAGGCTCTATTATATGAAAATATTCCTTACGTCAAAGGAATAGATTCCATAGTTTATGATCAAGACGAGGAAATAGATGTCCTTGTTATGGGTGATGAAAATCCAAGTAATGGTATTGATCTAAGCCCAACCTCAACTTTAAAAGTTTATGAAACAGGTGAAGTCAATATTCTAGAAAATGAAGTTGATATAGCCTTTACAAACCAAGCAACAGCATCTTTGAATAATCAGGTAGTGCTGGCTGATTTCGATCAGGATTTTGACGGCGGTGATATCTTGTATTCTTTTGAGGACTTCGGAGATATTACAGCAAGCTTCTTAATTATAGAGAAACAAGAAACTACTGATGAAGAAGATGTAACAACCTACTCTTATCTGGCACTTAATAATGAAGAACTTGGTTTGCAAAATGTTCCAACTGAACATGCGCATACAATCTTTGTTGATTACAACAGTGATTTTGATATTGACGCAATCTTTGCGGTTAAAGGCGGTCCAAACCCTGAAACTAATTTAAATACCTTGGACTTCTATATTCAAACCAACGAATCAAATTAATTTAAGCGCCTAAGTTAAGCTGCACTGTCCAGTCCTATATTGCTATGTATTTTTATGTATGATGTCTTCAAAGGAGTTTGATATGGAAATATATATTGCTATTGCAGTTACAGCTAATTTTTTTTTACTACTACTTAACGAATATGGAAATCTTCAGAGAACCAAGGGTCTAGTTATAGTAATGCAAAGAATTGAAGGTAAGCTCAAGGAAGAATTGCGTAAGATATCCCCTGCCCCAAAGTAAAAAATAGGGCGGTTATCTCAAACTGCCCTATTTCAAATTAAAAAACTCTAGGTCTTAGCAGCCTTAGCTTTAGCATCATCTGCTGATTTGGCTATACCAAAAACTGCAACTGCAACTAATGCAAGCCCTATGACTAGATAGTATTGAATCATAAACTCGAATACCGGAGATATGCTTTCCAGTCCAGCATCAAGTGCTTCACCACCAAGCAAGCCTGCCAAAACACCGCCAATTGCTGATGCTAAGAACCACAAGCCAAACATCTGTCCAATATATTTACGCGGCGCATATTGAGCAAAAGCTGACAATCCTATAGGCGATAAAGCTAGCTCACCCCAAGTTTGTAGTAAATAAGTAATGATTAGCCATTGCATCCCAACGGGACTAACTTCCATTGCAAGCTGAACTGCATAAAGCATGACCGCAAAACTTAAGGCCATAAAAAATAAACCAATCGCGAACTTGACTGGTAGTGATGGATCTAAGTTCATCCTTCCCAGATTCATCCAGATACCAGCAAATATCGGGGCAAAAATTACCACAAATACTGGGTTAGCAAATTGCAACCAGCCAATTGGAATGACAAAACCACCAACTGACAAATCGGTATAGTCACGGGCAAAGATGCTTAGTGAGCTTGCTGATTGATCAAAGCCTGACCAAAAAGCGGCTGCACCAATAAATAATATTAATAGTAAGAAAAGATTTTTCTTCTCAACCTGTGTTAGTCCAGCAAAAAGAAATAAATAACTGAAGTAGACAAAGGCAACACCTGTTAAAAAGATTGCAAAATTTTCGGCGAATGCTTTTGGTTCAAAACCAATAATACCCATTAAGCCAAGAGCTATGACTACTATCATTAAACCAGCTGTAATTTTTGACCATTTAATATATGTATCTCTTTGCGCTTGTGGCATATCATTTGGTTTATTGCCGGCCTCACCTAATAAATGTCTGAAATTCAGATATTGCAGTACACCAAAGAACATTCCTATTCCAGCAGCGCCAAATCCCCAATGCCAACCAATTTTTTCACCTAAATATGAACAAATAAGGAAGCCTAATGTTGAGCCAATATTGATAGACATATAAAAAATTGTGTAACCAGCTTGAACTCGAGAGTCCCCTGGCTTATAAAGTTGACCAACTATAGTGGAAATATTTCCTTTCAATAGACCAGTGCCCAAGACTACTAGAATCAATCCCAAAAAGAAGGTTTCAGTCAATGGCATAGCTAATGTAAAGTGCCCAAGAGCAATAATTATTGCTCCGATAAGTACGGCTTTTTGATGGCCTAGAACGTTATCAGCAAGCCAACCGCCAGGTATGACCATAAAATAGACAAAACCAACATAAATACCATAAATTGCTTGCGCATCTATTTGAGATAAACCCAAGCCTGGATTAAAGCCGGTTACTGCACCAGTCATATACAAAACTAATAATGCTCTCATGCCGTAATAAGACATTCTTTCCCACATTTCAGTGAAGAATAAAGTCACCATCCCTTTCGGATGACCAAAAAACCATGTATCGTTTGTTGTAAGATTTTTTTGATTACTCATAAGTAGAATTTACATTAGCACATTATGGAAAATAAATTGATATATCCAGGCATTTTTTCTCGCCTTATGTCTTTTACATATGATATTTTTCTTGTCGCAGCTTTATGGTTTCTATTTGGCTTTATCTTTCTTGGTCTGTATAAATTAATAGTGACTGATTCTGATTATTTCCCCCCACCAATAGGTGCCTTAATAATACTAATAACCACAGCAAGTTATTACGTCTATTTTTGGTCCGATGGTCGAAATACCTTAGGTATGAGTACTTGGAATCATAAAATTATCAATGATGATGGGTCAAAGCTTTCAAAAGTAGATGCTTTAAAAAGATTCTTGCTCTACTTGCTCTTAAATATTGTTGGTATGCTTTGGATATTATTTGATAGAGATAACAAATGTTTACCAGATAAAATTCTTAAACTAAAAATCGTCAAAAGAAGAAACGTTTCCTAAAGGCGTAATATATAAAAATCAGCAATACCGGGAAGGCTTGCAAGTAATATGGCAACATAAATACAGAAATTGAATCTGCAAAAACCGATTCAACAAACTGATAGATAAGACAAGCACCAAAACCATAAATTAAAATGCGATTTACATTCAAATTTTTTGAAAAAGATAGAAGGATCTCTAGACCAATTAGGAAGATTACAAAATAAGAAAGGAAATTAAGACTTCTTCTTAGTAATTCTGTTTTAGAAACAAGACTAAATTTTTCAAATGAAGAGGATGAATTTTCTATCAATTGTGAAAACGATAGTTGCTTAATATTTCTATTAAAATTTAAATTACTGAATGCTTCACTGTACTGCTTCTTAATCTCCAGAGTGCCCTCAGCATCAAAACTTAATGACAGTTGCTCTGAAACCATAACAAAATTGCTTTCATTTAATTTTTCAATCTCAATAATTACAGGCTGATTATTGTCAAAGGACGATACTTTTGATTTTCTAAAATCCTCAGCATTTTTTGTTAATTCAGGTATAACAAATTCATGTGAAGCTAAGCTCATTAAGACAATAGGAAAAAATATCATCAGAGTGTATTTTGTTTTGTTGAATCCTGCTTGCCTCACAGTATTAAATGCTCTTAAAAAATTTGCATCCACAAAAATAGCTAGAAAACCTACAACAGCAGCAAGATAAATAAAGCTTTTCATTCTGTAAGGTTCTGTTGCAACTGAATAAATTAGTGCATCCAGTAAGCTGTAGTTATCATTTATATTGTCAATTTCAGCAAAAAAATTAAACGAAAAATCGATGGCTGAAATTATTACAAGTGCCCCGAAAAATGACAGCATAGACTTTTTAAAGATGTATCTATATGCCTTCATAGCCAAATCCTTTTTTTACTTTCTTACTAGTTAAAACAAAAGCGATAATCAGAACCATCAAATGCATCCAATAGAAATTAAATATGAGAGCTTCTACAGTGCTTTCGGTTACATCAAATGAAGATACAGCTGATAAGAGGTAGAGAATATTAAAGATTGCTAAAAAGAAATAGGTCTTCTCCCTGCCAAAGAATGAACTATAACTGGAAAAAATTACCGAAAAAATAAATGAAATTACACAGAAGATTGGCAAAGTGAATCTTTTAAAAATCTCTTTGATATTATCTGAATTTAAATCACTAAATAATGTAACTATTGATGTATATTCATCTGAAGAATAATCATCTATGGGGATTTCAGCTATATTAAATTTTGAAATAAAATTTCTTTCGTTATCAAACAAGAAACCATCATCTAAGACAAGACTCACCCCAGAAGGAGAATCCTTGATTACACCAGTAGTTCCATAAATAAAAGTTTCTATAGACTGAGAGTTAATAAAAATTAAGTCTCGATAAACATCATTATCTTTATAACCAAAAACATTGAACGTATCTGCTTTCAATGAAACTAAACCGCTTGGTGCAAGAATTTTTGAAGCAAAAGAATTATCTTTGTCTAACAAATCTTCACCTTTGCTGTTGAAATAAGGTGATAAAAAAGCACTCAAAAGGAGAGAAAAAGAAAATATTCCGAGAATTACATATCTTTGACTCGATAAAACTCTACCAGTTGTCATTGATCCAGCTGTTAAAACAGTTTCATGATTTTTAAAAATTGGGGTTAAAACAAAGCCCAAAGCCAAAAAAACACTTACTGGAAAAACCAGATTAATTAAACCTGGAGAAAATAAAACCAAAGCAAAAAGTATGTTTTCAGCTGAGATTTTGCCTACTTCTGCCTGAGAAAGGAACATATTGAACCTAGAAAGCAAAACTAATCCAAAAAGGACTAGAGAAACCCAGCAAATGTTTACTATAATTTCCTTACTGATATAACGTGAAATAATCACCTCTTAAGAATATCAAAAAGGAGAAAAAATGGCATTCTATAAAGCACTTGAAAAAATCGAACTGAAAAAATATTCAGAAGCATCTGATGACAACTTTGGAGTAGTCTTTTATTCAAAAGGATCATTGAAAACAACAAAACTATTTGACGGTGAAGTCAAAGGAAAAGTTTCAAACTTTTTTGAAGATGAATCGAAGACATCACTGATGGTCTCAAAAGAATTTTCTGGTTTATCTCGAGATATTCTTTTTGTAAAAGACTTTGATAAGAAAAAACCTGAGCACAAAAAAGAAAACTGGTTGATGGGAGTATTTACACAATTAGACAAATATAATGTTGAATCAGCCAGTATTTTTGCTGATACCTCAATCCATATCAAAGATAAGAGTTTTGCATTCAACATTGCAAAGTACGCAGAAAAATCAGCTTACAGATATACAGATACAAATCCTAATACCAAAAAGGATGCCACATTAAAAGAATTAGATATATGTGTTGAAAAAAGTAGTGCTGCATTGAAGCGTTCTGTGGAATTAGGTTATAACGTGGGGCGAGGTGCTAACACAGCAAGGAATCTTGGTAATAGACCTGCTAATTATGCCACCCCAACTTACATTGCCAACCAAGTAGTTGAATTAGGCAAGGCCATAGGTGGTTTTAAGGTAGATGTCTTAGAAGAAAAAGACATGAAAAAACTTGGAATGGGTTCCTTATTGTCTGTCTCAGAGGGAAGCGTCGAACCAGCTAAGTTAGTCACAATGGAATATAAAGGTGGCAAAAAAGGTGCTAAGCCGATTGTTCTCGTTGGTAAAGGTGTAACCTTCGATACCGGAGGCATAAGCTTAAAACCCAGCCCAAAAATGGATGAAATGAAATGGGATATGTCCGGTGCAGGGTCAGTAATAGGCACAATGGCAGCGGTAGCAGCTTCCAAGCTTCCAGTAAATTTAGTTTGTGCTGTAGGGCTCACTGAAAATATGCCCGCCGGCAATGCAACGAAGCCTGGTGATGTTGTGACTTCAATGTCCGGACAAACTATTGAGGTATTAAATACAGACGCTGAAGGCAGATTAGTCCTATGTGATGTACTAACTTACATTGAAAAGTTTGATCCAAAAGTAGTAATAGATACTGCTACTTTGACTGGTGCTGTAATAGTTGCTTTAGGAAGTGTTGCAGCTGGAGTAATGGGTAATGATCAAAAGCTGGTAGATAAAATTTTAGAAGCTGGATATGCATCTGGCGAAAAAGCATGGCAATTACCATTGTGGGATGAGTATCAAAGTTATTTAGATTCAAATTTTGCGGATATAGCAAATATTGCTCCAGGTAGAGCAGCTGGAACAATCGAAGGAGGTTGTTTCATATCTAGATTTACCGAAGACTATAAATGGGCTCACATTGATATAGCTGGAGTTGCAGATATTGGTGATGGTAAAAATAAGGGCTCTACTGGAAAGCCAGTTGGTCTCTTATTTGAGTACGTAAATAGCAATCGTTAATGACAGCCACTTTTTTTTCAGGCTTTAAAGATGAACAAACAGCCCTAGCATTCTTGTTAGAGCAAATTTATGAGGGCTTTCAAATGCAAAGCTCCATTTGTGTGATCTTAAAAGATGAAAAGCATTGCAATGGCTTCAAAAAAGCTCAACAGCAAAAGTATTTTGAGAATGGAAAAATTGAATATCTTTATGATGCCAATATCTACCTGTTAGATAGCAAGCCAGCTGATAGTTTTGACGAAATCCATATTCTGAGTGATAAGGTTTTAGAATTACCTACCAGTGCTTGCGAAAATGTTTATGTCTATACAACTAAAGCTGATGAAGACATCACTAAGGCATCTCGCGAGCTTTATGCTAATCTGAAGAAGAATAATTTTGATTTAAGTCACGAAGCAGTTTAATGGAAGCACAATATTCACCCATACAAATTGAAGAAAAATGGTCAAAAATTTGGGCTGATCGTGAATTAGAAAAACCAGGTTCTGAAGACCACTTTTCTCAGATTATTCCCCCGCCAAATGTGACAGGCACACTACATATGGGCCATAGCTTCCAATATGCCATCATGGATTTTTACACTAGATTCCACCATATGAATGGCACCGATTCTTATTGGCAAGTTGGGACAGACCATGCTGGGATAGCAACACAAATGGTAGTCGAAAATAATTTACTGAATGAAGGCAAATCTAAAGATGATTTAGGTCGTGAAAAATTTCTTGAGGAAGTTTGGAAATGGAAAGATTATTCAGAAGGTGAAATTTCAGCTCAGATGAAACGTTTAGGTATCACAGTTGAATGGGATAAATACAGATTTACTTATGACGATGATTTTTGCCAAGGCGTAAATAAGGCATTTGTTGAGCTCTACCGCAAAGATAAAATTTATCGCGGCTATCGTTTAGTCAACTGGGATCCATCTTTGAAGACAGCTGTTTCAGATCTTGAAGTAATACGACAAGAAAAAGATGGTGTGCTTTGGCATATTTCCTATCCGCTAGCGGATTCAGATGAGGTTCTTATTGTGGCAACAACAAGGCCTGAAACCATGTTTGGCGATATGGCCGTAGCAGTAAATCCAAACGATGATAGATTCAAACATTATATTGGTAAGCACGTTGAACTACCCTTTGTGGGTAGAAAAATTCCTGTGATTGGTGACGAATACGTTGATATGGAATTTGGAACTGGTTGTTTGAAGATAACACCAGGCCATGACTTCAATGATTACGATATTGGTAAGAAATATGCTTTGCATGAAGTGGATGGCGTAGTACAAACTTCGGATAAGCTTGAGGATTTTGCCCCAATAAATATTTTTACTGACGAAGCCTTCTCAAATGACACGGTTCCAGCACCTTTTAATGACCTTGATCGCTTCAAGGTGAGAAAAGCTGTTCTTGAAGAGCTCAAAAATAAAGAATTACTGGTTAAAGAGGAAAAACATCACATAAGTGTCCCTAGAGGTGAAAGATCCAACATAGTCATTGAGCCAAAACTTAGTTATCAGTGGTACGTAAAAACAGAAGAAATGGCTCAAAAAGCTAATGATGCTGTCAATAATGGTGAAGTTGTTTTCCATCCTGGTAATTGGGATAAAACCTACTTCAATTGGATGGATAATATTCAAGATTGGTGCATTAGTCGACAAATTTGGTGGGGACACCGCATACCTGCCTGGCATGATAGCGAGGGTAATACTTATGTTGGATACGACGAAGATGAAGTACGTAAATTTTATCAACTTGATTCACGTGAACTAACGCAAGAAGAAGATGTTTTGGATACTTGGTTCTCAGCCTCACTATGGCCTTTTGGTTCATTGGGCTGGCCAGAAGATACCGAGGACTTTAAAAAGTTTTTTCCAACCACTTTGTTGGTTACTGGTTTTGATATTATCTTTTTTTGGGTCGCTCGTATGATGATGATGAGTTTAGAGTTTACTGGCAAAGTCCCATTTAAAGACGTTTATGTGACTGGTCTGATTAGAGATGAAAATGGTCAAAAAATGTCAAAATCTAAAGGAAATATTATCGATCCAATCGATCTCATCTATGGCATTGATTTAGAAGACTTAGTGACTAAAAGAACAACAAACCTAATGCAAGAAGGCTTAGCAGAGAAAATTGAGCGTAAAACCCGCAAACAATTTCCTAATGGTATCGATTCATACGGTACTGATGCAGTACGTATGACATTTTATTCATTAGCAACTCATACCAGAGATATCAGCTTTGAGCTTGGTCGTCTAAAAGGATATAGAAATTTCTGTAACAAAATTTGGAATGCTGCCCGTTTTATCAATAACTACCCTATGGAATCAAAGGAATTCGTTGCTAAAAATGATTCCGATAGATGGATTGAAGAAGAATTTAATAAAGTAAGTGAACAAATACAGAAAAATATTGCTGAGTACCGTTTAGATTTTGCGATCAATGAAGTTTATGAATTTTTCTGGGGCAAATTCTGCGATAAATATATTGAAGATTGCAAAGCATCGGGTGAAACAGCAAATCTTCATCCAATGTTGAAGAGAATTTTAATGATGATGCACCCCTTCTGTCCTTTTATTACCGAAGAAATTAATGAACTTGTTTTTAAAGATGGTTCTTTGATGGATCTTTAAAAAATAATAAACGCCCTTACAACTGATTGATGGCAAGCACATTATTAATTGGCGCAAACTCCACAATAGCAAAAGCATTACAAAAAAATTCTGACAGAGAATTTTTAACGTTTTCACGATCAGATGGAACATTAAATCTAGAAGGTGAATTATCTGAACTAGATGCTATTTCTAATATAAATGGATTGGTATATTTTCCTGGCACAATTAACCTAAAACCTTTCACAATGCTGAAAGAGGATGATTTTCTAAATGATTTTAAAGTTAATGTTCTAGGTGCCGCTAAAGTCGTAAAAAAAGTTATCAATAAACTCAAAGAAGCTGATGGTGCTAGTGTGGTATTAATCTCAAGTGTAGCAGCAAATGTTGGCTTACCATTTCATGCCAGCATAGGTGCTTCTAAGTCAGCACTAGAAGGCATGGCTAGATCTCTAGCAGCAGAATATACCAATGCTAGAGTCTGCTTTAATGTAGTTGCGCCATCGTTAACACAGACTAACCTTTCAACTAATCTTTTGAAAACCGAACGACTAATTGAAGCAAGCAAAGAAAGAAATCCAATGAAAGAAATTGGTGATCCAAATAAAATTGCTAAGACGATCGACTTTTTATTAGATGCTCATAATAACTGGATGACCGGACAAGTTGTTAGTGTTGATGGCGGCATGAATAACTTAAAGTAATCAAAGCTTGTTATAGATTATTGCTTCTTTCACCTTAGTTCTTCCCTTTGCTTTACCTGAAATAAAAGTAGTTTTCTCGGTCTCTCTAAAATGCCAACCATCTTTCTTTTTAAAATAATCTTTTACTAGATCAACTGAGAAATTTGAAATTAATATAGAGCACTTTGATTTCAATTTATTGGAAATTTCTACCATTCTCTCGAGATCCTCAATCGAAAATTCTTTAGCATTATATTTTCTAAAAGTCTTATAGGTTTTACTTTCGTAAGGCCTATCAACATAAGGGGGGTCAAGATATATAAAGTCACCCTTCTTTGCTTTTTTCAAAGTTTCTGAAAAATCACAATTTGTAAGCTCAAAGTCTTTCAAATTTTTTGCACACTCTTTGAAATACTCTTTGTTCGGAAAGGCAATCTTTTTTCTTCTTCCCACTGGTACATTAAAGCTACCAGAATTATTTTCTCTATACACACCGTTAAAGCACGTTCGATTTAAATAAATGAATTGGTGTGCGCTGTGCTTTTCCTTAACTCTCTCTGGAATTTCTCCATTGAAGGCTTTTCGATTCTCATAATATTGTTCTTCCGTATGATTATTAATTAACTCCATTGAATCTCTATAAACTTTAAGAGGATTGCGTTTCAAAGCTTGATAAAAACCGATTAATTTTTCGTTGGTATCAGACAGATATCCCTTTGAAATATTAGGTGCCAATAAATCATTCTGATTATGAAGCGCAAAGAAAAAACTTCCACCCCCAAGAAAAGGCTCAATATAGTTATTAATTTTAGGAGGAATAAGATCTTGTACTTCCTTATACAACCACTTTTTTCCTCCCGGCCATTTTAGTATCATAAAAGTACATATTATTATGGAGAATTTTACTTACAATCACTACATAGATTTTTCAATTAAAGAAGATAATGACTTTCTTGAAAAAGATAAGCTTGAAGTGCGCCCTAATAGCAAAATTAGACAAGCAGAACTTGAAGAAAAAGCTAAAGAGAGACTTCACAAAAAAAGATTATCTAAAAGAAGAGGAGATTTAACAGATGGCCAATATTTAGGTTACAAATTTGAAAAGGAAATGTGGAACTGGTTACTCAAACTTAAACCACAAATAGTAAACCATCCCGGTTATGATCTAAACTTAGATCTTAAAGGGTATAAGATTGACTCATCCATCTCAAAACCTTATCAGAACACAAAACAAACAGATGTATTTGCAACTTTTAATGACCATGTTTTTATAGTTGAGTGTAAAGCTACTGCGGAAAATGCAAATTTCTCCGTCTTGAAAAAAGAAATGCAACTACTAAGAGCTTTAATGCAACATAAGAATAAACGTGTTGAAAAACTTTTTGGTGAAAGAGCTATTCCAATACATATTGTTGCTCTAAAAGGGTATGAAATATCAGAAGAACAAAAATCTGAAGAATTATCTAATGAAGGTGGGTCAATAATCATACTTTCTGAAAAAGAGAGAAAATATATAGATATAGTCCTTGAAAGCAGCACAAGTGAAGAATTTGCATTAAACCAATTTCTTGGATTTTTTAGAACCGGAAGACCTGATTTTAATAAATGGGTTTTGAATGGGAAGACCAACACATATCAGAAGAAAAAATTTAAAATTGCTGCATTCTCGTCTAACTCAGGAACAGGAAGGAAACAAAATGTGTATACATTTTCAATAGAACCAAGAGACATGTTAAAGATTTCAACAGTGTCTCATCAGAAAGCAAAAAATATTTTCGAATTTGGACGTTCAAGTGGAAAGTACTATCAAAGATTATTGACAGGTAAAAGATTAAATGAAATTGGTGCTCACCTCACAACACATAAGACCCCTTTTCCGAACAACATACTTGTTAGCCACAGAGGTAAAAGAAAGCTCACCTTTGAACCTGATCCAATTAATGAAAATACAAACAGTGGGAGAAGACCAGGTAAATTAGTTTTTGATGGCTGTCCAGGAACATTTCATGTTATTGACGGACAACATAGATTATTTGGATATATGGCAGTTAGCCCTAAAGAAGGCGGCTTGAGAGATAAACATAGATTGATTGTGACGGTATTTGACGAACTTGAAGTTGGTGAAGAAGCTGATATTTTTCTGGAAGTTAATGAAAAAAGTCAAAAAGTAAAATCTGATTTAATAATGGAAATTGAATACGCTGCTGAAACACCCTCGAAATCAAATCTTTGTAATGGGGTAATATTTAACTTGAGAGATGATCCCAATTCAACACTTTATGACCGAATAGCTCCAGCAGAGGAAAAAAGAAAAAAAGGTCTTCAGCCATGGGATATTAAACCAACAGATCTTAAAAATATATTAATGAAATGCTTGATGATTGGAGGTGAAAATTATGAAAGAGGGTTATTTTGGGATACCAACTATAACATTACAGCTAAAAAAATAGCTCATCATATCAATTCAATGTTAAAAGTGATCAGAGATAGATCTGGATATTGGCATAATAATATTCCTCCTAGACATAAAAGCGCAGTCTGGTACACCGATGATATGGGGAAAAATAGCAAGGGCTTTCTACAAAATATTTTAACTAAAGGGCTTTTAAAATTAATTGATCGAATCACAATCTGGTGTGAAAAAAATTACAACCTTAAGAATGAAAAGCTTACTAGTAAATGCAATGAAATAATGATGGAAATTACTCAGAACTTTAATAAGAAAAGTCCCAGAGAACGATATACGTTTTTTGAAATGAGAAATAAATACGGCCAAGGTGAGCAAGCTATTGATCTTGTTAGTTCATTATTTCTTACAGAATTTCTTGATGATGAAAAGTATCCTGGCCTCATAACTGATATCGATAGAAATAGGGTTGATAACACTGAAAAGGCATCTGGTAAAGAGTACGAAAATGCTATGCTCAGAATTGAGGAGCTTGAAGCACAAATAAAGGATATGTCTGGACCAAGTGAGATAGCGCAAGCACTTGAAGGTGTTTTTAGATCAAAAATTCCTTATGTTTTTGCAAAATTATTTGGACCAAAATATTTCAGTGATATTAAAGGAGTTTTTTATAGAGAAAGAGTGCTTAGAGCAAAACTTGATAAAGCCATGGATAGAGTTAGGGAAGCAGAAAAGGTTTTAAAAGGTGATCCTGATCCGGAAAGAGGAATGCATGATCATGAGATGGAATATCTTGAATGGGTAGATTGGATTGAGATAATAGCTGAACTAATAAAAAGAAAAGATGTGTATAAAAAAGAATATATGAACCCAACTATTAAAGAAGATTTGGAAGATATCATAAGAAGAGTTTTTTATGTAGATAACATCAAAGACACAAAGAGCTGTAATTATAGAGAAGGCACAAACTGGATGTCAGTTTATAATGAGCTTAGAAGACCGGGAGTCCACAGAGGAACAGCTAAACTTACACCAACACAAATAAAAAAACTTGAGGAATTAGAGCCAAAGGTAAAAGAAAAAATTCGATTAATGACTGATTTCTATATGCTATAAATTTACCTCAATAGTTACAAGGCTAAGCTCTTTCCACATTTTTATTAATTCGTAATCATTTTCAAATACACAATAGATTTCATCAGATTTGAAGTTTTTTTCAAAAATCTCTTTTTTTATTTCCAGCTTATTTCTTTGATCACCGTCATTCCTCATAAGTAATTTAAAGTCAAAGTCAAAGTGTTCTTTTAGCCAAAGCGTCGTACTATATCTGTATCTTTCAGGTCGACCAGTAAGAAAAACTATTTCTTTATCACTAACCTGTTCTTGAATAACTTTATCAATAATAGTTTGGATCGGTAGATCATTCACTAGTTCTGAAAAAAACCCATCCCAGTCTTTTTTGCCCTCTAAAAAATGTTGGCGATGATCGTTATTAGCAACAGTGCCATCGATATCACACAGAATAATATTTGCCATAAAGTTATTAGTGAAATTGTAGTTTTTTTATAGTGATTTAGCTAAAGATTTAGACGCCTAAAGCTACTTTCTTTAATTGAATGCTTCTGTAGAGCTCGTCAAAATCAACTTGGGTAAATTTGTCGTTATCCTGTAAAACTGTCTCAAGCATAGCTTCAATTTGTTGGAAATGGTCAGAAGTTTGTGCATCACGCAAAGTTTGTGAAAAAACCCGCCTAACCCAGTCGATATCCGAATAGCTTGAGCTGCCTGAAATTGTCTTCAGAGCTTGTATTTTTGTGTTGAAGTTATGATCTTCCTCCAGCTCAAAAGAATCGTCCTTTGCTTGCATTAAAGTATACTTACCCGGGATTGAATATCCATCAGCATTGAGTAACTTAAATTCAACGTTAAACATGATTGAAAGGGTTTGCTCTACTTCCCTAACTGTAAGATCATCTCTTAATTCAAAATTATCAATTTTATGTGGTTTGCTTGGGGCATTTATTGGAACAAAGCTACATCCCAAAGAGCAATGCTCTTTGAGATGTTTCTTTATTAGTACTAAGGAAGTATTAACTGATATTAACACTAATTAGTCGTCTGATGGTACAGGTGTAGCTTCAGCTGTATAAGTCTCAATCGGGACAAAAACAGATGCCGTTACGTTGATTGTGCCATTTTTAATTTTTCCTGGTTTTAGACCCCAGAAGCTTGGAGTAAAAGTCATTGATGACTTGGCTGGAAGCTCTCTATAATCCATTGTATCTTCCAACTGCGCGTCTCTTTGATCCATAAGCTTTAGAGTTGTCTGAGCACGGGCTATGTAAGAATCTGAAGTATTTCTGATGCTTGTGGTCATTTCAAACTCTGCATCACCATCGTCTGAATTTTTCATTCTTAAAACACTCATTCCCATAATCTCCGCAACGCCACCAATTGAGATATTTTTCTTTATCTCAGACATGTCGCCTTCATTTTCAGGTATGTCTAAAACACCTACCTTGATAAACTCTCTTCTGTAAGAAGTCATATGTACTAATGCTTTGCAATCCGCACCAGTTCCAGATCCAAATTTGTCTTTATGAACACTCTGCCAACTCAACAGATCAACATCTCCTGAATCTTTTGAGGCTATAAAAACTCTATCATCTTCATTTTCACTACCACCAACAGCTACATCGTTTTCGTTGAGCATGATGATGGAAGTCTTTACAAATTCAACATCGTGATCAGAAGTATTTTCCAGTACTCCTGCCATTTCAAAATTAATAGTCCCGTAGTCATTATCGGGTTTATCGTAAGTAAATTTTGTTACTTTCATGTGTAATCTCCGTTTGCACTTTTTTAAGAGCGAAAGATAATTTTATGTATTTTTACAAGACATTGCAATGAAACTGTGAGGGACTAAAGTTAAGAATTACTAATCCAAAAGCTTAGTTGAATCTCTTTGAGCTACTTCCCAACGCGATTTTAAATAATTGCAATGTGGACAGTTTTTTGCTGATTTTGGCATCTCGCCCTGAAGTGTTTTAAGAGCTGCTAAAATAGCGTCTTCTACCCAGTCACAATTGCACTCGAGTTTAACTAAATGTAAATCAAACTCTAATCTCTGATTAAACATAGGTTCATTTTTTTTGCCGTTGAAGTAAACCAGATATGCTTCTGGGGCAACCTCAAAACCATTTTTTTTGAATAGCCATTGATACATTTCTAGTTGTCTTTGATAGCCTTTGGCATATTCCCACTTAGAATATGTATCCTCCCAGTCAAATATTTTTTTTGCTGTAGCTTTGACATCAACAATAATCAATTCACCAGAAGGCTTTTGCCAAACATCATCGACGGCACCACCAAAATTAAAACCTGCAGTCTCATCAATATATCTAATACCTCTATAATTTTCTCGCCATTCATCCATCTTTTCATGAGCAAAAGGGACAGCATCTATACCATGCTCAAGAAACATTGGGTGAGGCTCTCCTTTTGCACGATAGTAATCAAACTCATTTTTGCAAAGACCATCGACAGCTGTATTTAATGTAAAGGGCAAACTAAAAGGTCTAATTTTATGGTTGTAAGCTAAATAAAAGCATTTTTGACAATTTATATGTTGCTCTACTGCGGATCTACTAATTTTTTGCATCTAATAACATCTCAATATGAGGTATATTATCTTCTAAGTATTCGTCACTTGCTTTAAAAAAGCCAAACTTTTCATAATATTTTTCTAAATAAGACTGGGCAGAGATTCTAATAGCTTCAGGTTTCTCTGCACAAATATGATTTATTGCTTGCTTAATAAGGTTTTCAGCAAATCCTTTAGATCGATAGTTTTGTTTCGTGACTATTCTGCCAAGTGATGGTTCTACAAACCTTAAACCAGGAGGTGTTATTCTTAAATAACTTACAATTTCATTTCCATCTCTTATCCAAACATGCAGTGACTCTTGATCCATATCATCTAAATCTGGGTAAGGGCAGTCTTGCTCAACAATAAAAACTGCTATGCGAAGCTGAACTATTTGATAGAGTTCAGTCTTGTTTAATTCCTCAAAACTTTTTATGATGACTGGTCTTATTTCATTGGACATAAAGAAATTATGAAAGAAACTGTTTACGATTACAAAGTCAAAGACATCGATGGTCAAGATATCTCGATTTCAGATTACAGAAACAAAGTTTTACTGATTGTTAATGTTGCTTCAACTTGTGGATTTACACCTCAATATAAAGGTCTGCAAGACTTGTATGACAAATATTCTAAAGATGGGTTTGAAGTTCTTGCTTTCCCGTGCAACCAATTTGGTTCACAAGAAAAAGGCAGTGAACAAGATATCAAAGAATTCTGTACTAATAATTATGCCGTAACCTTTCCAATTTTTAGTAAAGTCGAAATAAATGGCAATAAAGCAGAGCCCCTTTTTAAATTTTTAAAACAACAAATGAAGGGGTTTATGGGTACTGAAGCTGTGAAATGGAATTTTTCAAAGTTTCTTGTTAACAAGAATGGTGAAGTTGTAAAAAGATATGGATCGCTAGATTTCCCCGAAAATTTAGAAAGTGAGATTAAGGCCCTTTTAAGCGCATAATAATAGCATCCTCTCGACCATTCTTGGTTTGGTAATAATCTTTTCTAATTGAAAGTTCTTGGAAGCCATTTTCGCGATAAAAATCCTGAGCGACTTTATTTGATTTTCTAACTTCAAGCAAGACAACTGTAATACCTGCTAAGTTCATCCTTTTTTTAAGAATGTCTAACATAAAGTTGCCAATACCTTGTCTGCGCATAGTGTCTGCCACTGAAATATTTTGCAAATGGCATTCATCTAATACCTTGTTTGCAATGCAAAAACCTACTATTTGTGAATTTAGAATAATGACAAAACTTTGAGACCTTAGTTCTAATATTTTTTCAAAGGTTTGTTTTGTCCATGGAGTCGGGTTGGCATGTACTTCAATCTCCATCACATCATCTAAATGATGTTCAGAAAAATTTTCGATTATGTAATTATTCGCCTGTGAAATTTGGTTTTCTTTTCTCAACAAAAGCTGTTACACCTTCTATATTATCTTTTCGACCAACCATATCTTCTTGTGTCTTGGCTTCGTCTTTAAGATTTTGTTCATAGGATTTATTAAAACTATCTCTCATTAAATGTTTAGTTTTGAATACTGCCCTTGGAGCTAATTCAGCATAATGCTTTGCTAGTTTCATGGCTGTTTCTAACGCTGCACCATCTTCACAAACTTCTGTACACATGCCCAAACTCTGGCACTCTTCTGAGGAAACCCTTTTGGCTTCAGCCGCCATTCTAAACGCTTGTTGATAACCAACAACTTTGGTTAATAGCCAATTTGAGCCACCATCTGGGATTAAAGCTATCTTAGAAAAACCGATTTGAAAAAAACTTGATTTTGCCATTACTGCTATATCTGAACTCAAGTAATATGCACAACCTATACCGGCACAAGCACCCTCTACCGCAGCTATAACTACTTTATCCATATAAACCATGTTATTTAAACCAACATGATAGCCTTCGTTAAGAGCTTGTTCGACGCTTTCCCAACCCATGCCATCTTCAGATGCTGCAGCCGTAATGTCAGCTCCGCCACAGAAAGCACTGTTATCTCCTGTCACTACTACAGCTCTAAATTTTGGATCTTTTGCTTTTTCTGAGAATTCATTGAACATCATGACCGTTTCAGGATCTAATGCATTTCTTTTCTCAGGCCTGTTCAATTTAATCACAGCTATGTTGCCATGATCTTCGAATAATACCTTTGGTTCACTCATTTTATTTTTTCCGCAGTTAGGTAGTTATTAAATTTACTTAAGATTACTCCTGTTTTCTGAGCATCTTCTCTATAGAATTTTATAATAGGTTTGGCATCCTGTCTTGATTGAAAGAAAGATTTCTCTAACTCTTTCATTTGACTTTCATTGGGAGACGCAAAAGACTGTTGATCTAGCCAAATACGAATAACTTCGGATCTTTCGAAATAGTCTAATTTTGATAATTCGTCTAAGAGTAAACCGTCCTTATCACAAATTTTCTCCAAACGCTCGAGTAGAAAACGATGATACAGTAAACTTTGCTTTGCAAGAAGATTTGCCATTCTTGCAGTATTTTTCTTTGCACCAGGCCATCGCTCGGCAATTTGTGGAATAATTTCATTCCTTAAAAAATTTCTACTGTATGTATTATCCAAATTAGAGTGATCCTCAATGAAACTTATTTTTTGATCGTCAACATACCTAAAAATTTCTTCTTTAGTTATATTTAGCAGTGGCCTTATAAAATCTTTATTATTAATTTTTATATGTCTTTGCATACCAGTTAAACCTTTTAGGCCAGTGCCTCTTAAAACTCTAAAAAAAACTGTTTCCACTTGATCATCTAGGTGATGTCCTAAAATTATTACACTTGTCTCTTTTAAAGAATTAAAAATTTTAAGTCGAGCCATTCTTGCTGCTGCCTCATAACCTTGTCCTGTTTCTTTTATTTCTACTTTTTTACATAGAAAATTAATACAACGTTTCTCACAAAACTTCTCACTATGTTTTTGCCAATGTGTACTATCTTTTTGGGTTTGATGATCAACATATAAGGCTGACAAGTTATTTTTTTTCTTATGTTTTTCAAGGAATTGTTCTGTGGCGACCAGTGCCAATGTAGAATCAACTCCACCACTGAACCCAACGACAATATTTTTTGCATTTAGCAGAATTGATTGTTCTGATTTATTGAAGAAGTCCATTCTATACTCCAATGTTTTTGAATTTTTCGTATCTTTTTGCTGTTAAGTCTTCTAAAGAGTGCTTAGAAAGTCCCTTTAGCTCCTCGAGAAAATATTTTTTCACTACTTTGTAGGTTTCTCCATGATTCCTATGTGCTCCACCGATTGGTTCTTTCACTACATGGTCTATAATCCCAAGTTCTGCTAAATTTTCTGCATCTAATTTAAGCGCATCTGCAGCTTCTTCAGCATTTTTGGCAGTACGCCACAAAATTGAAGCACACGCTTCTGGTGAAGCGACTGAATAAATTGAGTACTCCAACATTCCAATTCTATCTGCAAGACCAATTCCAAAACCTCCTCCTGAACCTCCTTCACCAATTACTAAATTGATTACTGGAGTTTGTAAATCCGACATAATTTCTAAGCTTTTGGCAATGGCTTCATGCTGTCCAGAATATTCAGCTTTTACACCTGGATAAGCACCAGGAGTGTCTATGAGAGTAAGAACAGGTATTGAAAATTTTTCAGCTAGTTTCATTAGCCTATTTGCTTTTCTGAATCCGGATGGATGTGGCATACCAAAGTTTCTTGCAACTCTATCTTCAGTTTCTCTCCCTTTCTCATGACCGATAATAACAACTGGGTAGTTATCTAAGAAAGCAAAGCCACACACTATAGCCTTGTCGTCCTCGCTTAGTCGATCTCCATGCATTTCCTCAAACCCATCAAAAACATTAGCAATATAATCAAGTGTATGCGGTCTATTTGGATGCCTAGCAACAAGAACCTTTTGCCAAGGACTAAGATTTGCATATATTTTTTCAGTTTCTTCTTGCGATTGACGTTCTAATTCTGCAATTTCATCAGATAAGTTTGCTGGAGCAGGTATAATTTTCTTGAGTTCCTCAATTTTTTCAAGGCATGTATAAATTGGTTGCTCAAAATCTAAATGTTGTTCCATAGCTTAAAAAAGTTGATAATTTTCTTCTCCAAATAACTCATTAATTTTTTCGAACGTACTATCCTCTAAGGAAATCTTAAAAGTGTCAACTTTTAATAAACTTGAAATATTAAGTTCATCGTCTTTTAAATTTAAAACTACATCGATTCCATTTGGATCATTTAGACTTTTTAACTTATCGAATTGGCCGTTTCCAAGCTCCTTGAGTTTTTTTCTAGATACATCCAACCGGATTCTCGAAGTTACTGTTTTACGAGCAATTTCAATTGGCACTATATCTGTAGCTCTAATTTTTATGCCAACATCTTCAAGGTTTCCTTTTCGAAAGTCGTCAGCAACAACTGTTCCCTTTATCATAACTACCGAATTTTCTTTGAATAATGGCTTCTTTTCATCGTACAATTCAACTGGCACTGAAACATCAATCAGCCCTGTTTCATCAGATACTTCTAAGAATATAAATATACTAGTTCCTTTTTTTACAATTCTTTTATGATTGATTAGAGCAGGAATATATTTTTCATTTGATGTCGTAATCAATTTATTGATTGGCTGAATCTTTGAGGACAAAGTTTTCCGCACAAGTGATATTGGGTGTTTGCTGTAATAAAATCCAAATGATTGTAATTCCATTTTTAGTTTCTCAGATTCTGAAAACATCTGTGATTTATAACCTGTAACTTTTAAATCTTGCTCTTCTGCAAACATTTCCATTACAGCAGATTCTTTTGATCTAAACTTCTGTTCTGATGCTTCTAAATAATTCTTAATTGAGCTTACAGCTTCATCTCTTGAACAAATTTCATCGAATGTACCTGCCTTTGCCATGCTTTGTAATGCTCTGATGCCTCCCTTTCTAAGATCAACCCTTGAAGCAAAATCCATGAGACTGGAAAATTTACCATTTTTTCTTTCTTCACAAACTTCCTCTACAAATTTTCTTCCCACATCTTTGAGTGCTGCTAATCCGTACTCAATTTGATCCTTATCATTAACTATAAATGTTGGGTGAGAGCTATTAATATTTGGCGCTACAATAGCAACACCCATAATTGCGCAATCTTTGACATGTGGTTCAAGCTTGTCTGTCTTATCTTGTTCTGATGACAACACTGAAGCAATAAAATGAGATGGATAATGAGTTTTCAAAAAAGCTGTTTGATAAGCTATCAACGCGTAGGCTGCAGAATGCGATTTGTTAAAGCCATAACCAGCAAATTTCTCAATATTATCAAAAATCTCATTTGCCTTTTTCTTCCCGATACTATTGTTTTCACACCCATTAACAAAAACACTTTTTTCTGCTTCCATTACATCAGCTTTTTTCTTGCCCATGGCTCTTCTTAAATTATCTGCGTCGCCTAGAGAGTAAGCTGCTAAAACTTGAGCTGCTTCCATTACTTGTTCTTGATATACAAAAACACCATATGTTTCGTTAAGAACTTTCTTTAAATCGGGGTGTTGATAAGCAATACTTTCTCTACCATTTTTTCTATTTATATAATCGTCTGCCATACCAGAGTTTAAAGGGCCAGGCCTATAGAGCGCCACTAGAGCTGTAATATCAGAGAAGTTTTCAGGCTTCATCCTTTTAATTAAATCCATCATCCCACCGGATTCAAGCTGAAATATACCTTTTGTTTTCCCTGAGCTTAATAAATTAAAAACTTTAGAATCCCCATAAGAAATATCGTCTAAATTAAAACTAGGATTAATTTTTTGAACAGATTTAACTGCATTATTAATGACTGTTAACGTTCTAAGCCCAAGAAAATCAAATTTTACTAACCCAACGTCTTCAACATCATACATATCGAGTTGTGTAGCCATTGAGTTAGTTTCCATATCGTAGTGTAAAGGGGTAAATTCATGAATATCATTAGGCGCTATTACTACTCCAGCAGCATGTTTCCCAATGCTTCTTGCACAACCCTCAAGTTTTAGTGATAAATCCAAAACCTCAGTTGCTTCTTCGTTATCTTCTTTAATTTGTTGTAATTCAGGTGATCCATCAATAGCTTCTTTAAGCTTAATACCTGGCGTAAGAGGTATCATCTTAGCTATCATATCTCCAAAGCCATACGGCTTTCCTAAAATTCTTGTTACGTCTCTTGTCACTCCTCGAGCTGCCATGGTACCAAGGGTTCCGATTTGAGCAACAGATTCGACTCCATATTTATTTTGCACATATTCAATAACTTTATCCCTTCCTTCAATACAGAAATCTATATCAAAATCAGGCAATGACATTCTTTCAGGATTTAAAAAACGCTCAAAAAGTAATCCGTGCTCTAATGGATCTAATGCTGTGATGGATAACATGAATGCAACAAGGGAGCCAGCCCCAGAACCTCTGCCTGGTCCAACTGGTATTTCTTGACTTTTTGCCCACTTAACAAAATCCATAACGATTAAAAAATAGCCTGGATAACCTTTTTCAGTAATGATCTTTAGTTCTTTTTCTAATCTTTCGTGATAAAGATTTGTATTTAAATGTTTATTTTTGTTTAAATATTCGTTGAGTTTATTTCTTGAAAGTTCCTCTAAATGCTCAGATAGCGACTTGTTATCATTCACTTCATAGGAAGGGAGATAATACTGACCTTCATCGAGAAAAACATTACATAACTTAGCTACTTCGAGAGTATTTTTTAAGGGCTCTAAATCGTGATACTTCCTAAGCTCTTCTTCAGTTTTAAAGTATTGTTCATTTGAAACATTTGGATTATTAATTTCATCTTTTAAGAGCGTAGAATTATTAATAGCAACTTTAGCTTGATGGGCTAAATGATCTTCTTTTTCTAAAAAAAGGACATCATTAATTGCTACAGTTGGTATATTATTTTTTTTTGCCAAATTACATGCTAACGCAGAAGCAGAATCATAACCAAGCTCTGAAACATTTGATACCCCAACAAATAAGTTTTTTGCAAAAGCTTTTTGGTATTTTGTATATAAATTTACAATTAAAGATTCTTCTTTTTTTAAAGCCAAGTTTCTTAAATTCATTGATGAAGCAGGAATAATGCAAACCAGATGCTCTGCATAATCAAGAATGTCTTGCTCTGAAATGCTCTTTTTGTCTAATCCAGAATTTGTGAATGATTCTGTACTAAGTTTAAAAAGACTCTCTAAACCTTTTTTATTTTTTGCCAGAAGAATTAAGTTTGTATAGCCATCATTCACCCTTACATCAAAATCAACACCACAAATTGGCTTAATACCTTTTTCCAGTGCGTAATTGTAAAATTTTACCAGTCCAAAAAAAGTGTTTTTATCTGTAAGCGCAACAGCTTTCATGCCCAATTCTAAGGCTTTATCTATAATTTGATTTGTTTTTGGCAGCCCACAAGAAATACTGTAATGAGATTTTGTTTGCAAGTGGATAAAATTAGACATCTTTAAATTTTAAAACTTTTTCTGTGAATGTTTGAGAATCCTAAATAATTAATTGCATTTTTATGATCTTTTGTTGGATAACCTTTATTTTTTTCGAAAAAATAACCTCTATATTCTTTTGCATAATTCAACATGAGTTGATCTCTAAAAGATTTTGCAATTATTGAGGCTGCTGCAATCTCTTGATGATGTTCATCACCTTTTACAATTGCTTCAGCATGTTTCAAACCTTCAGGAATATAGATACCATCTATTATTATTTTATCTGGTATTACAGGAAGATTTTCAATAGCTCTAACCATAGCTAAGTGTGAAGCTTTTAAAACATTTAATTTGTCTATTTCATGTGGTGAAGCCACACCAATTCCTACGTAAAAATTTTTTTTAATATATTTAGCCTGTATTTCCCTATTCTTTTGAGATGTTTTTTTTGAATCTCTAAAAAGATATTCTGACTTATTTTTTCCAATTATTACTGCTGCTGCTACCAAAGGCCCTGCAAGACAACCAATACCTACCTCATCAACTCCTGCAATCTTCATATAATCTATTACTGAAGGAATCCAAGTTTGTTTTTCCTAATTTAGCTTTTACCGCTTGGATCATTTTTTTTCTAAATTTATAGTCAGCCATATTTGAATTTAAATCATCTGCGATATTCTCAGAAGTGGCATTTGACTGAAGTAATTCAAGGAATATTTCTTCGTCTGCAATTATATTTGGAATACTAACAAATTCACTCATCATCATATGTTTTAAAATAAAATGATTTAACCAGTTTGTTTTGTAGATTACAGTGGTTGGTATCTCTGCTAAAAGAGCTTCAAGAGTTGCTGTGCCTGAACAAATCACTGCTGCTTTAGCTTTTTTTAAAATTTCCGATGATTCAACGTTAGCAAATGTTATATGTTTATGGCTTTGAATTTTATGCTGAATAAGATGTTTGTCGTCTTCTTTATAAATTGGAATCACTGCTTTATATTTTTCATCAAAATTGAATTGATTAAAACCATCAATCATTACATCAAGATTATTTTTAATTTCTGATCTTCTGCTACCTGGCATTAAGCAAATTATGTTTTCTCTTTCGTTATTCTCATAATCAGATTGCTTGTCTAATAAAGGGTGGCCAATGCAAAATGCTTGTTTGTTGACATTAGTGCAATACTCAAGTTCAAATGGAAACAAGCACAGCATATAGTCAACGTATTTGAACTTCTTTACTCTGCCAGGCCGCCAAGCCCAAACAGATGGACAAACAACATGAATAGTTTTGACCCCTTTTTTTTGTAGTTTTTTATGTATGTCGAAGTTAAAATCAGGAGCATCGATGCCAATAAAAATATCTATTTTTTCATTAATGAAATTTTGAATTAGATCATTTCTATAATTTATTATTTTTCGTAAATTAAGAACTGGGTCAACAAGTCCCATAATCTCAAGCATTTCTCTATCAGTTGAAATATTATGCTCTTTTAGAGGGCCACCGCCAACTCCAATAACTTCTATATCCTCAAATTTATCTTTTAATTTTGAAAGAATCTTTGATCCTAGTAAATCACCTGATGGTTCAGCTGCAACAATACCAATCTTCAATTACCTTAAGACTCCCCTTGAAGAATGTTGAACTGAATCGATGAAGATCTTTATTTTATCGTCTAATTTACATTCAATATGAATCTTTTCAATGGCTTCTTCAACCTTTAAACCTTCTCGAAAAAAAATTTTATATGCTTTCTTTAAATTCACTATTTCTTCTTTAGTAAACCCTTTTCTTTCTAGACCAACAGCATTCAAGCCTGCTTGTTTTGTTGGTGTCCCTGCGACTCTTGTAAATGCAGGAACATCCATAGTTATATGAGAAGCTAAACCTGTAAATGAATAAGAACCTAATTTGCAGAATTGATGGACAAGTGTATAGCCACCCAAAGTTACGTGATCACCTAACTCAACATGTCCAGCTAAGGCTGAATTATCTACCAAGATATTTCCATCACCAATTACACAATCATGAGCAACCATAACTCCAGGCATTATTAAATTATTATCGCCTATTTTCGTATAACCTAAATCTATTTCCGTTCCTCTGTGCACCTTACAAAACTCCCGAAATGTATTGTTTTGGCCAATTTTAAGTCCTGATTTCTCTCCTTTATACTTTAGATCAGGTGTATCTTCACCAATCACACAAAATGAGAAAAATTTATTTCCTGGGCCAATATTGGTTGGTCCCTTCAGCACTACATGCGAGTTTAATTGACATTTCTCTGCAATTACGACGTCAGGACCAATGACTGAGTAAGGCCCAATTTTTACACTGTCATGTATTGAAGCTGATGGATCTATTATTGCTGTTTGATGTATTTCACTCATTTAAACTTCTATCTGCGCACAAAATTTCAGCTGAACAAACTAATTTTTCCTCAGAATATGCAGAACTTTTGAACTTCCAAATACCTCTTTTTGAATTTATAACTGACGACTTAAATATTAATGTATCTCCTGGTAAAACTTTTTTCTTAAATCTTACTTTTTCAATACCACACAATAAATATATTGATTGTTCATTTGCAGATTGGTTCATAATATGCGAGCCAAGCAAAGCACAGCTTTGAGCCATTGCTTCTAATACTAAAACACCTGGCATTATTGGAAAATTTGGAAAATGTCCTTTGAAAAACTCTTCATCAGGCGAGATAAACCTTATAGCTTCTATAAATTCATCATTTACTTCCAATACCTCGTCAATAAAAAGGAACGGTTCTCTATGTGGAATGAGTTTTCTTACTTCTATATTGTTGATCATTTTTTAATTTTTGCGACAAATTTTAATGAATCTTTATGTTTTTGTATTGGCATTACACCACTGTAAACACCAGCTTCTTTTAAAGATTTCGTGACAAGAGTTTTAGCCATAACTATAACATTATCAGCTATTTCTATATGACCAACTATGCCAACTTGCCCTGCAATTTGACAATTTCTACCAATTTTCACAGAACCAGCCATACCCGACTGGCCAGCTATAGCAGTGTTTTCACCGATGAATGAATTATGTGCCACGTGGACGTGATTATCTATTTTTACACCATCTTCTATAACAGTACTTCCCAACGCTCCTCTATCCACTGTTGATTTAGCTCCAATTTCAACATTATTACCTATTATTACCCCTCCAAGATGTTCAATTTTATTCCATCCTTGATCAGATGGAGCATACCCAAATCCATCTGAACCGATTACAGTCCCTGAATGGATAATAGAATTATTCCCAATTTTTGTGCAAGAATAAATTGAAACATTGTCATGTATAACAACATTATCTCCAATTTCACAATTAGAATTTATTACTGTATTTTTTCCTATAGAAATATTTTTTCCAAAAATAGTTTTTTGGCTGCTATTTTGTTGTTTATAATTTTGGTAAAAAACATTTGATGCTCTAGAGTAAGCAAGATATGGATCATCAACAATAATGAAATTTTTATTATTCACTAACTGTTCAGCTAGCTCCTTAGTTGCAATAACAGCTCCCGCGTCTTTACTTAAACTTTCACAAAACTTTTGATCTTTTAAATAACAAATAGATTGAGTATCACATGTCTTAGAGTCTTGAAGGTTGGTGAGTTTTAATTCAAGCAACCCCTCAGGAGTTCCACCTAGAATGTTAGCTAGCTTCCCTAGAGTAATTGATTTCATTAAGATAGATTACTACTCTTCAGACTTTTCGGTCAAAGCATTATCAAGATATGCTATAACCTCTTCAGTAATGTCTAAATCAGGATCCGCGTAAAGCAAAGCACCTGGAGCAACTATCATTTCATATTCTTTTTGAGCAATTAATTCACCCAGTACCTTTTGGAAGGTAGGTGTTAAGACTCCCACAACTTGCTGTTGGACTTCTTGAGCTTTTGTTTGAAGTTTATTAGATAAGAATTGTATATCTGTTTGCTTATCTTGGAGTTGTTGTTGTAGATCTAATTTTTCTTCATCAGATAAAATTTCTTGATCTTTTTGAAATTTTTCAACTAATGCTTGCCCTTCTGCCTGAAGCAACTCTAATCTTTCTCTGTCAGCAACAAAACTTGAATCTTCATCGAGATTTTTAAACTCTTCTTGTGCGAATTGTGTACTAAGCATAGCTACTTCAGCATTTAATACCACTATCTTGGCACTAATAGGAGCTGAAAATGCTATAAGCATTAATGTAAAAAATATAACTTTTAAATTGTTCATAATAAATCCTTAAGTTTCGCTATTTTATATGACTTTTGCGAAAGAATCGACATTTTTTAGAACTTATTGCCAACAGTGAATTCAAAACGTTTTGTTCTATCAAGAGGGTCATTATTAAATGGAATAGCAAAATATACACTTACAGGTCCAAACGGTGTAATAGCTGAACCGCCAAGCCCGTAAGAACCTCGAAGATCTTCAAAATTAGGTGTAAAACATTGTTCCTGATAGTTGTAGCAGAATGTTGAAAAAACATTTCCTAAGTCAATAAAAAATGCAGTTCTAAACTGGCTTTGATCTTCAATAAATGGAACTTTAAATATTAGATTTAAACTTGTTTCTAATAAAACGTTACCGCCAATAGGTCTATTTATACCAAATTGAGCATAAGAGTTATAATATGGTGCATCTGGCTCACCATCAAAATTATTATCAATTAATGGAGGGCAGTAATCCTCTGCAGAAACATAAGAATAACAAGGCACAGGTGTTATTCTTGGACCCAAACTATTTGTTTCATAACCTTTTATTGAATAAGGTCCGCCCGCATAAAAATACTCAAAATAAGGAGGAACATCACTATCACCAAATGAATCTACGATACCAATTCTTGAAGCAGCTTTAAAAATAAGGTCATCCGTAATAGGTTGATAGAATTCATTTTTGAAATCCAATTTAAAATAATTTAGAGATGATCCTGGAACTGTAGTTTGAAAGGAAACTTGATTGAGTGTTCCATCAGTTGGAAATATACCTCTATTTAAAGTTGCTCGTGTCCAAAAACCTTGAACTTTAAATGTGTCAAAAATATCGCCTTCACTTTCTAAGAAATCTAATATCTCCCTTGATGCCAATGAGCCTGACTGTAATTCAGTATGATCTGCAGAAATATTGAAACCAATTCTTTGAATTTCTGATATAGGAATTCCAAAACTAACAGAGGCACCATAACTAGCAGTATTGTAATCAGTTAAACCGAATGATGAATAGTCAAATTCTCTAAAATTTAAAGAGTATCCACGACTTGCTCCATCAACTGTAAAGTATGGATTCTCATATTGAAGGAATATATTAGTGGAGTAGTCACTTACTTGTGCACCAATCCCTACAGTGTTTCCACTTCCAAGAAAATTTTGCTGTTGAACATTAAAATTAAAAGAGAATCCAAATTGAGAATAACCAAACCCAGCTATAATATTTCCATATTGTTGTTCTTCAACATCAAATATGACATCAACCAAATCTTCTTCTCCAGCAACTGGTACTGTTTCTACATTTACTGTTTTAAAAAAACCAGTTCTTTCTAGCAGAAGCTTTGACTGTTCAATCAATTGATTTGATGCCGGCGCTCCTTCAAATTGTCTCATTTCACGCCTTAATACTTCATCAGTTGTGAAATAGTTTCCGTTGAAGAGTATTCGTCTAGTATAGTTTTTTCTACCAGGGTTAAATACAAAAGTAATATCAGCTGTATTATTTTCTTCATCTATTGTTGGTACACCCTCGATCTCCGCAAAAGTATATCCATCATTACCCAGAGCATTTGCATAAAACTCTTCATAACTTGTTATTAGTGATTCTGAATAATATGAATCTTCTTGAATATTGATAAAACTTTCTAAAAATTCTCTGTCAATGGGTAATTCTCCAGATATTTTTATATCTTTTAACATGTATCTCTTTCCTTCATTTAAAACTAATGTCACATATAATTCTTGCAAATCATCGCTTATAGAAACTTGAGAAGAAGAAATCTCGAATTGCAGATATCCTCTGTCCTTATAAAAAGACTCTAAGTTCTCTAGATCCGTTCTAAGTTTTTCTTGTGTATATCTGTTGTCATTTGTAAAGATAGAAAGGATTGAGCCTTCGGTTAATTCAAATACTCGCTTAATTTCTCCATCAGTAAATGCATTGTTTCCAATTATCTCGATGGCTGAAATTGCCGTTGAGGTGCCTTCATCTACCTCAATATCAACTTCGACTCTATTTCTGGGTCTATCTCTCTGAGTAACTTCTACAGATGCGCCATACCTGCCTTGTTGGGAATATTGTGCTTGCAAACCCCTTGTGATCAGATCGAGTGTTGCTCTTTTTAAAACTGAACCTTCGTTAATACCTTCTCCGTTCAATGCTCTAAGGAGATCCTCTGTTTTTATAGCTGAATTTCCATCGATTTCAATACTTGATATTGTTGGTCTTTCTTCAACTTTAATATAAAGAATATTGCCTTCTGCTCTTAATTGAATATCATCGAATTGCCCGGTAGCAAATAAAGTTTTAATTACACGTTGGTAGTCTCGTTTCTCAATTCTATCACCGATAGTAATAGGCACTGTGTCTAAAACACTACCTAGCGAAACTCTTTGTAAGCCCTCAATTCGTATATCATCAACCAACATTTCAGCACTTGCATTCAAAGCTAATGTAAGGACTAAGGTTCTTAGTATTCTTTTCAAATTATTCTCGCTATATCATTCACCATTACAAAAATGAATAAAGTTAGTATTAATAAAAAACTTAGATTCATTAAAGTTGCTTTTAGTTTCAAACTTATTGGAGATCCTTTAAGCTTTTCCACTAAGATAAACAAAAATTGCCCCCCGTCAAGCATTGGTAGTGGTAAGAGATTAAACGCTCCAAGACTAATACTCAATATCCCCAGCAATAAAAGGAAAGGAATTAGACCAGACACTAAAGAATCACCAGCTACTTTAGCTATTCCAACAGGTCCACTTAAGTTCTCAATTCCCATTGTTCCATTGAGTGTTTTAAAGAGAAATTTAAAAGTATTCTTAATCCAAAAGACTGTTTGGTTATAACCAAATACTATAGAGGATGATAAAGAGTTGGCTTCAGGCCCAAAACGCAAACCATATGAGGTTCCCTCTTGTTTTGAGGGAAGTGCAATATTTAATGCTCTGCCATCTCTTTCTATCTCTACGTCTATTTGCTGACCAAATTTGTTTAAAGCTATAGTGGCCTGATACATTGAACTTATTCTTTCTTGATTGATTCTAGTAATAGTGTCTCCAGAAATAAAACCAACTTGCTCGGCAGTACTTTCAGTCTCAACATTTTCGATGCGCGGTTTAAAGTCTGCAAAGGGGATAATTCCAAAAAACTGTGAAGGTGCTTGTCCTTCTTGAAATTTTAGATTAATTACGTCTTCCTGAAGGTAAACTTGGTTTTGATCTGTGTAATCAAATAACTCAATATTTACATCGCCTGTGTAACCAGTTAAATCCAGAAGTGCAACTTCTAAGGCCTGAACTGAATTAATCTCTTTATTATTTACTGCAACTACCTCATAAAATTTTTGATTATCTATTGCCACAACTTGAGCAGAAACCATATCTGACTGTTTAGGAATGAAAAGACCAACTAGTGTAAATACGAAAAAGGCTAAGATAAAATTATATATTGGTCCTGCTAAGACAACTAAAGATCTTTCTATTGCTGGCCTATTCGCTAGTACATATTTTTTTTCTTCGGTATTTAATTTATTGTAATTTTTTGTGTCAGCTGGATCATGAAATGCAACATAACCACCAAAAGGTATAGCAGAAAGAGAAAATCTTATATTATCTTTATTTTTCCACTTATATAAATCAGGCCCAAAACCTATGCTGAATTTGATAATTTTTATTTTGAAGTACCTAGCAACTGAATAATGACCATATTCATGAAAAGTTACCAAGATTAAAAAAAGTGTTAAAGCTCCAATTAATGAATACATTTATTTCCCATCTATTAAATTTAAAATCTCAATCCTATTTGACTCTAGTTCTTGAATTGAATTTACTTCTTTCTTATCAATTAGGTAGTAATTATCTAGTATCAGGTTATAAATATCACCAAATTTTATCTTTTTGTTTAAAAACTTTTTGACTGCGATATCATTCAAAGTAGCAAAGACTAAACCACTATTATCTTCACTATTCATTACATCTAAAGTTATATCTCTAAGCTTTTTTCGGTCATCTGGAAATTGTTCGAGGCTCAGATCAATATTTCTATTTAAAAGATCGAGGGAAAAGTCTTTTTTTATGTCTTGTGAATACCCTCCAAGCAGTCCATATGCAAGAGGAATAATCATGCTTGGCTGAGACATTTGGGCTTCAACGGAACCATCTTTAAATTCAAGCATTGAGTGGATAACGCTTTGCCTATGAATCTTGATATCCAATAATTCTGGACCTAGAGAAAAAAGGTGCTTCGCCTCTATTAATTCAAAACATTTATTAACTAAGGTTGCAGAATCAACACTAATCTTTGCTCCCATATCCCAATTAGGATGCTTAAGAGCTTCTTCAGGTGTTTTATTATGCAATTCACTCAATTTTTGACCAACGAAAGGCCCTCCTGAAGCCGTCAAATAAATCTTAGATATCTCCGATAAATCTTTATTTTTTAATGCTGTAAATAAAGAAAAATGTTCTGAATCTATTGGTATAACTTCGGTTTTTGCTTGCTTGCACTCATGCATAATCTGCTTACCAAAAACCACCAATGCTTCTTTGTTAGCTAGAAGAAGTTTTTTTCCGGATTTTGCAGCTTCAATAGTTAGATCAATGCAATCAAAAGAACTAACTGCAGATAAATAAATGTCACTCTTATTAAGTTTAAGGTATTGTCTAAGAGTATGCATAGAATCAAAAAAATTAATTTCGCTAGAACATGAAGCCATTATCTCTGAGCGAGCATCAGCATCGGTAACAAATACATTTTTTGGATTATGTCTACCTATAAGCTCAACTGCTAGATTAATATTTTTATTGCAAACTATGACATCAAGTTCAAATTTTGATTGGTACTTCTCAATCACACTTAAAGCTTGGGTTCCTATTGAGCCTGTGAAACCAAACATTGATATTCGGGTCATTTTCCAAACCTTCGTTGTCTTTGTTTAAATTCATCAAGAATATTAATAAAATCATCTTTGTTAAATTCTGGCCAAAGTTTTTCTGTAAAAAAGAGCTCTGAGTAACCTATATTAGGCAGCAAGAAGTTACTTAACCTCATATCACCCCCAGTTCTAATGAAAATATCGATATCACTTTCTCCAATCTGAGTATATTTTAAAAAATTATCTTGATCGAGCTCTATACCGGCTGAACTTGCTACTTCTATAGCATTAGCCATATCCCATATTGCACCGTAATTTAATGCAACTGTAAGGGTAAATTCATTTAAGTCTTTGGTTTGTTCAACACACTTACTAATACTATCTTTTGCTTTTTTTGGCATTGAATTTATGTCTCCAATGAAATTTAATCTAATGCCATTACTTTTTATTTCTGCTAGTTTTACGTCGACACCAAAATTGATAAGATTCATCAATGCATTTACTTCATAATCCTCTCTATTCCAGTTTTCTGTAGAGAAGGCATAAACAACTAAACGATCTAGTGAGTTTTCTTTAGCTGTTTTAACAACCTCAATAAGGGTTTCAATGCCTTTTCTGTGTCCTGATGTTGATGGTAAGTTATTTTTTTTTGCCCATCTTCTATTTCCATCCATTATGATGGCAGCTACTTTAGGGCCAGACATTAGATAGTTAAGAGATCCTTCTCCTTGGAAGCCAATGAAGAATCAATAAGATCAATAAATTTTGCTGTTATATCCTGAATGTCTTTTTCAGAATCTGAGATATCATCTTTTGTTAACTCGCCCTCTTTCTCTAAATTCTTCATGGCTGATATAGCATCTCTTCTAATATTTCTTACAGCTATCCGTCCATTTTCTGCTTCAGCTTTAGCTTTCTTTGTTAAATCTACACGCGATTCTTCAGTGAGAGGTGGCATAATTATTCGTATAACATCTCCTGCTACCGTTGGGTATATTCCAAGATCTGATTTTTGAATTGCTCTATCTATTTCTTGAACTAGCCCTTTATCCCAAGGAGATAAACTTAATGTTTTTGAATCTTCTACAGTTATAGAGCAACACTGGTTAAGTGGAGTCAAAGTACCATAATAATCTACCTGAATTCCGTCAAGCATAACTGGGTTTGCTCTCCCCGTTCTAATTTTTTTTAAGCTATCATTAAAACTGTTAAGGGATGATTGCATCCTGCTTGTACATGATTCTAAGATTTCTTCGTAACTAGCCATTTGATATTAATGTGCCTATTTCCTCACCTTTTACTATACCAAGTAATGCTCCCTCTGACTCATAATTGAATACTTTAATATTCATTTCATTGTCTCTTGCTAGTGTTAGTGCGGTTGTATCCATTACTTTTAGATTTTTCTGAATAGCTTCATCAAAAGATAAAGAATCAAAAAGCACAGCATCAGGATTTGTCTTTGGATCGTCAGAATAAACACCATCTACTTTTGTTGCTTTAAGCATTAAATCGGCATTAATTTCTATCCCTCTTAGGCAAGCTGCTGTGTCTGTAGTAAAGAAGGGATTTCCAGTTCCTGCTGTGAAAATTACAACAAAACCCTCATCTAATAAATGTATTGCCCGTCTTCTATCATAATGCTCAACAAGACCAGGCATAGGTATTGCAGACATTACTCTTGTTTTAATTCCATTTCTTTCAAGAGAATCTCTTAATGCTATACCATTCATAACTGTAGCCAACATACCCATGTGATCCCCAGCTACTCTATCTATCCCATCTTGATTAAGCTCTTGTCCTCTAAATAAATTACCACCGCCAATTACCAAACCAACGGACACATTCTGCTCAACAACAGCTTTTATTTCTCTAGACATGAAATGAAGAATTTTAGGATCAATACCCTGACCTGCTGAACCAGCAACTGCTTCACCACTATATTTAAGAAGAATTTTTTTAAGATGCTTAGTTGTGATCACTCACCAACCTTTTTTCTCAAAAAGCCTATAATTTTTGAATCACCCAATAAGTCTTTTATCTTTTTATCGGGATCTTTAATAAATGGCTGCTCTACAAGAGAGTTTTCCATTTTAAATTTATTTAATTTACCAATTATAATTTTTTCTTTAATTGCTTCAGGCTTGTTTTCGTTTATAAGTGTTGCCAATGCAATTTCTTTCTCTTTATTTAGAATAGATTCATCTATATCTTCTGGATATATAGCCATTGGATTATTAGCTGCAACTTGCATAGCAATATCTCTGCCAACTGTTTCGTCTCCAGAATCCATTTTTACAATTGCTGCCAATTTATTATCAGAATGTTTATAAGATGCTACCACTCCATCTTGCATTGAAATTTTTTCGTAATATGAAACCTTAATGTTTTCACCAATTTTTTGAATAATACCCAAAAGCTCATCTTTATATTTTGTATTTAGTTCATCCAGGTCTTCAGGGTTATTTTGAGCACAGTAATCTGATAATTCACTTAAGAAGGCTTGAAAGCTTGCATCTTTTGCAGCAAAGTCTGTCTCAGTATCAACTTCAACAATAAAAGCTGAATTTTCAGAAGAACCAAGCACAATAGCTCCTTCGTTAGTTGCTCTGCCTGACTTTTTCTCTGCTTTTAAGACACTCTTCTTTCTAAGAACTTCGATTGCTTTGTCGATGTCACCATCTGATTCAACTAATGCTGACTTGCAATCCATCATCGAAATGCCAGTTCTGTCTCTAAGTTCTTTGACCAGTTGAGCTGTAACCATTATTTATCTGTTTTTTTTGCTGCTGGCTTTTTGGTTACTGTAGCTTTTTTCGCTGCAGGCTTTTTGGTTGCTGTGGCTTTTTTTGCTGCAGGCTTTTTGGTTGCTGTGGCTTTTTTTGCTGCAGGCTTTTTGTTTGCAGTGGCTTTTTTTGCTGCAGGCTTTTTGGTTGCAGTGGCTTTTTTAGCTTCTACTGAAATTTCTGTCTCTGTTTCAAGATTTTCATCAACTTTTGACTTAGCCTCGACTTCTTCTTCTGGCTTTTCTTCGGTTTTTACTGAAACAGTCTTAGTTGAAGTGTTTAATGAGAATACTTTTGGCCCTTTATCTCCGTCAAGTTTTTGAACTAAGCCTTGTTTTCTTGCTGAATCTTGACCCAAATTAATGGCCTCAGCCATAAGATTTAAAACAAACTTGATAGTTTTAGAAGAGTCATCATTTATTGGTATGAAATTTGTTAAATTTGTTGGATTGCTGTTTGTGTCAACGAGACCATATACAGGAATACCCATTTTTATTGCTTCCTGAACTGCTATTTTTTCACTCTCAACATCTATAACAAATAAAGCATCTGGCAAACCTTTCATGTCCTTAACACCATCGAAAACTAGTGAAAGTTTTTTCATTTCTTTTTCAAGCATTACAGCTTCTTTCTTGATCATGCTATCAAGCTGGCCCGAAGATTTATTTTCTTCGTATTCAAGTAATTTATTGATCGGCACTTTTATTGTTTTCCAATTAGTTAACATTCCTCCTAGCCACCTATGTGATATGTATGGCATGCCTGTTTTTTCACCAAAATCTGAGACATAACTTGAAGCAACTCTTTTAGTGCCAACAATCATGATTTTATTTCCAACAGATGAGAATTTTCTAAAAATTTCGTACAGCTCAACAATTTTTTCTTGTGTTTTGTAAAGATCTATTATGTGAATGTTATTCTTTTCACAAAAAATGTAGTCCTCCATATGAGGATTCCAAAACCGCTTCCTGTGCCCAAAATGAGCACCCAATTCAAATAACTCTTCTATACTTACGTTTACTTTACTCATATTAGTCTTCAATTAAGGTCTGCATATCATAAAGGTTTTTAGGCTTTTGGTAAAACCATTTAACAACATTTAATGCACCTTGTGCATAAATGCTTCTATTTAAGGCAGAATGCTTAAATTCCAGTTCTTCTAAATGATTTGATAATTGAATCTTGTGCCAATTACTACCATCACCTTCCCGAAAACTTTTAATTTTTGATTCTTCTAAGTCTGTTAGTTTTGCAAAACTTAATGCAGTTCCAGATGGTTTGTCTAACTTTGATTCATGGTGCTTTTCTGAAATTCTTACTTTCAAAGATTTATCATAATTAAACACTTTTTTTAACATATCGTGAATCAAAGCAATATATATGGATGTATTTGGAGCCATGAAGATAGGCATTGACTGAGAGAGATTTTCAAGATTTTCACGTTCATTCAAATTTAAACCGGTTGTGCAAAATAAAACTGGTTTTTTTAATTTGGCATATAGGCTAATTCTGGACTCTATATTTTTTCTTGTAGCAAAATCAATAATGCAATCAAAATCATGATTAATCGAAGCTGAGAAAGTTTTATTATTAGCTTCTTGAAAATGAAAATTTCCTACGTCTAGATTCAACGCGTTGGAATTAGCATGAACAATAAAATTCGTAATATTGATGTCGCTGTGATTATTTGCTTCCTCTATTACAGCTCGACCCATTTTGCCCGACGCACCAATTAGACAAACTTTGATCATTTAAATTTTTTATTAATTTTTGAACTGAAATTAGATGCTTCGTGAAAATTTTTTTCAGCATCAATAAATGTGTCTTCTATTAATTTTTTTTGTTTTGAGGATAAGTTAGATGGAGTTTCAACAACAACTCTCACAAATAGATCACCAGTTGTTTTACCTCGCAATGAACCTGCACCTAAGTCTTTTAATTTGAATATTTTTCCTGTCTGAGTTTCGGAAGGAATTTTTAGAAGGACTTTTTTACTTAAAGTTGGTACCTCTATTTCTGCACCCAATATAGCTTGGTCAACACGTATCGGTACTTCGCAGTAGAGGTGATTTCCTTCTCTTTCAAGAAAATCATGTTTTAAAACTTGAACAACTATAAATAGATCTCCATTTTCCCCACCATATTGACTTACTTCTCCTTCACCAGAAAGTCTTATTTTATTTCCTGTATCTACTCCAGCTGGGATATTTACTGAAACTTTCTTATTGGACGTGGGTAATCTTATTTCAACATCTTTTCCGAAAACGGCCTCTTCTAATGACATTTCATAAGCCATTTGAATATTTCTTCCTCTGGGTGGTCTTCTAGCCCCTCCTCTTCCAAATATGTCTCCAAAGATATCACCAAATATTTCATCACCAAAGATATTATTAAAAATGTCATTAATATCAACATTCTGAAAACCTGATTGTCCAAAGTTGCTATTTACTCCTTGATGACCAAACTGATCATAAGTCTGTCTTTTAGATTGATCGCTTAAAACTTCATAAGCCTCAGCGGCTTCTTTAAATTTAGCTTCTGCTTCTTTATCGCCTGGATTCTTATCTGGATGATATTTAATTGCTAATCTTTTAAAGGCTTTTTTGAGTTCTGGAGCCGAAATGCTTTTATCAACCCCAAGAACCTCATAGTAATCCCTTTTCACAATTATTTATCTTTTTCGTCATCAACTTCTTTAAACTCAGCATCTACTGCATCATCAGCCGATTCTTTGGAATTTTCGTTTTCAGAATTTTCTTGGGCTTGGGTTTGTTCTTTTTTGAATAACTTATCTGATAGAGGTTGGGCAATTTTAGAAAGCTCTTCAACAGCTTTATCGATATCTTCTTTACTTTCAGCTTTACATGCCTCTTCAACCTTCTCAATAGCTTCAGTTAAGGACTTTGTCTCATCCTCAGATAATTCTTCTTTATTATCTTCCATAGCTTTTTTCGTGGAGCTTGCTAAGCCATCTGCCATATTTCTGGAGGCTATTAATTCTTCAAATTTTTTATCTTCTTCGGCGTTCATTTCAGCATCTTTTACCATTTTTTCAATCTCTTCTTCAGAAAGACCACTACCACCCTGAATTGTTATGGATTGTTCTTTATTAGAGGATTTATCCTTAGCAGATACATTGATTATTCCATTGGCATCGATATCAAAAGTAACTTCAATTTGAGGTGTACCTCTTGGCGCTGCTGGAATATCAGTTAAATTAAATTGACCTAGTGATTTATTGTCTAATGCTTTTTTTCTTTCTCCCTGAAGCACGTGAACTGTTACTGCTGTCTGATTGTCTTCGGCTGTAGAGTAGACCTGGGATTTGTTTGTAGGAATAGTAGTATTTTTTTCAATCATAGGTGTCATCACTCCACCAAGAGTCTCTATTCCTAAAGTTAATGGCGTTACATCTAAAAGCAATACATCTGATCTTTCACCGCTTAAAACAGCCCCTTGAGTTGCAGCTCCAAGTGCAACAGCTTCATCGGGATTTATATCTTTTCGTGCTTCTTTGCCAAAAAAGTCGGTGACAGCTTTCTGTACCATTGGCATTCTAGTTTGACCGCCTACAAGAATTACCTCGTCTATATCTTTTGGCGTTAATTTAGCATCTTTCAAAGCAGTTTTTACTGGCTCTAAGCTACGTTTAACGAGATCTCCGACCAAAGATTCTAGTTTTGCCTTTGTTATTTTATGAACAAAATGTTTCGGTCCACTTGCATCTGCAGTTATGTAAGGCAAATTGACTTCTGTTTGATCAGTAGTAGACAGCTCAATTTTTGCTTTTTCAGCTGCTTCTTTGAGTCTTTGTAAAGCCATAGGGTCTGTATTCAAATCAAAACCCGATTCACTTTTGAATTCATCTATAAAATGTTTAATAAGTATTGAATCAAAATCTTCACCACCCAAATGTGTGTCTCCAGAAGTTGAAATAACTTCAAACTGATATTCACCATCCACATTAGTCATTTCAATGACAGAGATATCAAATGTTCCGCCACCTAAATCATAGACAGCTATCACACCATCTTTTTTTAACTTATCTAATCCAAAAGCTAATGCTGCAGCAGTTGGTTCATTTATTATTCTCTTAACTTCTAAACCTGCTATTTTTCCGGCAGCTTTAGTTGCTTGTCTTTGTGAATCGTTAAAATAAGCCGGTACTGTAACTACCGCCCCATCAACTTTTGCGCCCAAATAGTCTTCAGCTGTTTTTTTCATTTTCTTTAGAATTTCAGCAGAAATTTGAGGTGGAGCTATCTTATTACCATCTACTTCAACCCAAGCGTCACCATTTTTAGCTTTCACAATACCGTAAGGTGCAGATTTCATATCTGCCTGGATGTATTCGTCTTCAAACTTTCTCCCAATTAGTCTTTTTACAGCAAATAGTGTTTTATCTGGGTTTGTCACAGCTTGACGTTTTGCAGCTTGACCAACTAAAACTTGCTTATCAGAGGAATATGCAACAACAGATGGTGTAGTTCTACTTCCCTCAGCATTTGATATAACTACAGGTTCTGAGCCTTCCATAACAGAAACACATGAATTTGTAGTTCCTAAATCTATACCTATAACTTTTCCCATATATGTACCTTTTTATTGTTTTTTAAAAGCGTGAATTATTTTTTATTCACTACGACAAGAGCTGGTTTGACGACCCTTTCATTAAGTGTCCAACCCCTCTCAAGGGTATTAGTTACAAAATTGTCTTTCTCCCCAGGGTTGTTAACCGTTGAAACAGCTTCGTGTTTTTCCGGATCAAACTCTTGCCCTGAGGGATTTATAGGAACAATATTAAAATTCTCAAGGGTTTTCTCAAAAGAATTTAAAATTAGCAAAATGCCCTCTTTGTCAATTTTTTTTGAGTCTTCTGAATTTTCAATTGATTTTTCTAGAGAAGTGATAAGGGGGATGATTGAAAGCATTAGTTCAGAATTTGCATATTTTAGAGCATTAGTAATTTCATTAGTCGATCTCTTTCTAAAATTTTCTAATTCTGCAACGGCTCTTAATGTTTCTTCTTTCTGTTTTTCTACTTGCTCTAGTAATTCCTCATAGGTATGACTATTGAGATCACCAGAATCACTTGATTCTATTGTTTGTTCATCTTCTTGTTGATTCTTTGCTTCTTTCTCTTCTGACATTATTGTTTTTTAACTTTTTTTACATAAAGCACAATGCTTTGGTCAAGTAGTTCATAACCATGTTTTGCTGCAATCTCTCTTTGTTTATTTTTAATATCTTCATCATAAAACTCAGTTGTTTCGCCAGTATCGACACAAACCATATGATCATGATTTAAAGGATCATTAAGCTCATAAACAGATTTGTTCGATTCAAATTGATGCTTAACAACAATTCTGGCATTTTCAAATTGTGTCAATACTCTATAAACCGTAGCGAGACCAACATCATAATTATTGAGCACAAGTTCCTTGTATATTTCTTCTGCCGTGAAATGATCTTCTGTGCCAGAAGTTCTCTGCAATATTTCTAAAATTTTAATCCTTGGTAATGTTGCTTTTAAGCCAGCTTCTTTTAAATTTTTATTGGTTTTATCACTCATAACATTTATTCTATCTCAAATGAAAAAATTTCTGATCATTATTATATCTCTATTAATATTTTCTTGCTCGAATACAAATATATATAGAGTAACTATCACACAAGGCACAGTCTTTACTCAAGAAGATCTCGATAAATTAGAAATTGGCATGACAAAAGATCAGGTTTCATTCGTAATGGGACAACCCTCTTTTGAAAACTTTTTTGAAAAAAACGTATGGAATTACATCTATAAGATAACTACTGGTGATGAGGTAGATGTGGAAAAGAAGGTGAAGCTGATTTTCGATGAGGAGAATTTGCTTAGTGATGTAGTAATAATAAATATTTAGTTATTAAAAAAATCTAATATCGAATAGTATTTGTAAGTTTCCAAGAGTCCAAATTACCATCAAGAAAATAGGGCTAATTACTTTTAAGACAAACACCCATAGGCTCATCAAATTTTTGTTATTAATGCCCATTGTGTCTGCATCAACTACCTTTTCAAGCCTCCAACCCACAAATATGGACATACCAGTTCCTACTAAAAGTAATAAAAAGTCATCTGCAAAATACTTCATGGCTTCAAATGGATTATCTAAAGCTCCAATTGAAACAGTGCTCCAAACATTATGGCCTGCCACACTTATAAGCGATAAAAGAAAACAGAATGCTACAACATAGGTCGACGCTTTTGCTCGAGTCATAGAATGTTTTTGTGTTAAATAGGCAACACTAGGTTCAAGTATTGAAATCATTGAACTGAATGCTGCTACTGCTAAAAGAAAATAGAATAATGGGCCAACAAATTGTCCTACAGAGCCAAGTTGAGCAAATACTTCTGTCATTGTAACAAAAACTAATGTATCTCCAGCATTTGGCGAGAAACCAAGACCTAAGGCTAGTGGGAAAATTGCCAAACCTGCTAGTAGAGCCACACCTGTATCAGCTGTTACAACTACTGCTGATGCTTTTGACACTTTTTGGTTAGAAGGCATATATGACCCAAACGCCATTAAAGTTCCCATTCCTATACTCATTGAGAAAAATGCTTGTCCAATTGCTGCCTGAATTGTTCCTGCTGAAAAATCTTCAGCTTTCCATGAAAATAAGTAATTAAGTCCACTTGAAAAATCGCCTGCAACTGCTCCATAACCAACCATCGCAATAACAAGGACAAAAAGCATTGGAAGTAAAAACCTCATTGCTTTATCAATCCCCTTGTCAATTCCATTGGCCACTACAAAACCAGAAGCAAATAGAAATAAAGAAAACCAAAATGTCATTTCCCAGAAATTTGCTTTCTCAGCTTCATAGACTGCTGCTGCTGCTCCTGCTTCTAAACCAGTAGCTGATATGAAGCCATAATTAATGACAAAACCTGCAATAACTGCGTAATATCCAGCAATAATTAAACTAGCAAGGATGCCACCATATCCAACGATGCTCCATTTGGAAGATGATTTTGATTTTTTGGCTAATGTTTCAATCGATGAAACTGGGTTACTTTTTCCCTTTTTACCAATAAATACTTCAGCCATGAATACTGGGAAACCAAGAGTAATAACAAAGAAGATGTATAATAGGACAAATAATCCTCCGCCATTCTCCCCGGCTTTATAAGGAAAACCCCAAATATTTCCAAGACCCACAGCAGAACCTGTTGCAGCTAACAAGAAAGCAGTATTGTTATTCCATTGACTTGATTGTGATGCCATAGTTTTTTTTATTGGTTAGTAAATATAAACCCAATCATCAGTAAATGGCAAATTCTGATTGAAAAAGTTAGGTGGAATCTTATTTCTTCATACCACCCTATCTTCTCAATTAGTATTCTCTCAGAAAAATAGATGTATTCATAAATCAAAAGAAGAATAAAAAGACAAAGAATTGAATAATTTTGAGCATTAAATGCAATAAAAAGTGACAAAAGAAGAACCGAAGAAAAAATACTTATTGAGCTTAGAATTGATTTGTTTGATTTAATCGATAACCCCCATAATGTGCCTGCCATGAATGTGGCCATCATTATTGACCATGTGAAAAAAAACAGAATCAAATAATAATCGAATGCTATTTTTGGCGATATCCAAGATATTATGGGAATAAAAATAAAGGGTATAAGCCCTGAATAGCAAAATATTTTTACCTGATCTTGTAGAATCATATCTATGAATAGTAAAACTGTAGCAACAAATAAGAAAGCCAGATTTGATTTTTTTCTGGAAGAAACTTTTGTTGCCGGTTTAATGCTTGAAGGCTGGGAAGTTAAATCTTTAAGAGAAGGTAAACTTAATATTAAAGAAGCTTATATTAAAGATATAAAAGGAGAGCTTTTTTTAGTTGGAGCAAGAATTGATCCAGCTAGCTTTATTAACCAAAAAGATCAAACAGAACCTGAACGATTTAGAAAGCTATTACTAAATAAAAAAGAGTTAAAAAATATTTTATTTGCGATATCAGCTAAAGGGCAAACTTGTGTGCCTGTTAAGCTTTTCTGGAAAGGACATCTTGCCAAATTAGAGATAGCATTAGCGAAGGGCAAAAAGAATATTGATAAAAAACAAACCAAAAAAGCTGCTGACATTCAGAGGGATGCAGAAAGGGCTTTAAAAAAGTTTAAATAAGCTTTATTATTGCCGGTTCGGGGGCGTATTAGGCTTTGACGTCTACCACGGAACCCAAAGCGCATATCGAGCAAAAACATAACTCGTAAAAATTTGTTTAAAAATTTAGTTGCAGATAACTACAACTATAGATTGGCAGCTTAATGTCAACCTGCTATCATTTGTGACCTACACCATTTGATAGTAGTCATTTTGTAGGAGTAGCTTTATAGCCTGTCCAACTATAGAGTGAATTTTTGGACTATGCTTAGTATGTCTTGATCATCAGGCTATACTAAAGCTGAAATTAATAGATGAATCTATATATGTAGAAGCTAGGGGAAAGTGATGACGGACGTGGGTTCAAATCCCGCCGCCTCCACCAAACAAGAGGAAAATATTAATGGCAAATTCAAAATCGGCTGATAAAAGAGCCAGACAAAATAAAAAAAGGTATGAACTTAAGCATGCCCAGAGGTCTATGGTAAGAACTTCTGTTAAGGCAACAACAAAAGCAATTGAAACTAAGGATAAGAAAATAGCAGAAGTTTTTAAAACAGCCCAATCATCCATTGATAAAATGGCAAATAAAGGTGTGATTCATAAAAATAAAGCTGGGAGAATTAAAAGCAGGCTTAATAAGCAAATTAAATCTGCTTAAATAGTTCTTCACTAAGAATATCAATACCATTGCCTGAAACCGAAGAAATTGGATAAATAGCCGTAGACGAATATTTCCTCTGAAATTCTTGAATTAGGTTAGATAAAGCCTCTTTATCAATAAGATCAGTTTTTGTAATACAAATCCACCTTTTCTGATTTGAAAAATCTAAATGAAAATCTTCTAATTCATTTTCAACAATGTCAAAAGACTTCAATGCATCTTCAATGGTTTGTGTTCCGTCAACCAAATGCAGTAGAAATTTTGTTCTATACGCATGTTTTAAGAATTTAGTCCCTAAACCTAAACCTTTTGAAGCGCCTTCAATAATTCCTGGCAGATCTGCAATAGTAATTTTTTTGATTTCATTTTCCATTACACCTAATTCTGGATCTAATGTTGTGAACGCATAATTACCTATTTTTGATTTTGAATTAGTAATTTTGCTTATCAAAGTTGATTTACCCGCATTTGGCAAACCCAATAAGCCAACATCAGCAATTAATCTAAGCTCAAGAAGTATTTCCCTATTGTCTGAAAGTTCACCATTAGTTGTTTTTCTTGGAGATTGATTAGTTGAAGATTTAAAACGTGCATTTCCTAATCCTCCTTTGCCACCTTTTGCAATTACTATTTCGACTGAATCAGGATTTATTTCACCTATATGTTCTCCAGTTTCCGTAGCATATATTATTGTTCCGTTTGGTACAGGTATGGACAAATTTTCACCTGACTCACCTTTCATATTTTTGCCACTACCAGACTGTCCAGCTTTTGCTGCGAAAACTCTTTTGCCTTTTATATGATTTAAAGAATTCAAGTTAGTATCTAATATAACAACTACGTCCCCTCCATTACCTCCATCACCACCATCTGGACCGCCACGGGGGATATATTTTTCACGCCTAAAACTTGAGCAACCATTGCCACCTTTTCCAGATATTGCTTGAATTCTGGCTTCATCAAAAAAAGCCATGGTATTTATTTAGAAGGGTTAATATTTACGAACTTTCTTTTATTTGGGCCTTTGGTCTTGAACTGAACCTCTCCAGTTTTGAGTGCAAATAGAGTATCATCTCTGCCTTTCCCAACATTAAGGCCTGCATGAAATTTTGTACCTCTTTGTCTGACTAAAATTTCACCTGCATTCACTGTCTGTCCGCCAAATCTTTTGACTCCCAAAAAATTAGGATTCGAATCTCTACCATTCTTGCTTGAACCACCTGCTTTTTTATGAGCCATTTTTTATTTCTTCTATATTTATTGTAGTTACTTTTTTTCTGTGTCCAACAATTCTTTTAGAATCTTTTCTTCTTCTAAATTGAATTGCATAAACTTTATCTTTTTTATCTTGGCTTACCACTTTTCCAGATACATACGCTTCTTTTACGTGAGGTTGGCCAACATAAGGGGTTTTCCCATCTGAAAGAAGAAGAACTTTGTCGAATTTGACTTTATCTCCTTTTTTAGCATCTGCAATGTAATCTACCTCGATTACTGTGCCAACTTCAACTCTTTCTTGTTGATTACCTGTGTCTATAATTGCGTACATTTCTTAAAATATAATTATGCCAAATATTGAGGAACAAAATTTAACTGAATTTTTGCTGGAAGTAAAGGCAAAAATGGTGAATATCACAACATCTGAGAATAATGAAATTAATAATATTAATAAATATGTTCTAGATAATTCAGGTAAATTTATTCGTTCCAAAATTATCTACCTGTATGGATCAGAAATTGGGGTCAAAAAACTTAAATTAATAGAGCTCGCCTCTGCTGCTGAGCTAATACATTTATCAACACTAATTCACGACGATATTATTGATGAGGCAGAACTTAGGAGAGATTTGCCAACAGTTGAAAGAAAATGGGGCGTAAAAAAAGCAATTCTCTATGGTGACTTTCTGTACACAAAAACTTTTCAAGAATTAAATACATTTGAAAATATATCAATTGCTAATGTTTTGATTAATTGTGCTGAATCATTAATTGAGGGTGAATTCAATCAACTTAAGATTAAAAATAATGCTACTTTTTCTATACAAGATTATTTTGACGTTATTGATAATAAGACTGCTGTCTTATTTTCAGGAGTTCTAAAATGTTTAGGAATAGAGGCAAAATTTACAGAAAACGAAATATTAGAACTTGAGCAACTTGGTTTATCTTTTGGAAGGGCATTTCAAATTAATGATGATTTGAATGATTTCAAAGACTCAAAAATCACTGGTAAAGCAAAATTTAAGGATTTAGCGGATGGAAAATTAACATTACCAATGATTTTTTTACTAGAGAGCTTGGAAGAGGAAGAACAAATAGAAATATTAAAAATTGTTGAAAATGAAAATTTTTTAAAAGTTGAAGAAATTTTAAATAGTTCTGGTTCTTTTGAAAAAGCACGTCGTCAAAGACAAGCTGCAATAAATCAGTGCATTGAATACACAGAGAGATTTATTAAACTAGATAAGTTGAATGAATTAAAAATATTTTTAAATAGTACATTGGTTGCATGAACAGAGTTGTAGTTACGGGCATAGGCGTTATTTCTTGCTTAGGAAACAGTAAAGATGAGGTTTTGTCTTCTTTATTAGATAGCAGATCAGGCATAACTTTAAATCCAGAATATAAAGAAAATGGAATGAGGTGCCAAATTTCAGGTCAAGTTAATCCAAATCTTCAAATTATAGAGAGAAAAATGCTCAGGTTCATGAGTGAAACATCGGCATATGCATTTTTGTCTACTAAAGAAGCTCTTGCAGATTCAGGGCTGAGTATTGAAGATATTAATAATGATACAACTGGGGTAATTGTTGGATCTGGAACAGGTTCCAGTAGAGAGCTTAAGAATGTTGTAGATACTGCAAGAGAGAAAGGAATCAAAAGAGTTGGACCATACGCTGTAACAAGAACAATGGGCAATACAACCTCTGCTTGCATTTCCACATTTTTTGAAACTAAAGGCGTTTCATTTTCTATTGCATCTGCGTGCTCAACAAGTCTTCATTGTATTTCATATGCTTTTGATTTGATTAAAAGTGGAAGACAAAAAATAGTAATTGCAGGTGGCTCTGAAGACGATCATTGGACTGGTGCCATGATGTTCGATGCAATGGGAGCATTGAGTACAAAAAGTAATGATGAACCTGAAAAATCCTCTAGACCTTATGATGTGAATAGAGATGGGTTTATTCCGTCAGGTGGTGGAGGTATTGTAATTTTAGAAGAATATAATGCTGCTAAAAAAAGAGGGGCACAAATTTATGGTGAAATAATCTCGTGCTACGAAACATCAGATGGATTTTCACTGGTAAGCCCATCTGGTGAAGGTGCAATAAGATGTATGCAAGGATTAGAGCATTTAGATAAAGTCGATTATATAAATACTCACGGTACCAGCACACTTGCTGGAGACATAACTGAACTCAAAGCAATAAAAGAAGTTTTTGGGGATAAGATTCCTCCAATCTCTTCTACAAAGTCGCTGACTGGTCATTCTCTTGGAGCAGCCGGAGTGCATGAGGTAATTTATTGCTTACTTATGATGGAAAATAATTTCTTATGTGGAAGTCATAATATTGAAGAAATTGATCCTGAAGCAGTTGATTTTCCTATTTTAAGAGGAAATGAAGATGCAAAAATTAATTGTTTTCTATCTAACTCGTTTGGTTTTGGTGGAACCAATGGCTCTATTATTATTAAAAGAGTTTAAAAAGGGATATCTTCTTCAAACTTATTATTATCTTGAGCTGGAGCAGGTGAGTCTGAATTAGAACTTGAAGCATCAACACCTCCTCTTGAATCAAGCATCGTCATTTCTCTAGCAATAACTTCTGTTGTATATCTTTTCTTGCCTTCTGAATCTTCCCAATCTCTAGTTTGTAATTTACCCTCAACAAAAATTTTAGATCCTTTCTTAAGATATTGTTCAGCTATTTCAGCTAGTCTCCCAAAAATTACAACTCTGTGCCATTCAACTTGTTCTTTTTGTTCTCCAGTAGTTTTATCTTTCCACCTTTCTGATGTAGCAATAGAGAGGTTTGCTACAGGGCTACCTGCCTGAGTGTATTTAATTTCAGGATCTGCACCAAGATTTCCAATAATTAGGACTTTATTTAAGCCGTTTGACATATATATATTCTATAATACTTTTTTCCATTTCATGTTATCAATTTGAAGTTTATTGAAATCAAAGGTGCAAAAGCAC
>NHFN02000002.1 GCA_002170245.2 Gammaproteobacteria bacterium TMED112
GGTGCCCAGAGGTAGAATCGAACTACCGACACAAGGATTTTCAGTCCTTTGCTCTACCAACTGAGCTATCTGGGCACAAGATGAAATATATTAACTGCTATCATGTTTCAAAGCAAAATATAGAACTTAAAAATATTAAATTTTAAGGACTTGAGGGCAAGGTGATTACGGGATATATTTAGTTTGAAAGCTGTAAATTATAGGAGAGAAATATGTCGCAAAAAGTATGGGTTGTTTTTTCAAAATGGGGCCAAGAAATCGCAAGGTTTTCTAATCAAATGCAAGCAGATGCTTACGCCAAAAATATCGATGGTGCTACAGTCCGGTATGTTGGAAACTAAATTAAAATATTAATATTTTTTTAAATTTTTTAGGGCGAAAGCTTGCTCAGAAGTAAAGAGCTCAATTCTCTTCCATTTTGGCATAGCGGCTCCTCCTCCGGAACCGTGTCCTGCTCTCACAGTATCAATCAGCATTACCGGGTTATTACAACCCTGAAACTCCTGTATTCTTGCCGTAAATTTATAGGAGTGTGAAGGCACCACTCTATCGTCTCGACGTCCTGTCGTTACCAGTGTAGGTGAGTAACATTCTCCTTCTGTAAGCTGATGATAAGGAGAAATATCAAAATTAAAATCGAAATCTTCTTTGCTTAGTAATGGACTGCCATAATCGCCTCGCCAACCCCAGCCTTCAGTGAATTCTGTGAAGCGTAACATGTCGAGCACACCAACTGCTGGTAGAGTTGCTCCAAAATAATTTGGATTTTGAACAAGTGATGTCCCCACAAGTAGACCGCCATTGGATCGACCGCTAATTACAGTGGACTTACGATTACCAATCTCACTGGCCTCAAGGTATTTTGAAGCATATAAAAAGTCATCAAAAACATTCTGTTTTTCTTTAAGACGACCGGCATTATGCCATTCTTTTCCAAGCTCTCCACCACCTCTAAGGTTTGCAATTGCGACAATACCACCTAGTTCAAGCCAACCAACATACTTACGACTGAAGGATGGTCTGATAGAAATGTTATATCCACCATAGCCGTATAAGAAAATTGGAGTTTCAGCATCAATAACAAGATCTTTTCTATGAAAGTAAGTAAGAGGAACCATAGTGCCGTCTTTGCTTTCATAATAGGTAAAGGTTTTCTTGTAATCTGACGGATTAAAGTTAGAGACTTTGTCTTGCCAGACTATTGTATAGTCAAGAGTATCAAGATCTAAGTCTATGTATCTCGTTGGATTAATGAAATTAGACACAGAAAATCGTAGTTTTTCTTTGTGCATACTGAAAGAGCTAAACGTGCCTTGGATATTATTTGGTATTTTGTGATTTAAAAGCTCTCCATCTTTTGAATAAAATTCGATGAACGAATTCATATCAGTGTTAATAGAATTTGTGATAATGAAGTCTTCCAAAATACTTACACTTTTCAAAGCTAGGGCTTTTTCTGGAATTATTTCAAGGATTTCACCTGTAAAAAGAACTTTTACTAATCGATAATTTGCTGCTTCAAAGTTGGTTAGAAAGAATAAACCTTCTGTATCACTATCCTGATAATTGAAACTGGCAACATTCTTTGGAGTAGCTAATTCCCAGACATCATCTTTTTTAATAATGTAATGATTTTCTTCTTCTGAACCATTAATTACCCGAATTAGAGGAATGTTGTCTTCACCGACAAAGCTCAAAGAATAATTTTCTTCTGGATTCTGTTCGCCGTAAAATAGTGAACTTTTTCCAGTGGAAATATCAAAATAATAAATTGCAGCGTTTAGGCTTGGTTCGCATAATCTGTTTTTTTCCTCGGGTTTTGGGTATTTATTGTAATAAAAACCTTTTGAATCTTGGCTCCAGTCTATAGAGGAAAATTTGACTTCAGTTACCGGAGTAGCAAGCTCTTCCATTGTTTCCAGATCGATCACATAAATAGTACGCCAATCGACTCCTCCGTCTGAAACTGTGTATGCTAGAAATTTTTCATCAGGACTAGTGGAAACATTTGCTAGATTAAGGGTTTGATCTGTAGACCATGTATCTGGGTCTAAAATAATTTCATTGCTATCCTTCTTAATGTACTTATTATGCTGACTATTGCCAGAATTGTAGTAATAGAAGTTGCTCTCATCATCAAAGAAGCTCATAGAATAATATTCCGACGAATACGCCTCTTTTATTTGCTCATAAAGCTCGTTGTATTCCGAACCTTCTAAATAATTATTAGTAAATTCATTTTGGTTATTAGCCCATTCAATGACCTCTAAATTTTGACAGTCTTCCATATATAAATATGGATCATTAATTGTTTCGCCATGCGCACTATAAGATAAAGACTTTTTTTCTGATTCAGGGTAATTAAAATTTGGTTCAGTACATCCTAAAATAAGAAGTGGAATTGCTAAATATATTTTTTTCATAAGAAGATTTTAATATATTATGGTGGCTTGAAAAAATGAATTCTTTAGAAGTACGAAAAAAAACCATATTAAATATTCACGAATCTGAATTTAAATTTGTGATCGTATCCAGCGGTGGGGGCAGCAATGCTATCGGCAGCCTTCTCAAAGTGCCTGGAGCTAGCAATTCTATATTAGAGGCTTACATACCTTACGCCAAAGAATCTCTAGATTTTTATCTTATGAAAAAGCCTGAGTCCTATTGCTCATTGGATACGACAACAAGAATGGCAGCTCGAGCATACAGTGCTGCGAAAAAGATCGATCAGCAAACAAATATAAAAAAACTTTTTGGTATTGCAATCTCTGCGTCATTGAGCACAAATTACGAAAAAAAGGGAGAGCACAGATTTCATATAGCTTTGCAAACAAGGGATTTCTCTCAATCTATTTCTTGCACATTAGATAAAGGGCTTAGAACTAGAGAGGAAGAGGAAGAGCTTGTTACAGAATTTGTGATTGCTTTAATTTCAGATTGTTGTGGTTTTGAATTTAAGTATCCAGTGATAGATGAAGAGGTAGAGCACACCAAAATTTCTGCCCAAGAAGGATGGGCAAATCTAATGTCAGAAAAAATAAAATTTGTCACATCGAACAAATCCATGCCTAAATTAATTTTTCCTGGTGCTTTCAATCCAATGCATGAAGGACATCTTGCAATGAGTGAACTAGCAGAGAAAGAGCTCAATGAAGAAGTATTTTTTGAAATTTGTATTCAAAATGTTGATAAGCCGCCGCTAAGCTATCATCAAATTAAGAAAACCATAGATCAATTTGGCAATGCAAAAAATTGGGTCTTAACCAAAGCTGGAAAATTCTCAGATAAAGCAAAATTATTCCCAAATAGCACTTTTATTATTGGTGCAGATACTCTAGTTAGAATTTTTGATGAAAGATTCTATGCAAGCAGAAGAGAAATGATTGAGGAGTTTGAAATCTTTAATAAAAATGAAAACAATTTTTTAGTTTTTGGCAGAGAGTATAAAAATAAATTCATTGAACTTGGTGATATTCAAATACCTGATTCTATCAAAAGCCGTTTTAAAGGTTTTGGAGAAAATATTTTTCGAAAAGATGTTTCCTCAACAATCATTAGAGCACAGTCTGCAGAAGACTGAGTTACTTCTCTGGTATGTAGCCGGATGGTTTTTCATAATTTCCATTATTAAGAAATAAATCCATTTGGTTGTTAAGCCATGCTCGATTCTCTTTGATAGATAGATCTAAATGTTTTTCATTTATTAACATTGTTTGCAAAGCAACCCATTCATTCCAGGCTTTTTGTGAGAAATTATTTTTAATACTTTCTCCCTTAGGCCCAGGAATAGGGGGATAAATAAGCGCATCTAGCTCTTCATTAAATTTTTTGCATAAAATCTTAGCCATCTATTAATAATCTATTAAAAATAGGTTTTGGTATAGCAATTTGTGCTAATTCTTTCTTATCGAACCACTCTCCACTAATATTTTGAGGTTTTTGATTTGAATTTCTGAAACTTATATTTAATTCTCTATGAGATAGCTTATGGATGATATCGCTTTTGTGACGATTTACTGCCTGTACGGGTGGCATCCACAAATTATTCCAATAGCCCAAGTCATTTTCTTTTGTCATAAAATATTTGTGATTTTTTTTGATAATTCTAAATTCAATGTACTCTTTTTTTTGCTTAATTGATCTTTTTAAAAGTATGGGAAATTCATTCCTTAAATTAGATTCACAATTTGTATTAATTGGACATAAATTACATTTAGGATTTTTCGGTGAACACAACTGTGATCCTAAATCCATGACTCCTTGTTGAAAGTTAAAAATATTTTTTGTGTCTAAAATATCTTCTGACAGCTTCCAAAATGATTTTTCATCGAAATCCTTTTTAAAAAAAATTCTGCTTATTACTTTCTTTACATTAGCATCAAGTATTGGGTATGGCTTATTGAATGCTATTGAGAGAATTGCTCCTGCTGTTGATCTCCCTATGCCTGGTAAGCTAACTAATTCGTCATAATTATTGGGCATCTTGCCCTTAAATTTATTATGAATGAGCTCTTTAGCTTGATAAATATAGCTTGCTCGTCTGTAGTAGCCTAAACCACTCCACAATGCATAAATACTGTCTTCGGATGCATTTTTAATTGTCTCAAGATCAGGATATTTATCTATAAATTGATCAAAGTAAGCTATTGCTGTATTGACTTGAGTTTGTTGCAGCATAATTTCTGAGATCCAAACTCTGTAGGGAGAAATGCTGTGCCTCCACGGTAGGTTTTGCCGACCATTATCAACATACCAGTTTGATATTTTTTCTCCTAAATTATTCCTTTGTGTAATTTCCATTTGAAAATTTATAAATAATTGGAATGCCTGTTGCAATCTCAAGTTTGACTATTTCCTCTTTAGAAATATTCTCTAAATGCTTCACAAGTGCTCTTAATGAATTGCCATGCGCTGCGATAAGGATATTTTTTGTTGTTATTTCAGGCTCTATGGTGTCCTTAAAAAAAGGAATAACTCTGTCGTAAGTATCCTTTAAGCTCTCTCCTTTTGGTGGGCTTACATCATATGATCTGCGCCAAATTTGAACTTGATCTTCGCCAAACTGTGCTCTTGCTTCATCCTTATTCATACCAGTTAAATCACCATATGCTCTTTCATTTAAACTTTGATCTTTCACTGTTATCAAATCTGATTGGTTCATTTCTTGTAATATAATCTCTCCAGTTAACTGTGCTCTGGTTAGTTTAGAAGTAAACATTAAATCAAAATGAATATTTCTCTCCTTGAGAGATTTGCCTGCAGCATGTGCCTCATTTATCCCCTTTGATGTTAAGCCTATATCGTGCCATCCAGTAAAAAGGTTTTTTTCATTCCACTCACTTTGGCCATGCCGGACAAGAACTAAATAATTTGAATTCATAAAATTTTTAAAATAACCTTTATATTGTATAAGCTTAGTACAATTTTTTTATATGGATTTCTTCGATTTTTTAATTAGTAGGTGGTATCTATCTCTACCACTGCTTTTGACATTAATTTTTTGGTATTTCCATGAGACAAGTAAAGGCGGGAAAAGGATTACTCCTTCACAAGCTGTGAATCTTATTAATGATAAAGACGCAATTTTCATAGATATTCGCGAAAAAGATAATTTTGATTCTGGACACATCCATGGATCTATTAATGTTCAGAAAGATTCATTCGAAAAACAGGAACATTTACTCAATAAAGGTAAACCTGTGGTAGTCATTACAGAAAATGGTTTAGATGCAGGAAGTGCTGGAGTTGAATTATTGAAGCTGGGTATCGAAGAAGTTTATTTACTCAAAGACGGTCTTATTTCTTGGCAAGAAGAAAGCCTCCCATTAGTTAAATGAGAGGCTAGAAATCTTACTTGGTTAAAGTGCCAACAATGTGGGCAACGATTTTATAGGGATCAGCATTAGAAGCAGGCCTTCTGTCTTCTAGGTAACCATTCCAATCATGCTCAACTGTGTAAACAGGTATTCTTATACTTGCACCGCGATCACTAACTCCATAAGAGAATTCAGTAATTTTTTGAGTTTCATGCAAGCCTGTTAATCTTTGATCATTGTCTGATCCATATGCTGCAATTCCCTCTGCATGAACTTCTCCAAGCTTCTCACACATTGATGAGAAAAGCTCCTTTGAACCGGCTGTTCTCATAGCTTCATTTGAGAAATTAGCGTGCATTCCAGATCCATTCCAATCACCTTTTTTTGGTTTTGGATGAATATTTACACCTACACCATATTCTTCAGCAACTTTATACAGCAAGTATCTACTTACCCATAAATCATCTGCAGCTTTAATCCCTTTGCCAAAGCATTGATATTCCCATTGACCTAAAGCTACTTCAGCGTTAGTACCAGTGAGATTTATACCGGCCGCCAGACATGCATCTAAGTGCGCTTCTGAAACTTCTCTTCCAGAGACATTATCAGCCCCAACACCACAATAGTAGTCTCCTTGAGGTCTTGGTTCACCTTCTTCCCAACCTAAAGGTGAGCCATCTTTATTAGTAAAAAAATACTCTTGTTCAAAACCAAACCACCACTCATCAGAAACAACAGCTTCTGCTGCTGCTCTGGTATTTGAGGGATGTGTTTTATGGTCTGCTGATTGTACTTGTGTCATTACTAAAAAATCCGAATACATTGGACTCTCATAGGTTTGCACAGGCAACAGCAAACAGTCAGAACTATCTCCTTCGGCTTGTTGCGTTGAAGATCCATCAAAAGACCACTCTGGTGGAGTATCTTCATCAGTTACTTTGATTTTACTTCTCATAGAAGGCTCTGGTTGAAATCCATCAAGCCAGATATATTCATATTTTTTTAAATCACCCATTTTGGCTCCTAAAGTTTTTAATAATTATTTTATGCATCATTATCTGCAGGATTTAGAAGCTAAACTCGACCGGGTTTAACGCTCGCGTTCCTTCGGCTTTCACCTACTTCCGTCTTTTTTCAAAGATGAACGATTTTAACTACTTCCCTAAAAGGGCCCCTTTTAAACCATGGAGTATGGTGCAAAAGTAATGCACTTCTAATTTAGTATTTTTAATTAAAATTGGCAATTAGAATTAAGAAAAATGCAAAAGAATTTGAGGGATTTTTTGTTCAAGCCCTTCAAAGCTATGAGAGCCTCCCTCATCTATGACAAATGTTGAGCCAGAAAAATATTTTTCGGCATATTTATAGTCCAGAGTTTCGTCACCAGTCTGTAATAAGACTAAATATTTATCTGGAGAGGGATTTTCAACATAAATTTCTTCTAAGCTATCAACCCAATCTTGATCTATTAAATATTTTTCACCATTATTAGGATTTTCATTCTCACCTCGATCATTTTCAAATATTTTGTAAGCCCAAACTGCTGGATTTATCATGGTTGCTTTTAAATTCAGGGTTTCAGCCAGAAAAACAGAATAATATCCTCCAAGTGAACTACCAATCAGATGCACATTATATTCGCGTTGTTTTTCAGAAATGAAATCTGTTAATTGTTTTATTACTTCTCTTGGATGATTTTTGAGAGTAATTGAGGCTGTTTCAAAAATATCGTGGTTTTTCAGTTCGTGTTTGATAAGTTTGGCTTTCCTTGCATTAGCATGCGAGTTCCAACCGTGGACATACAGAATTAAATCTCTTTTACTCATAAAATCCGCCAGTGAGAATCATATCAAGAACTTCAGTGAAAAAACGATTTTGTTGGGACTTTTCGTCCGACGATTTTGGTTGCTGTTCGAATTGAAATGGGAATTTGTTTGGAGCATATCCATTGAATGAAGCTACTTCTACTAATTCAACATCGTGGTAAATATTTGAGACAAAGTTAAAGGAGTGAAGGATTTTAGACTCTAAATTTGAAAACTCTAGGTAGAGCTCAGCTGTATGTTTTGAAACACTAGAATATTTAATATCTGCTATAAAATTTTTATTAGCATCGTTTTTTTTTAGTCTTTGTGAATTTTTTTTAAAATTAAACATTATTTTTTTTAAACGGAGGTAATTTGCAGAGCATACGGTTAAGTGATGATTTGTTTTTGTATATTCAGGCATTTTTAAAAGGCAAATAGTCTTTTGATTGCTCAAAATGTTCTTTTATATGTTTTGATTCAGTATCACAATAATCACTTATAGCCTCTCTAAATCGTTCATCGACTATCCAATGATAAGAAGTATTGATTATTGGTTCAAATCCTCTTTTTAGTTTATGGTGGCCCTGTATGCCTGGATCAAATTCCTCACATTTATTCTTAATGGCAATTTCAATCCCTTGATAGTAACAACACTCAAAATGTAGGAAGTTTATGTGCTCTTTCGCACCCCAATATCTTCCATACAGCTTATCTTTTGACTGAAAAAATAATGATGCTGCAATCCTTTGGCCTTTTTTATGTGCAAAGACTATTATTGGGTTTAGTTTTTCTAACTCTTCAAAGAACTGTGCAGTTAGATAAGGTCTTTGTCCTCTAACGGCATAAGTCATTGCATAAAACAAGTAAAACTCTTGCCAATCCTGATGGGTAATTTTAGTTACATACTCAAATTCGATATTTAGTTTTTTGATGTAGGCTCTTTCTTTTTTAATATTTTTTCTATGTCTTGAAGTGAGTTCAGATAAGAAGCTTTCAAAGTCCTCGTACGATCTATTTACCCATTTATAATTACAATCCAACCTTTCAATAAAATTATTTGATTGAAATATTTCTCTTTGAGTTTTATCAACATACAGTGCATGCAGTGAAGAATAATTTTGATCTTTAGTATGAGAAACTAAACTATTTAAGGCTTGAGAATTTGAGTTATGATCAGGCCCTATTATTCTTTTGCCATCAACAGGAGTAAAGGGGACACTCATTACTAGTTTTGGATAATAAGGCTGCCCATAACGAAAATAGGTGTTTGCCCATGCATAATCAAATACAAATTCACCCTGACTATTGAGTTTCTCATAAAAAGGAATTGATGAGCCATTTTCATGATTTAAGCATTTTGTTTTCCACCCAGAATCTGCATCAAGACAGTTTGTCTTCTCTAATGCATTTAGAAAGTCAAAAGAAGAAAATGGGTCTTCTGAAGGATAAGATTTAAATATTTCTTTTGCTGACTGAATACTATTTTCAACTGAAAAATTCATTTTGATTTTCTATAAATATTAAAATTGCTAGCACTAACCCTATATGGCTATTAGCTTTGAATGCATCAAGGTTTTTGTTGGCTTTCGATAATTTATTCTGAAAATAAATTTGATATAGGAGGAATAGTACTCCTGCACCAAGAATCAAAGAAGAATTTTTCAACGCAAACACCATAATAATTCCCACAAAGAGTAAAGAAAATAAAATAATTACTTTTTGTGAATCGTTTCCAAAGAAAATTGCTGATGAGTTTAGATTCAGTTTTCTGTCATCAGCTAGATCGCACAAAGCATAATATGTGTCATAAGCAATGATCCAAAAAATGCATCCTAAATATAAAAAAATTACCTCAAGGTTTATCGATGACTCTGCTATGGAATAAGAAATTGGTAGAGATAATCCAAACGTTGCACCCAAAAATAATTGAGGTACTGCCAAAAAACGTTTCATTAAGGGATATACAATAATCATTGGTATAGCAAGATAACAAACTAACTTTATAGTGAATGAATTAGTTTGTAAGAGCAAAAATATACAGGAGCTTGCAAGCATTATTATAAAAACACTTGCCTCGAACAAAGACAGCTCTTTACTTGCTATTGGACGATTTTTTGTTCTTTCAACGTTTCTATCAAAATCTCTATCTAGAAAGTCGTTTATTGCGCATCCAATAGATCTTGTGAGAAACGAACCTAATACAACTATTGTAAAATTCTCAATATTAAAGCTATTTGATAAAAACAACCCCCATAAGCCTGGCCAGAGCAATAACCAGAAACCGATTGGGTTATTAAATCTTATAAGACTCAGATAAGCATTGATTTTAGTCATTAAATAAGAATACTTCTATCACAGAAAACTTTGAACCCGCAAAATCGTAAATACACTTTCTGCCTTGAAAATTTTGGTTATCTAAACTGTAAGTTGATACATAGGTTTCATGTTTTGAAATGCTTGAATCAGAGAACAAAAACTTTCCTAAAGGTTCATCTCCTAATTTTTTAAACTTTGAAAATTTTTTAATAACATGATCGCTGAAAAATGTTTCGGCAAAAACAATATTTGAACTTCCAGTGAGAAAAATTTTTCTTAAGTTGCCGGATGTGTTGATTAAGTTAATTTCAGTGTCATTATGAGTACAAATTTCTTCAGAAATTACGTTTAAGACTATCTCCTGCTTTTCGTTATTAAGCCTTTTCATTAATGAATTATTTTCTTCCACCCAACTACTCATAGCTTTATTGAATAAATCATTATTTGATTTATAAAGTTGCCATTTAGTTTTTTGTTTTGGTGCCATAATTTAATGAGGATTGATTATAATACTTCAGGTAAGAAACTCATAAAAATGAAATACAAAAAATGGGAATGCATCGTCTGTGGTTGGATCTACGACGAAGAAAAAGGAAATCCAGAGGAAGGGATTGAGCCTGGCACGAGATGGGAAGATGTACCTGATGATTGGGTATGTCCTGAATGTGGTGTTGGGAAAGAAGATTTTGATATGATGGAAATATGAACGTTCTTTCACCACCTAAAAACCTAACAAAAAATGTATTGCTAGGTATGGCTGCAGGAGTAATTCTGGCATCTGCACTTTACTATAACCAAGATTTGATACCTACAGGACTTTACCTGGCTGTAGAAAAATATGTCTTTAATTTAGGGGGTCAAATCTTTAAGAATCTGTTAATGCTGGTTGTTGTTCCATTAGTTTTCTTTTCATTAGTGTCTGGGATTTCATCTTTATCGAATATGGTGAAGTTAGGCTCTATCGCAACAAAAACTATTGGTCTTTATTTGATGACCACAGGAATTGCTGTGAGTATGGCTTTAATTTTTGGTTACATCTTTAATCTCTCTGGTTATGAAGGCGATGTTGAGGCATTCACACCTACTACTGGAGACTCAAGTCTTTATGGGACTGTGATGCGCATATTTCCAAATAATATTTTTGGTGCATTCGTTGAAAATAATATGCTTGGCATAGTATTTATTAGCATACTTTTTGGTATTGCCCTTAATCTGACAGACGAACTAACAGGTGGCATGTCCAAAACCTTTGAAAAACTGAACACCGTTTTTTTAAAAATAGTCTTACTTATCATGAGTTTTGCTCCAGTTGGAGTATTTTGTTTAATGGGCAGCTATGTTATGGCTAAAGGCTTAAATGTGTTTGGTGATCTAGCTCAGTACGTTGCTCTATTAATATTTGTTTTAGCCTTTCACCTATTTTTCACCTATTCTTTAATACTTAAATTTTTTGCCAATTTAAATCCACTCGTCTTCTACAAAAAGATGAAAGACGTTGCACTTTTTGCATTTTCAACGTCTTCTAGTGCAGCCACTATACCAGTTACTCTAAAAACAGTAACAGACGAGCTTGGTGTAAAAAAAGATGTGTCCGCTTTTGTTGTGCCCGTTGGAGCAACTATTAATATGGATGGAACTGCAATCATGCAAGGATTAGCAACTATGTTCATTGCGAGCACAGTAGGGATTGATTTAACCTTAGTTCAATATGGCCAAATTGTCTTACTGGCTATAGTTACTTCAATAGGTACTGCAGCAGTGCCATCTGCTGGAACAGTAACATTAGCTTTAATACTCGGATCGCTCGGATTACCACTTGATGCCATAGGTTTAATACTTGCAGTTGATAGAATTTTAGACATGATTAGAACAGCAGTTAATGTTTGCGGAGATGCAGCTGTGTCATGTATAGTAGCTAAATCTGAAAATGAATTAGACGAAAAAATATTTAATAGGTAAAAGATTATGGAAAATTTTATTATTGGACCAATGACACCATGGGGGCCAGTTGCAACAGGCATTATTGGGTTAGTTTGTGCCTTTGTCTTGTATGGATTAATCATGAAATATCCTGCAGGAAAAGGGACAGTTGTAAAAATAGGGGATCAAATACACCTTGGTGCAAAAGTCTTCATGATTACTGAGTATAAAATTCTTACTCCAGTAGTTATTGCACTCGTCATAGCATGCGGTCTATCTCCATTAGGATGGTATACAGCAACAGCAATCGCAGTTGGTGCTTTGTCTTCAGCAATCGCTGGTTTTATTGGTATGTATTCTGCTACCCAAGCAAATGTCAGAACAGCTACGGCTGCAGAAAATTCTGGTCAAGAACAAGCATTATCTATTTCATTTTTTGGCGGATCAATTATGGGCTTATGTGTTGCGTCTATGGGCTTAGTCGGTCTTGGCGGCCTGTACGTTTTTTTTAGTGGCGCTATAGAGGACCCAGATAAAATAGCAAAATCATTAGAAGGTTTTGGTGTAGGTGCATCAGCAGTAGCCCTATTCTCAAGAGTTGGCGGTGGCATCTTTACAAAAAGTGCTGATGTTGGTGCAGATTTAGTAGGAAAAATTGAAGCTGGGATCCCGGAAGATGATCCAAGAAACCCGGGTGTTATAGCAGATAATGTTGGTGATAATGTTGGGGATATAGCTGGGATGGGCTCTGATATATTTGAGTCTTATTGTGGTGCGATGATTGCATCAATGGCTATTGCAGCATCTTATGGGAATACAGATCTAATGTTTTTGCCTTTATGGCTTGCAGCAGCTGGCTTGTTCTGTTCTCTGCTAGGAATTCTCATTGTGAGAACACAAGTATCTAAGTCACCAGCTGTAGCTTTAAGATTTGGGACATTCTTCTCACCAATTATATTTTTGGTTTTCGCAGGATTAAGTATTTATTATTCACCTAATATCGAAATGTCTGTGTTCTGGTCTGTGCTTACTGGTGCAGTTGGCGGAATCATTATTGGTCTTATAACAGAGTATTACACCGGCGGTGACACTGAAGATTCACCAGTAGGTAAAATTGCTAAGTCTGGTGAAACAGGACCAGCAACTGTAATGATTACTGGCCTTAGTGTTGGTATGCAGTCTGTTGTACTGCCGTTATTTGTTATTGCAGCCATCATTGGTATCTCAACTAGCTTAACTGGGCTTTATGGTGTAGGTATAGCTGCAGTAGGCATGCTTGCCACAGTAGGTATAACGATGGCTATTGACGCGTATGGTCCAGTTGCTGATAACGCTGGAGGAATAGCAGAAATGAGTGGTATGAAACCAGAAGTAAGGGAGATTACTGACTCTTTAGATGAGCTTGGAAATACAACTGCAGCAATTGGTAAAGGCTTTGCCATCGGTGCAGCAGCGTTAGCTGCTCTGGCGATTATTGCAGCCTATATGATAGCTACAGGATTAGAATCACTTTCTCTAAATGATCCAAAAGTACTAATGGGCATGTTCATTGGTGGCACAATTCCATTTTTAGTTTCATCTATCACTATGACAGCAGTTGGAGATGCTGCGTTCGAAATGATTGAGGAAATCAGAAGACAATTCAGAGAAATACCTGGACTACTTGAAGGTAAAGCAGAACCAGATAATGCAAAATGTGTTGATATCGCAACTAAAGCAGCACTCAACAAAATGCTTCTACCTGGGGCAATTGCTATAGGCTCACCAGTTCTTGTAGGCTTTGCTTTAGGGCCCGTTGTGCTAGGAGGGATGCTTGCAGGCGCATTATTAGGATGTGTGCTTATGGCACTAATGATGGCTAATGCAGGTGGTGCATGGGATAACGCTAAGAAGTTTGTTGAGAAAGGAAACTTTGGCGGCAAAGGAACAGATACTCATTCAGCTACAGTAGTAGGTGATACGGTGGGCGATCCTTTCAAAGATACCTCAGGACCTGCAATGAATATTTTGATCAATGTTATGGCGATCGTCAGTTTAGTGATAGCACCGTTACTGTAAGTTAAAATTTATAAAAAACTCAAAAGGTTGTTTAGTTCAGCCTTTTTTCTTATGCTTGAAACGTAAATTTTTTATACATACTACATAAAGGGGGTTGATATGAAAAAAATACTTTTACTTTTATTACTAAGTTTTATTGCAAAACCTGATTATACTTCTTTCGGATTTGGAGTAGGAACTTCTGGAGATGTAGATACTATTGCAATTGGTTATGAGCAGGTTGATTCAAAATTCAGGTTCGTAACAGCTGGAGGCAGATCAGAGGTTTTTGATGTATCTTTTGGCGTTTATTCTGCTGGTCTTGATTATGCCTTTGGTAATTTTAACGAAGGTTCATTATATGCTGGATTAACTTATTCAAGAGTAGCAATTGGTGATGTAGCAGAATCAGATACACTCCTAGGCGTAGGTTATGGAAAACTATCTGGCGAAGGTCTAGACTATAATCTAGAAGTTGATTCAGAAGGAGATGTATCAACAAATATCACACAATGGACCGAAGATGGTCTTGGTATAGGTGTAGGAGTTGTATTTACTGAATATGATGAAGCGATCACTCTTTCTCTTCAATATCAATTCTAATAAGCATTGTCTATAAAGTTAAGGCTGCCTAAGGGCAGTCTTTTTTTAAACATCTGAAAGTTCTAGGTGAGCTGGGAACCATCTCTCAACAATTTTTCGTTGCTGCTCAGCAGGTAGTTTTACAACTTCTTGAGCAAGTCTTTCAGCTTCATCTTGTAATGTCTCATCGGCAAGTAAGTCAAAAAAAGTAAAACTCGGCTGGCCTGTTTGCGATAGTCCTAGAATATCACCAGGACCTCTTAATTTAAGATCTTCTTCAGCAATCACAAATCCATCATTTGTCTCAGTAATAATCTGCAGGCGCTTTTCAGCTAACTCTGTAAGAGAATCACTATGCATTAAAATACAGAAGCTTTCTTTCTCTCCACGACCTACTCTCCCTCTTAGTTGATGTAGTTGTGCAAGCCCAAAGCGCTCCGAGTTCTCAATCACCATAATATTTGCATCTGGCACATCAATACCAACCTCAATTACTGTTGTCGCCAGCAGAATTTTCGTCTTTTTCTCCTTAAAGTCAGATAATATTCTTTGTTTATCTGTGTCCTTCATTTTGCCGTGAATTATTTCGTATTCTTTAGAATTAAATTCTTTCTTTAAGATTTTCTCTAGGTCTTCAATACCGATGAGTTCACTTTCGCTTTCATCTATGAGAGGACAGACCCAATAAACTTGCGAATTTTTACTAATTGCACTTTTTATTCTATTGATCAAAGCATCTCTTCTATTATTCTGTAGTGTTGTAGTCACTACTGGTGTTCTATTGGGCGGCAGCGATTTAATTGTTGATATATCTAAACCTGATAAAACTCCCATGGCCATAGTTCTTGGTATTGGTGTTGCAGACAACAGCAATTGATGCGGATAATCTTCTGCTTTTTCTTTAAGCTTTAGTCTTTGACTTACGCCAAACCTATGTTGCTCATCATAGATAACTAGAGATAAATCTTTATAAGTGACACCTTCTTGGAAAACAGCATGGGTGCCAATAATTATTTTTGTTTTACCTTCAGCAATATTCTCATAAATTAATCTTTTTTCTTTGGCAGGAATTTTAGAAGTAAGCAATTTAACCTCTTCTTCACCAAACCACTCAACAAAATTCTGATAATGTTGATTAGCCAAAATAGTAGTTGGTGCAAGGATAGCAACTTGTTTTTTGTCTTCTACAACATGGGCTGCAACTAAACCTGCAACAATTGTCTTGCCTGATCCTACATCACCTTGGAGAAGCCTTAACATGGGGGTTTGAGTAGCTATATCAGCACTTATTTCTTCATAAGCTGAGACCTGATCATTTGTTAATTTGAAGGCTAAACTTGAATTAATAGTTTTTGCCAATCTATCGTTTTGGAAAGTGCTAGTTATTCTATTTTTATTTTGTTCTCTAATGGATAAATAACTAATTTTGTTTGCAACCATTTCTTCAAGACCTATCCTCTTTCTAGCTTCTGAGCTGCCTCCAACAAGAAATTCTTCTATATTACTTTTTGGGTCAGGAGAATGAATATTTACAATTGACTCATTTAGACTTGAAAAATTATGTGGAGGCAGTAAGTCAGAAACTTCAATTTTCTCAAGTTTGATTAATTCAATAGCTTCTGAGATTAGTTTTCTCATTTTTTGATGAGTAATACCTTTGGTTAAGGGATATTTTGCAAGGATCTGTGGTTTGAATTCATTGTCTTTTACAATTTCGTATTCAGGATGAACAGTTTCAAGACCGTATCGACCTAAGCGAGATGAGCCAGAGACTTGTATTAATGTTCCTTCTTTAAAGATATTCCTTAATCCAGGAAAATAGTAAAAGAATCTTAAATATAAATGTCCCGTATTATCTTTAATCTTTACTAAAAGCATTTTTCTGGGCACAAAAGTTTGTGAAACTTTTTCTATGACACCTTGCACGACAAAATCTTGGTTTGGCTCTAGTTCAGCAATTTTTTTCAGAGTTGTTCTGTCTTGATAACCAATAGGAAAATGAAAAAGTAAATCCTCGATAGTTATAATTCCAAGTTTAGATAACGTAGATGATAATTTCTCACCTACGCCTTTAATCGTTGAAACTAATAAAGCAGAGGCTTCAATCTTTTGATCTGAGGACATATGTATTTATTATTATGTTTTCAAGGAAAAAATGAAAATATTAATAATTGGATATGGAGAGATTGCAAACAATTTTGCACGGCTTAACCAAAATTACAAATTTACAGGTTTGAGAAGAACTGATGCAACAGACCTGCCCAATGTCGATACTATCATTTGTGACTATATCAAAGGACTACCGAAAATTGAAAACCAAAGCTCTTATGACTGGGTCATCTTTTTTCCTAAGATTTCAGGCAGTAATCCTAAAAGTTATGAGGATGCTTATACTTCAAGACTCAGTGAGATTGAAAAAAAACTTCCAACTAGTAAAAAAATTTTTATTTCTTCAACTAGAGTTTATTTAAATCATCAAAATGAAATAGTTGATGAAAACGAAACCTTAAAGTCATCGGATCAACAGGGCAATATTATTCAAAGATACGAACAAATAATACTTAAGAACGATAATAACCAAATACTAAGATTAAGCGGCCTCATCACGAACAAATCTAATTTTGTGAACAAAGTAATCAAGGAAAAGTTATTCACAAGTAATAAATATATCAATGCTATCCATATTGACGATGTTTTAAAAATGCTGAAAGACATGATTGAAAAAAAATTAACAGCAAAAATAATTAATGCTGTTATGCCGTCAATTTCAATGTATTCAGAACTTGATACTGGATTTAAAGGGAGCCCTGTAAACGCTGCTATAAAATCTATACACTACAATGATGCGAGGCAATTCAAAATTAAAACGGTTAAAGAGATAGTATGAAGAGCATGACAGGCTTTAGTGAAGCAAGCTTACACAAAGATGGTATTCAATTTAAATGTTTTGTTAAATCTTTAAATAGCCGTTTTATTGAAATAAATATAAGGCTGCCAAATAGTTTAAAAAAACATGAAGGATGGGTAAGAGACTCTATAAAAAAGAATTTTGCTAGAGGGAAAATTGATTTTGATCTTAATTGTACTACTCCTGCTAAAGATCAATTAAAACTCTCAGAAAATTTTTTAAAATTAGTTAAACAAAATGAAAATGTAGCTGGATCAAAGGGAATAGAATTGGCTGATTTAACCTATCTTGATCTGTTAAAGCTTAGAGATTCAATACAAAGCGATTATGTTCTAAGTGCAGTATCTCTAAAATCCCTGGTAAAGGAATCTTTATCTAATTTACAAAAAAATTGTCTACAAGATGGTGAATCCACTAAAAGAGATGTAAAAAAATTGTTATCAAAAATGGGAAAATCTATCGCTAAAATTAAAAAAAAGGAAAAACAAAACACGAATCATGTTGCAAAAAAGTTTCAAAGACTGAAAAAAGAGTTTCAATTTAAAGATCAAGAAATAAATGTGAATGAGATTGTTTCCTCTTTTAGTAAGGCAGATATTAATGAGGAAATTGTGAGATTTAAATCTCATTTAGAATTAGTTACTAAGCTTTCAGAATCAAAAGCTCTTATTGGGAAAAAAATGGATTTTTACTCACAAGAAATGCTTAGAGAAGCGAACACCATAGCTTCAAAAGCACAGATTGTTGATATTAAAAATGAAGCAGTTGAATTGAAGTGTTTAATTGAAAAAATGAAGGAGCATGCTCAAAATGTTGAGTGATTTATTTATTGTTACAGCACCTTCTGGAGCTGGCAAAACAACTCTAATAAAAAAAGCCCTTGAATATGCATCGAATAATTCTAAGAAATTTGTTTTATCAATATCACATACAACAAGAAAACCACGAGATGGCGAGCAAAATGGTGAAGATTATGTCTTCTTAACTGAAGATGAGTTTTTAAATAATATTAAAAAAGAAGAATATCTAGAATATGCAATTGTGCATGGAAATTATTATGGGACTCCTAAATCTGAAATTGATCAAAATCTCAGTAAAGGCTTAAAAGTCATATTAGAGATAGATTGGCAAGGAGCTTTACAAATAATGAAGCATTATCCAAGTGCAGAAAGTATATTTATTTCACCCCCCTCGGTTGATGAACTCAGGAAAAGATTGACTGATAGAGGTCTTGATTCTGACGAAGTTATTAATCGCAGGATTGAGGGTGCACAAGAAGAAATGAGTAAATCAAATCACTTTAAGCATCAAATAACCAATATTTCACTAGACATAGCAACCAAAAACCTTTTAAATATCATGTTCAGAGAAAACCATGGCTAGAATTACAGTAGAAGATTGTTTAGAGAAAGTTGAAAGTAGATTCGATTTGGTTCTAAAAGCATCAGAAAGAGCTAGAGATTTAATCTCAACAAGTGCTGAGCCCTTAGTTGATCCTGAAAATGATAAGCCTACTATCATCGCGTTGCGAGAAATTGCTGAAGGTTTTCTAGATGAAGACTATGTGCCACCAAGTGAAACCGAAGAGGATGACACTGGTGAAGAATTTCTTGATAATGTTGATAAGGAGTAGAAAAATCATTGTTCGAATCAATAAGTCTTTTTAGTAAACCAAAAACTTCACGTTTGAGTGTCGAGCTCGACCAATTATCTAAATTATATCTAAACCCTTTATCCAATCAGAAGATAAAAAAAGCTGTTTCTTTTGCTGATAAAGCGCATGAGGGGCAGTTTCGTAAAAGTGGTGAACCTTTTTTAATACATCCTATAAATGTTGGATTAATACTTGCCTCATTAAAAATGGATGCAGATACAATCATTGCTGGTTTGTTGCACGATGTAGTTGAAGATTGTGAGATTTCTTTAAAAACTGTAAAAAAAGAGTTTGGTAATAACGTTGCTAAGTTAGTAGATGGTATGACTAAATTACTACAACTTGACGATAAACTTAAAGATCAAAGCCAAGCAGAATACTTTCAAAAGATGGCACTTGCTACTGCTGAAGATGTTCGTGTTGTAATTATAAAACTTGCTGATCGTTTACATAATCTACAAACTATTGAACATTTGCCTAGAGATAAGCAGATAAAAAAAGCTAAGGAAACACTCGAATTATATGCCCCCTTAGCTCATCAGATCGGGATGCATAAAATGGCAACTGATTTAGAAGACCATTCTTTTAAAACAATACATCCCTTTAGACATAAACTTATTGAGCAAGCTTTAAAGAAAAATGAGCTTAATAGAAAAACATTAATATCTAAAGTAAAGAAAACATTAAGAGCAAAATTTAAAAAAAATAAATTACTTGCAGATACAAAAGGCAGAAGAAAAAGGATTTATAGCATTTATCAAAAGATGAAATCTAAACATAAATCTTTTAGAGATATATATGATGTCTTTGCTTTTAGAGTAACTGTTGAAAAAGTTGAAGAGTGCTATAAGACGTTAGGAATAATTCACAATGTTTTCTCACCAATATCTGGAAAATTTAAGGACTATATAGCAGTTCCAAAGATGAATGGCTATCAAGCTCTTCACACTGTAGTGATGACTTTTGATGGGGTGCCAATGGAAGTCCAAATCCAAACTTCCGCGATGGAAACTTTTGCAAACTATGGGATTGCGTCCCATGGGTTATACAAAACAAAGGTTAATGATGATCAAGTAAAGGCAAAATCAAGGCAATTAGTTCAAAGGCTTACTGATATGAGTAAAAGGAGCTCGTCGTCTTTAGAATTTCTCGAAAGCCTTAAGACGGATATGAAAGGTAAAGAAGTATATGTATTTTCTCCTAATGGAAGAATATTTTCTCTTAAACAAGGTTCCACCAGTATTGATTATGCTTATGCAGTTCATAGTAGCCTTGGAAACTATTGCCTTTCATGTGAAATAGATAAAAAACTTTCCCCTTTATCAACAGCTTTAAAAAGTGGTCAAACTGTTGAAATAATTAAAAGCAAAAAGAAAACTGTAAATGCAGCTTGGCTAAATTTTGTAGTTACTTCGAAGGCAATCACAGAAATAAAAAAAGAACTTAGAAAAGTTAAAATAAGTGACGCTAGAGTTTTAGGTAAAGACTTGCTTGAAGATAGTTTGCATGATGCAGGAATGGAACTAAGTGAGTATCCAAATGAACAATTAAAAGGAGTATTCAATCTCTTGGGTGTTAGATCCCTAAACCAATTGCTTGTTGATATCGGGTCAGGAAGAAAAAGAAGTAACGTGGTTTCTCAAAGTTTTGCCGAGGGCTTAAGAGGTTTTTCAAGCTCAAAGGTAGTTGCCGCAGAGTTGAAGATAGGTTCATCAGAGAAATATGGGGCTATTAAGTTTCCAGAGTGTTGCTATCCTGTGCATGGTGATCCTTGTTTAGCAGTTCATAATGAGCTAGGTATAACGATACATAGAGCTAATTGTGAAAATTTGAAAGGCTTTTTAAATACTCCGGGCAGATGTTCGAACATCAATTGGGAAAAAAATGACGATTCAGAATATTTAGCTGCCCTAACTATGAATTTAGTTAATGAACCAGGGGCTTTAGCTGATGTATCAAAAATTATCTCTAACAATGAATCAAATATACAGAGCGTATTAACGAAAACACTTGATGAAAACTTTATCGAGCTCACTCTTAAAATTTTAGTTAGAGATATCGATCACTTAAATACAATAAACTCAAAATTAATAAAAAATAAAACTGTAACAAACATAGAGAGAAAACTAACTTGAATAAAATTCCTGATATCGCCAGCCTCGAAAAAGTTTTTTTTGATGAGGTGCTTGACCTTACTACCAAAATAAGTGATGAGTGGCCAAATATTGAACAAGTTGGCGCCGGTAAAACAATTTGCCTATTATTTTGGGAGCCAAGTACCAGAACAAAACTTTCTTTCGAGCATGCAGCAAAAAAATTGGGTTTTAATGTCTTAGATTTCTCTCCAGAAAACTCTTCATTGAAAAAAGGTGAATCCTTTGAAGACACAATTCTTACTTTATTGGCAATGCAAGTAGATGGTTTTATTATTCGTCATCCAGAGGATAATATCTCAAAGAAAATTACATCTATGTTGCCAGAAAACGTTTTCTACATAAATGCTGGAGATGGAAATTATGCACATCCTACGCAAGCTATGTTGGATGTCTATACAATGAAAGAAAAGTTCGATGATTTATCCAGTTTAAAGCTAACAATTCTTGGTGACGTTAATCATTCAAGAGTAATCCCTTCTCAGCTTGAGCTTCTAAAGAAATATTCATCTAAAGATATTAATTTTCTTGGGCCTGAATCACTCATTTCTAAAAATTTCTCACCATCATATTCAGAAGTTTCTGAAGATTTTTTAGTTGATAGAGATATTTTGTATATTCTTAGGATACAAAAAGAAAGATTCAAAGACGACGATGGCATTGATGAGACTCAGTTCATTGAAAACTTTCAAGTTAATGAAAAGTTTCTTAAAAATACAGGTTTTAAAGGATTTCTTATGCATCCAGGGCCAATGAATATTGGCGCTGAAATAACCAGAGATATTGCTCATAGCAAAAATTCTTTAGTTTTAAGACAAGTTGAAAATGGACTTTACCTGAGAGCAGCTCTATTGAGCCTTATTCTTTAATATTCGTTCAGTTGTGTCCACAATAGCTATAGTTGACTGATCTATTTCTAGGTTAACTTCATTGTCAAAAACCAAATCATCTAAATTGGTAGTCTTAAGAGTTTCAGGTATTAAATGTACCTGAAATCTGGAATTATTAATTTTGCCAATTGTAATGCTACAACCATTTATACCTATATACCCTTTCTCAGAGAGGTATTTAGACCACTCTGATGAGGTATCTATAACAATATCTTTTGAATCTCCGTTGATCAAAACTTCTTTAACTAAACCTCTCAAATGAATATGACCGGACATTAGGTGGCCTCCAACTGGCCCCCCAAAAAATAAGGAGGATTCCAAGTTTACACATGAATCAACGGCGTAATTTTTTATTATAGTTCTATCTAGCGTCTCGTTAACTGCGTCAAAGGTTAAAGAATGATTATTCTTTTCAGTAATAGTTAAACAAACACCATCTACTGCAACACTGTCACCAATTTTTTTATCTTTGATAAAACTCTTAGAACAATTGACTGTGATAATTAAGTGTCCATTGCCTTGTAATAAGGTATTTATTACTCCCTTTTCTTGTACAATTCCACTAAACATCTTCACCGCCAAATTCATCTCTATAGATTCTTATACTTTTAAGAATATCTTTATCAATTACTTCATTTGCACTCAATAGATCATCAAGAGAAATTATTGAAAAAACATCAAGGCCTTCTTTTTTAAGTTCTGATGATGCCTTGAGCATTGAACTCTGACCTTTTTCTTGACGATCTAGGGTTACCAGAGCTCCACAAATATTGACCTCATTCCCGTTTAAAAAAGTTAAAGCCTCTCTTATTGCTAAGCCGGATGAGACTACATCATCAATAATGAGTACATTCCCTTTTTGAATTGCTCCAATAAGAGTTCCACCTTCTCCATGATCCTTAATTTCCTTTCTATTAAAGCAAATAGGCATATTCCCTTCTTTGCTAAGCTTAGTGGCCAAAATTGATGCAAGGAAAATACCCTTATAAGCTGGCCCAAAAATCATATCAAATTTTAAATTTGAATCTTTTACTTTTGCAGCTAGGATTTCTGCTAACTCATCCAAGGCACCATATTCAATAAACGCTGATGCATTGAAAAAATATGGACTTTTTCTACCAGACTTAAGTGTAAAGTCGCCAAATTTAAGTGCGTTTGCTTTCAGAGCAAGTCTTATAAAGTTTTTCTGATAATCTTTCACCTAGAGTTAATTATTTCGTTTTGCAATTTAAAGAGGTCTTTAATTCCACTCTCAGCTAAGTCTAAAAGAGCATTGAATTGTTCCTTGGAAAATGCTTTTTCCTCCCCTGTACCTTGAATCTCAATAAAATCAAGCTTTTCGTTCATTACTATGTTCACATCACACTCTGCATTACTATCTTCTTCATAATTTAAGTCAAGCAATAATCCTTCTTTATAGATACCAACGCTAATTGCAGCAACTAAGTTTTTAACAGCATTTTCTTTACCAATTTTCTTCAATGCTTTGCATAAAGCAATTGTTCCACCAGTTATTGATGCTGTTCTTGTTCCACCATCTGCTTGTATTACGTCACAATCAATAGTGATCGTGTACCCTGTTAATTGATCGAGATCTACAACCTGTCTTAATGATCTTCCAATTAATCTTTGTATTTCCATAGTTCTTCCAGATTGCTTCCCTCTCTGAGCTTCGCGGTTCATTCTTTCGTTAGTTGAACGAGGCAACATGCCATACTCAGCTGTTATCCATCCTGTTTTTTTATCTTGCATCCACCTAGGAACAGCTTTTTCTATGCTTGCATTACAAATTACATGTGTATCCCCAAATTTAATTAAAGCTGAACCTTCAGCATGCTTATTAAAATCAGGGACAATACTGACTTCTCTTAATTGATCATATTTACGGTTATCTAATCTATGCATAGTTAATTTTGTTGTTTACTATTATACAGTCAAGGATTAATTAGATGACAAAGAAATTATTACTACCACTTTTTACAGTTTTTCTTCTTGGTTGTACCGATCAGACAAGTTCATTTTTTCAAAATGAAGTGGAAGGTTCTGTTACAAATTTTAAAGATGACTTACATGGCACATATGCATCGACGTACAAGCCACTTAAATCTCAAAATATTGTTATACGAAATGCAACAGTTTTCGATGGTAATGGAAATAAATTTCAAAACTTTGATGTACATTTTTCCGATGGAAAAATTCAAGGTGTTGGATTGAGATTGGATGTTGGTGATGCAAAAGAAATAGATGGTACAGGAAAATATGTCACTCCAGGTATCATAGATAATCATTCACATATGGGTGTATATCCTGCTCCAAGTGTAAGAACAAGTAGTGATGGTAATGAAGCAACTAATCCTGTAACTTCTGAAGTTTGGGCAGAACACAGTGTTTGGACACAAGATCCACAATACAAACTTGCATTAGCAGGAGGGATAACCACTTTCCATGTCTTACCTGGCTCGGCAAATCTTTTTGGTGGCAGAGGTGTAACTTTAAAAAATGTTTCAGCAAATACTGTTCCAGAAATGAAATTTCCTCGTGCTCCTCATTCGTTAAAAATGGCTTGCGGTGAAAATCCTAAAAGAGTCTACAGCTCTAGAGGCCCTTCCACAAGAATGGGTAATGTTGCAGGATATAGAAATGCTTGGATTGGTGCAGAAAATTACAAAGAACAACTTGAGCGTGATGCCACACATAGGGATATCAGAAATGAAACTTTAGCTGGCGTTCTTGATGGAGAAATATTAGTTCACAACCATTGCTATAGAGCAGATGAGATGGCAACAATGATAAATATTGGCGAAGAGTTTGGTTATAAAATTTCCACTTTTCATCATGGAGTAGAAGCTTATAAGATAGCAGATCTTCTTGCTGACGAAGGGATATGTGCAGCCCTTTGGGCAGACTGGTGGGGCTTTAAACATGAGGCATATGATATGACTATTGCAAATATAGCTATAGTGGATCAAGCAAGAGGCGGCACTGGTTGTGCAATAGTTCATTCAGATGATGAAAGTGGTATTCAACGACTCAATCAAGAAGCTGCAAAAGCTCTTGCTGCTGGTAGACGAGCAGGTTTTGAGATTTCAGAAGGAAGGGCTATGACCTGGATCACAAAAAACCCAGCAAAATCGCTAGGCATACTTGATCAAACTGGAACTTTAGATGCGGGAAAGGATGCAGATTTAGTAATTTGGAGCGGAAATCCTTTTAGTGTTTATACAAAAGCAGATCAAGTATATATAGACGGAGCTCTTGCGTTTGATAAAGCAACAAACTTTATGCCTCACACGGACTTTGATCTTGGAATAAAAGAGTGGGAGGTTAGATAGTGAAATTTTTAAGAATTCTAATGTTCTTGCCATTTTTAATTTTTTCTGATTCTGGTGATATGTATCTTATAAAAGGAGGAATGACTTTTTTACCCGATGGTAGTTTTGCAAAGAAAGATATTTTAGTAGATGAAGGATTAATTATTCTTATTGAAGATAATATTGGAGATGTAGGAGCGGAAAATATCATTGATGCAAACGGCAAATTCGTTACACCAGGCTTAATAGTATTTTCATCTTTGGGCTTATTAGAATTAGAATCATTGCCTGAAACAAATGATACTTCATCAAATATCTATAATGCTGGTTTTGATCCCAGCAAAGCATATAATCCTTTCTCACAAGCCGTAAGACTCAATAGAGCAAAAGGAGTGTCTTCCACTGTGCATGTACCACAAGCATCAGGTTATTTTTCAGGCCTATTAACATATACAAAGATCAATGAAGGTTATAAGCAAAAGAAACAGGGACCACTCGGTCTGGTTACAAGTTTTGGTCAATCTTACAACGATTCAAGAGCAGCAAACTTATTGTTCATGGAAGACCTTTTTAATTACGTACGTGCAAATAAAGATGATAACTATGCTGATATGACCCAATTCATGATTGGAACAGCTAATGATTACAAATTTACAAGCAGAGATTTCAAAGCATTATTAAAAGTCTTGAATGGTGAAATACCACTAGTTGTAGAGGTAAGCAGAGCTACTGATATTCTAAATATTTTAAAGTTTTCTGAAAGTCAGCAGATTGATCTTGTGTTATGGGGCGCTGCCGAAGCTCATATGGTTGCAGATGAAATAGCTAAAGCAGATGTACCAGTTATATTAGACCCTCTAGATAATGTGCCAAGAACATTCGATTCATTAAATTCTACTTATGAAAACGTTATTAGACTGGATCAAGCAGGTGTAAAAATGGCATTTTATTACTCACAAGGAGCTGGCTCTCATAATGCATACCTAGCTACTCAGTCAGCAGGTAATTCTGTAGCAATGGGCCTCGATTACATTACTGCAATGAAATCAATAACTTCTAATCCAGCAGATATCTTTGGTTTAGTTGGGGTAGGGTCATTAGCACCAGGCTTTGATGCAGATCTTGTGATTTGGGACGATGACCCGCTAGAGCTGATGACTAATGTTGATAATCTTCTTGTAGACGGAATAGACCAAGATTTGTCTAATAGGTACGAAGAGCTTACTGAAAGATATTTGAAGGAAAAAGAACTGCCTAATTCTTATAGATCAAGAGAGTAAAGTTTTTACCAAAGAACTCGCCTCCGACATCTCTGCGTTGGAATGTTTAGTTTTGAGCTCCTTCATTACATTACCCATATCTTGCATACCACTAAAACTATTTTCAGAAATTATCGCACTTATAGCAGTTTTTAATGCGTCACCGCTCAAAGCTTGTGGCAAATATGTCGATAACAAATCAAGTTCTTTCTGTTCAATTTCCTCTAAATCAGGCCTTCCACCATCTTTATATTGTTGAATAGAATCTTTTCTTTGTTTTGCCATCCTTTTTAGAATCGCAATAACGTCATCGTCTGTAGGTTCTTGCCTATTATCTACCTCAAATCTTTTGATTTCTGACGTTACTAATCTCAATGTATCTCTTTCAAAGACGTCTTTATTAAGCATCGCTTGTTTCAGCTCAGAATATATTTGATCTTTTAAGGTAGACAACTTATTTAAGTTTAGAGAAAGAGTCTTTCATAACTCTTTTATAATTTCTTTTTACTGCAGCAGCAGCTTTTCTCTTTCTTTCTTCCGTAGGCTTCTCAAAAAACTCTCTTTTACGAACTTCAGTAACAACGCCTGCTCTTTCACAAGCTCTTCTAAATTTTCGCAAACCTACATCAAAAGATTCAGTTTCTTTAATTTTTATACTTGGCATAATGTAGTGTGTATTTTAAGGATAAATTTAAAAGAATCAACAATGTTAATTTTAGGTATTGAAAGTTCTTGTGATGAAACAGGTTTAGCTCTCTATTCTCAGGAGGAAGGCCTCGTTGCTCATATGGTAAATTCTCAAGTAGAACTATTCACAGAATATGGAGGTGTTATCCCTGAAATAGCAGCCAGAGACCACAGTGTGAAGATAATTAATATCTTAAAAAACTTACTCAAAAAATCTGATAAAAAACTTGAAGATATATCTTTGATAGCATTTACGGCAGGACCTGGTCTTATAGGATCTTTAATGGTTGGTGAGACTGTTGCAAAAACTATTGCAAATGTTTTAGATATTGAACTACTCCCAATAAATCATCTTGAAGGTCACATTCTTGCACCTGGTTTGGAAGATAATAATTTAGAAACACCATATCTATGTCTGCTCGTTTCTGGCGGACACACACAAATAATAAAATGTTTAGAGTATGGAAATTACCAAATACTTGGTGAGACAATTGATGACGCGTGTGGTGAAGCTTTTGACAAAGTAGGCAAGTTATTAAATTTAGAATATCCTGGAGGTCCAAAAGTTTCAAAACTAGCTGAAAAAGGAAATCCAAATAGATTTAATTTTCCACGAGCATTGATGAAAGAAAAAAACTTAAATTTTAGTTTTAGCGGTTTAAAGACAGCAGTTTTATATGCGTTAGATGAGCTTGAAGAGAAAGATTATCCTGATGTAGCTGCATCTTTTCAAGAAGCTGTTGTAGATGTTCTTACAAAAAAACTAGCATATGCTATAGAACAAACAGGCATAAAAAAACTGATCTGTTCTGGAGGTGTTGCAGCAAATAGTCTACTCAGAAAAAGGCTTACTGAAATGGCCAGAACATTGGATCTAAAAATGAGTTATCCAAAAATGGAGTTTTGTACAGATAATGCTGCAATGATTGCCTATGCAGGATATATAAGAAAGAAATATAATCTTAGGAAGTATCCAACAAAGTATGCCAGACCCAGATGGCCTCTAGGTGAATTGTATGATTAAAAAAGATCGAATTTATGTTGAAGATCTTCGTGTCAAAGGAACAATAGGTATCTTTGATTGGGAGAAAAAGATTAAACAGGAAATTAGTCTTTCCTATGAAATTGATCACGATAATTTCTCAGCCTCAAAAGAAGATAAGATAGAAGCCACCACCGATTACAAGACAATTACAAAAAAAATTATCTCGTTCATTGAAGAACACAAATTTGAACTCGTTGAAACCTTTGCAGAGAAAATTGCTGAAATGGTTATAAAAGATTTTGACGTAAATTGGATTAAACTTAGAGTCTCAAAGCCAGGTGCATTACGATTTTCCCAGGATGTTGGGGTCATTATTGAACGTACCTCAGAAGACTATGAATAAGTTTTATGTTCTTGTTGGTTCAAATATTGAACCTCAAGAAAATATCAAAAAAGGTCTGAATCTTATTAAAGAAACAAATAAAATCATATTAGAAGCAGTTAGCAATGAACACATTTCACAAGCTGTAGGCATGGATAGCGACGATTTTTTAAATTTAGCCTTACGATGCACTACTAGCTTGAATTTTAAAGATACACGTAATTTGCTTAAGGACATAGAAACCTCTTGTGGTAGAGAAAGAGATCCTAATAATAAGTTTACGCCTCGTACCCTCGATTTAGATATTATTATCTGGAACGATTTTGAAGGAATTATTGATGGTTATCAATTACCAGATCCTGATATAAATAAATACGATTTTATTCAAAAACCTCTGGCAGAAATACTTAACTAAAAGAATTATTTATTAGTACTCTCAAAAATCTTATCTGCAGAAGTAGTCACAAAGCCTTGATATATTTTTCCAGAGTTATCTGAATAACGTTTAGCAAATTCGTAATAGCAACTCGGCACAATTTCATCAATCGCTCCAAATCTTACTTTTATTTTATCTGCCATGATCGAAGATTGTTCTAACATTTCTTGCTTTGTGCCTTTGATTTCTCCTCCTGAACTGTTCAGAGTGAAGCCATTTGCCTTAATCATTGCATTAACAGCCTCAATGTCTTGGTATTTAGTTAAGTGGTTTATAGATACAGTAAAATGATTTGGACAAAAGCCCCATACATATAACCATGAGGCATATTCACTTTCTTGAGCAAGTTTTGTGTAAATATCATAATCTATTTCCCAAAACCTACCTCCCATGAATAATTCTTTTTCAGAAAGGTGAATTTTACTAAAAATATTCACAAAAAATTCTTTTAACTCCGAGGAAAATTCTTCAAGAATGAGTTCAGATAGAAAAATTTTAGGTAGTCTTTCTTCCACATTTTCTAAATGAACAGCATTTAATTTCTTTTGCTCAAAATGATAATCTCCTGAAATTGTATAACCAAACTGTTGTAGATAATTGGCTTGTTTGAATATGTTGCACTGGTCCAAATTTAATGTTCTAAAAGCAATATGATCATTTGTTACATGTTCACCAAAAAGCTTGGATATTTTTTCAGCTGAGGGAGTATATGAAATGTAATCTCTCCACATTTCACTTAACAATGCATCAATATTACTCATGATATTTTTTTTGCCTTCTCCCACCCTAGATCTGCAAACATTTTGGCACGTTTACCCATTTGTATAGCAAAGTCACTTGCTGCCGTTCCATCTCTTACTCTACCTAAGATGCCTTGGCATATGCCTGCTACTTTGAAAAGTGAAAAAATAATATAAAAATCCCATTCTCTCTCTAATTCCATTTTAGTTCTTTTCAAATAGAGTTCTAAATACTCTTTTTCAGTATGTATCCCCAGGTTTTTGGCAGCGTCATCATCAATATTGCCAATATGCCAAAGCAAACAGTGATAACCAAAATCTGCGAGAGGATCTCCTATAGTTGAAAGCTCCCAATCAAGCATCGCCATATTTTTATCATCACTTGTCATGACAACATTATCTAATCGATAGTCTCCGTGAACTATAGTCGTATACTTTTGTTTGGGTGTTTTATGAGGAAGCCAATCAATTAATTTGTGCATCGAATCAAGAGCTTCAGTTTCTGAATCAAAATATTGTTTTGACCATCGAGAAATCTGTCTTTCTATGTAGTTACCATCTTTACCAAAATTCTCTAAACCTAGTTTTTTATAATCTTGTGAGTGAAGAGCGCTTATTCCAAAATTTAATTGATCGAAGATTCCTTTTCGTCTTTCAGTATTTACTTCTGAAGCTACAGGATCCCAATAAATTACGCCGTCACAGTATTCCATTATGTAAAAAGCTGTTCCAATAATTTCTGGATCTTCACAGAGATGATAAGTCTTTGGTGTTGGAACAGGAGTATTTTCTAATGCTGTAATTACTCTGTACTCTCTATCAACGGCATGCGCACTTTTAAGGAGCTTTCCAGGCGGTTTGCGTCTAAGCACATAATTTTTATTATCTCCACTCAATAAATATGTTGGATTCGACTGTCCTCCTTTGAATTGTTTACATTCTGATATCATAGGAATGTCTATTCCTACTTTCTGTATGTAACTATTCAAAGCTGCAAGATTAAAGGCAAGGTTTTCTGCAACCTCTTTAGTTCCTGAAAACTGATTATTCACTATTATTCTCTGAAGATTTTATGACTAAAGATTGATTTTCTCTTTCAAGATTCTCTATCTTTATTCGTAACTCTTCAATTTTATTACGCATAGACTTTGATTCTGTTTTTAATTTGAAATTTTGTTCTATAAGTTTATCTACTAAGGCTGATAATTTTTTTATTTTTTCGTGCATAATATGCGTCTATGTCAGATTTAAACTTAAATACTTTTAAAGCTAGAAGAGCTGAAGCCATAAAAAGAATGGAAAAAAATTCCGTTCTTGTGATTAGTTCGGCAAAACTAGTATCAAGAAATAATGATACTACATTTCCTTTTAGACAAGACAGTAACTTCTATTACTTAACGGGCTTCCAAGAATCTGATTCTGTCATGCTATTGCACAGCGATGGTCGCTCAGCCTTATTTTGTAGAGAAAAGAATCCTGATTTAGAAAAATGGGATGGTTTTATGTGGGGCCCAGAGGCGGCAAAAGATTTTTTTGGTTTTGATGAAGCTTTTGACATCAATAAAATTAATGATGTTTTACCAGAATTAATTAGGGGCAATCAGACTTTATATGCCTTAGTTGGCAAGAATATAGATTTTGATTCAAAGATAACTAATTGGATCAATTCAGCTAATTCAATGGAAAGGCACCAAGGCAACATAGATTTAAAAAACTTTTCGAATATTTTAGGTAGCATGAGATTAGTTAAAGACGACGAAGAAATTAGCTTAATAAAAAAATCTTGTGAAATAGCCGCAATATCACATAAAAATGTAATGCAAAATGTTAGCGTTGGTATGTCTGAATATGATCTTGAATGCATGTATCTGAATGAATTCAAAATTAATGGTTCTCGAGAAGCTTCTTACACACCAATTGTCGCTGGTGGATCTAGAGCATGTGTATTGCACTACATCCAGAACAATCAAAATATTCATGACGGTGAATTAGTTTTAGTTGATGCAGGTTGCGAATATGGCATGTATGCTTCTGATATAACTAGAACATTTCCAATCAATGGAAAATTTTCTGCTGAGCAAAAAGCAGTTTATGACATTGTTTTAGCAGCTCATAATGCAGCATGTGAGGCTGCAAAAATTGGTGAACCATGTACTAACCCACAAAAAACGTCAGAAAAAGTTTTATCTCAAGGTTTACTTGACATTGGGTTCCTAAAAGGAAGTTTAGATGAGATTCTTGAAAAGAAAGCTTTCAAGGAATTTTATTACCATAAAATTGGTCACTGGATGGGATTAGATGTTCATGATGATTGTCCATATACCCTGGATGGTAAAGAAATTAATTTTAAGAAAGGCATGGTAATGACTATAGAACCAGGAATCTATGTTAATGATAATGCAGATGTCGATGATAAATGGAAAGGTATTGGAATTAGAATTGAAAATGATATTTTAATTACTGATGATGGGTTCGAAAATCTTACCTCAAAGGTGCCTGTTGAAACTGACGAAATTGAAAACTTAATGAAGTCATAATGTCAAAACCAATTGTTATTATAGGTGCTGGAGTAATAGGATGCCTCTTAGGCATGATATTAAAAAAAAGAGACATACCTTTCACTATTCTTGAAAAAAACAAAGAACTGAAAAAAATTCCTTATAGAACAGTAGCTTTAACAAAAGACACGGTTCTATTTCTCAACTCACTTGATAAAAAAATAGACATAAATAGATGGGCCACGCCTGTCAGCAGAATGGAACTATATCAAGATCATGATTTAACAATGACTCTTAATAAAAATGATAATGATAAAGTTACCTCAATTTGTTTGCTTTACGATTTACATGAAAAGCTAATTAAAAATGTTCAAAAGAATATTAAATGGGATGAAGAAATAATAGATTTAAAGAATCCTGATAATCCAATAGTGCAAACAAATAAAAATAAGATTGAGGCTGAATTCTTGTTCGCTACCGATGGAATGAATTCGAAGGTACGACAATTATTAGATTTTGAAAGTGAAGACTGGTTCTACGGGCAAAAAGCTTACGTGACCTGTGTAAAAGCAAAACATAATAATGTAGCAAAACAGTATTTCTTAAATTCAGGAACTTTAGCATTGCTACCTTTAAATGATAAAGAAGAACACTATTCAATAATATTCTGTTCCAATTCAACGGGGAATGTCAGTGAAGATCTTAAAGAAGTAAATGATAAGTTTGCATTAGGATTAAATTCTAATGAATTAGAGCTTGGCAATGGTTTTGAACTGAAACACTCAAGAGCAAAGAATTTATATATAGGAAAAACTGTATTATGTGGAGATGCTGCAAATACTTTTCATCCTATGGCAGGCCAAGGCTTAAATTTAGGTATTGGCGATATCATGCAGCTGAATAATAGTCTTGATCAAATCATCTCTGGAGATATGCATGCACTTAGTGAATACAATAAAAAAAGAAATAGTAAAAATATTCAAATGACATGGATAATTCAGAGTATTTTTGGAGCTTTTGGAAATGCTGATGGGCTATCGGAAAAAATACTAAACTCGGGCATGAAATTTTTGAATAAAATCCCAGATCTGAAAGAAAAGATTGTAGATTACGCGAACAAAAATTAAAGAAGATCTAGTTCTTTTAAAATTTCATATGTCTCATGAACTGGTAAACCTACAACGTTCGTATAACTACCTTCGATGTTTGTGACATATTTTCCTGCTGGCCCATGAATACCGTAAGCGCCGGCCTTACCTACTCCCTCTTCCGACAAAACATACTCTTCTATCTCTTGGTCAGTCATATTTTTAAAAGAAACTTTTGTTTCGCATGTTTTTAAGATGGATTGTTCAGTTGTGCTAACCATTATTGTTGAAAAAACACTATGGGTAGTACCTGAGAATTCTCTAAGAAGTTCTCTTGAATGCTCATGATTTTCAGGTTTTCCGACTATATTTTTAGAAGGTGTAAATACTAATGTATCTGCAGTTAATACTGGGAAATTTTTATCACTGCTCTCTAGTAGTAACGCTCTAGCACTTTTATTTTTACCCTCTACAATCAGTTTTGAGCATAATATAGGATCCTTTTCGACTACGGAATCTTCGTCAAAGTTTTGGTCAATAACCTTATGATTTATACCAATTAAATCGAGTAATTCTGTACGTCTTTGAGATGCTGAAGCAAGTAAAAGCAAAATTAAACTTTTATGCCTCTTGATCTCATATCTTTGAGAACTGTATCAATACCTTTCTTATCAATAATTCTCATTCCTTTAGTAGATAAAGTTAGGGTCACAAATTTGTTCTCTGATTCTACCCAGAATTTATGTTTGTGAAGATTTGGTTTAAACAAACGTTTTACACGGTTTTTTGCATGGGAGACATGATTGCCAACCATCGCCTTTTTACCTGTTACTTGACATACCTTACTCATAAGAACGGATGATAATAAAATAGTAATTCATTTTATGCAATAATTAATCCTTCACTTATGAAATTGAAATTTAAAATTCTTGACTCAAGGATAGGTAAAGATTTTCAAATACCTAAATATCAGACTTCAGGTTCAGCTGGATTAGATTTAATTGCATGTATCGATACTCAAGTGGTTTTATCACCAAATGAGTCAACAATAATCTCTTCAGGTATTTCAATATTCATAGAAGATCCAGAATTTGCTGGAATGGTAATACCAAGATCAGGACTAGGTGCAAAAAAAGGTCTAGTATGCGGAAATTTAATGGGCCTTATAGATTCTGACTATCAGGGACCTCTTAGCATTTCTCTCTGGAACAGGTCAGATAAAGATATTTTAATTGAGCCAGGCGATAGGGTAGCCCAATTGATAATTATTAAAGTTGCACAAGTTGAATTGGATAAAGTTGATGAATTTGCTGAGACTGATAGAGGTGTCAAAGGTTTTGGCAGTACTGGAAGTTAGCCCGACTTCTTTCCAAATTTTTTCTCAAATCTCTGAACTCTTCCACCCGAATCAAGTATCTTTTGTTGTCCTGTATAGAACGGATGAGATGCTGATGATGTGTCAACAACACAATAAGGATATGTTTTACCATCTTCCCATTTTTTTGTTTGTGTAGTTTTTAAGGTTGAGCGAATAAGAAAATATTGATCCACACTGGTGTCGTGGAATAGTACTTCACGAGTTTCTGGATGTATATTTTTTTTCATAACAAATAATTTGAATTCGAATAATATCAAATTAATAATCTATTACAATAAATTCATGAATTTTGTTCAAATAGCAATTCCATCTCCATTACGCCAAACATTTACTTATAAAAATCAATTTAAACGTGATTTAGTCGGTAAAAGAGTTTTAGTTGAGTTTGGTAGAAGAAAGCTTGTAGGGATTGTTATTAACCAATCGGATCATTTTAATGACAGCTATAAATTGAAAGAAATTGATGAAGTACTAGACGAAATACCATTATTTGATAGACAAATATTAAAACAAATAATCTATATTTCTGATTATTACATGCATCCAATTGGAATTGTTTTTGAATCTTTTATTCCAACTTTTTTAAGAAAAGCCAAACATCAAACCATCCTCGAAAAATATATAACTAAAACTAAGTCTCATAGTATTTCAAATAACTTACATAACTTAACAAAAGATCAAAGAAAGGCTCTAGATTCTATTGAAGCAAAGGGCACAGGAGAAATATTGCTTTCTGGCATCACATCTTCTGGAAAAACAGAAATTTATAAACATTTTATCAAGGAACTTATAAATGGAGGAAAGAGCGCATTGGTAATGGTTCCCGAAATTTTCTTGACTCCTCAAATCTTTAATAATTTTCAGAAAACTTTTGGAAACAAGGTTTTTCTAAACCATTCAGGCCTAACGCCTATTCAAAGGATAAAAGTATGGCTTGCTGCTAAAGATAAGAAACCAAAAATTATAATTGGAACAAGGTCTTCAATCTTTTTACCAATCGAAAACCTCGGAGCAATTATTTTTGATGAAGAACATGATCAATCATATAAACAACAAGATGGTTTTAGATATGATGCCAAAGAGATATCCAAAATACTTTATAGTTCAAAAGCAAGGATTGTATATGCATCTGCTACTCCATCACTAATGAATATAAATAGAGCAGACAATGGAGAAATTGACACTTGTGCATTAGATAGAAGAATATCGGATATTCCATTACCAAAAATATCTATACATCAAGTGTCAAAAAATAAAACAACCGGGGGCATATCAAATGAATTGCTCAAAAAGATTGCTGAAAATGAAAAAGCTGGTCATCAAACACTAATCCTTTTAAATAGAAGGGGCTATGCACCAATTTTTATGTGTAATTCATGTGGTTGGATTGCAAAAGGTAATTGTTGTGATGCAACCTTAGTTCTACACCAAAATGTACAAAGACTTAAATGTCATAGATGCGAAAGTGTTTGGGGAATCCCTAGATCTTGTCCAGATTGTGGAAGTAATGATTTTACGGATAGAGGATTAGGAACACAGCAAGTTGAGCAGGTACTTAAGAGGGAACTTCCTCAGGCAAATGTAGTGAGAATCGATAAGGATACCGTATCTGGAAAAGCCAAAAGAGAAGAAAGCACTACCAGCCTCGAAGATACTAAGCCAAAAATATTTGTGGGTACACAGTTACTTGCTAAAGGACACGATTTTAAAAATATCAGCTTAGTCATTGTATTAAATATGGATTTTGGTCTATTTGGTGCAGATATTCATATGCAAGAACAAACTGCTCAATTAATTGTACAGGTTGCAGGAAGGGCTGGGAGGTCAGGAATAGAAAATAACGTATATTTGCAAACAAAAGTATCTGATCATCCTTTATTTAACTTAATTCAAACAGGAAGTTACCAAAAAATTGCTAAAGAGCTCCTAGCAGACAGAAAAAAACTTGATTTAGCACCTTACATAAATCTTATATATTTAAAAGCAGAAGACGCTAATCAATCAAGATTAAGAAAGTTTCTAGTTGATGCTAAAAAAGAATTATCTGAAGAAGATATTGAGATTTATGGACCATTCGATAGTCCAGTAACAAAAATTGGGTTTAAACATAGAATGTTTTGCATTATACAAAGTACAAAAAAGCAAAAGATGCATGAAGTTTTATCTAGATTTACTAAAAATACTGAAAAATCAAAAAAGGAAATATCAAATTGGGTTGTTGATATTGATCCCATCAATGCAGTTTAAAAATTTTTTATTGTTTGTCTCAAACTCTATATATCGCGTTTGATTGGTTAAAGATAATTTTAAAAAAAACTCTTCACCAAAATTGAATCTAGAAACTTTATTAGGCCATTCAATGAAGAAAATTCCATTCGAGTTTTCAGTAATTTCAATTCCAAGCATATCAAAATCGTTCTGATTATCGAGCCTATATAAATCGCAGTGAAAAATGTCTTTATTAGCTATCTGATATTCCTCCAAAATACTAAATGTTGGACTCTTAACAGCATTTTTCCAACCCATTGCTTTTAAAATCTCTCTAACTAATGTTGTTTTACCTGCACCCAAATTACCATCTAGATAAAATATTGCCAAGCCATCAAAATTTGATAAAAATTCACCAATTTTTTTTCCGAGCAATTCTGTCTGCAAAAGCTTTGATATATCTATCTTCATTAAAAAAAGCTTGGTGTTAAATTTACAAATTCTCTGCCTTTTATTTCTCTCTTAAGGCAATCTACGACTTTTTTATAATCTTCATTATTCTCAACAAAATCTACATCATTGACATCTAGAACCAATAGGGGAGTCTCGGAGTAATCAAAGAAAAATTCAGTATAAGATTCACAAAGCCTCTCAAGATATTCTAAAGCGACATGATCTTCATATGATCTAGCTCTTTTATTAACTCTTTCAAGAACTCTCTCAGGTGTAGCTTGTAAGTATATTAGCAAGTCTGGTTTCGGGTAAGAATCATAAAATTTTGACTTAACTTCCTTAAAAATTTTGAATTCATCTGATGTTAGGTTTAGGCCTGCAAAGAGATCTTCTTTTTGAAACATAAAATCTGCAACAACCCTTCTTTTTATTAGATCATCTGAAAAGAACATATCTATCTGCTGAGATCTTTGCATCACAAAATACAATTGAGACGCAAAAGCATAATTCTGCTTATCTTTATAGAATGATTTTAAAAAAGGGTTTTCATCCGATTCCTCTAGACAAAGTTCGTGACCAAAATCTATGGCAATCTTTCTTGAAAGTGAAGTTTTACCAACACCTATAGGGCCTTCGATTGCAATATAGTTAGGAATTTTGCTTTCTTGCATTTTTTTTCTTATTTGTGTTCAGTAACCTTATCTTCTTATCATAGTTTGCTGTTTTAAATTCTGTCCACCATTTGATTGATGCTTCTAAATTTTGTTCATTAATATTTCTTAGTAACAAAAAATCATAAGCAGCTCGAAATCTTAGATTTTTTGTAAAATTGATTGATTTCTTTCCAACTCTATTAAAACGGACCTGATTCATCCAAACATCTTTTATAAAACTCGAGAATTTTTTTGGAATAGATGTAATCATTTGTTGTCTTCTGACAACCTCAGCAATGGATCTATAAAATCTTTTAAAATTAATATGTATGCTAATACCAGAATCAAGAAAAACTTTAGGCCAAAGTAGTACTGCAAAGATAAAGCCAACATTAAGTTTCTTATTCAACTTAAATCGTTCGTCAGTTTCTCTAAATGCCTCAACATAAAACTTATCAAATATTCCATCTTCATCCTTAAAATGAGGAAATAATATATCAAAAACTCCATACGCTTTTAACTGTATAAACGATTGCTCTGCATGACCTGTCATAAACATTTTAACCACTTCTTCATAAAGTCTTGCTGTTGGCATTTCTAATAATTGATTTTTATGTTCTTTAATACTTTCAGCTATTTCTTGATCAATTGTGAAGTTTAATTTTGCAGCAAATCTTAATGCTCTTAGAATTCTTACAGGATCTTCTAGTATTCTCTCACCTGTATTACCAATAAATTTTATCTTTTTATCTTTGAGATCTTTGATTCCCCTTGTGTAATCAATAATTTCATGTGAAAAAGGATCATAATATATAGAATTTATAGTTAAATCTCTTCTCCATACATCCTCTTCTTGTGTACCCCAATTGTTATCCCTTACTATCCTACCCTTTTCGTTTATTTCAATTGATTCTGTTGTATTTGTACCTCCTGAGCGGAAGGTTGTTGCTTCTATAATTTCATCAGCAAAAGCTATGTGTACAAGCTTAAATCTTCTACCAATTATTCTAGAGTTTCTAAAAATCTTTCTAATTTTTTCTGGCTCACAGTTTGTAACTATGTCGAAGTCCTTAGGCTTAAGCCCTTTAATCATATCTCTGATACCACCACCAACTATGTATGCTTCAAACCCAGATTTATGTAATTTTGATATTATATTTAAAGCATTTTTAGAGATAGATGCGTGGTTAATTCCAAATCTCTTGTCGTTATAAATATCAGGAGTCACTTCAATAATCAGCTTTTAATTTCTTGTACTGATCAATAGAAAGTCTTGGGCTTTTTTCTTGAACAATTTTGGATGATGCATAATTTCCAAATTCACATGCATTTAAAAAACTTTCTTCTTCAATAATTTTATTTAAAGCTGCTCCAGCAAATATGTCTCCAGCTCCATTTGAATCAATAGCTTTTACATTTTTTGCTTTTATTTCTGAATAAGAACCATTTTCAACTAAAAATGAGGTTTTTGCCCCATTAGTAACAACGAAATTTTCTGCAATTGAGCTAAGTTCTTTTACAAAATTATCTCCGACTAGAGATATTGCTTCTTCTTTGTTGCAAAATAGGTAATCAACTTTTCTTACATTAAATACTTCTTTAAAACGATTTTTGAAGGCCTGTACTACACCTGGGTCTGAAAGGCTTAATGCGAGTTTAGTTGTGTGTTTTGTTTTTTTAAGAATATTAAGGAAAGCTAGAAAATTTTCATCTGATGTGAATTGATAGCCCTCAGAAAATAAAATTTTTGAGTTATTTGCCACTTCAATAAAGTCTTCATTGAATATTAATTTTTCAGAAGCACCAAGATAAGTTCCCATAGTTCTCTCACTATTTGGAGTTATGAATACAAGGCATCTGCCAGTACGTACTTCTTCATGATAAAAATTATTAATTGATGTAATGCCGTTCTCTTTGAGATTATTTTCATAAAGTTTGCCTCTTTCATCGTTTGCTAATTGACAGATATGCGCGCAATTGGAACCAAAGTTAGAAGTTGCAGCAAGACTATTTGTTGTTGAACCTCCACATACAATATCAGGTGCAGAATCTGAGGGTAATCCAGATAGAATATCTTCCTGATCCTGATATGAAATTGACTTAAATTGATTAAAAAAAAGATTTGTAGAATCAACAAATTTTTTTTCAACATAAAAAGTCTCATCTACTAACGCATTTCCAACTCCTAAAATATCAAATTTCATCTTTTATTTCTTTAAGCGATTCTTTTGCAAGTTTAGCAGCTTTTAACATCTTATCTTCATCATGCAAAGTTGATATAAAGCAACTTTCATAAGCTGAAGGTGGTAAATAAATACTTTTCTCGAGCATTTTTCTAAAAAATTTTGAAAATAATGCAATATCTGTTTTCTGAACATCATCGAAATTTTTTGGCAATGAATTTGAAAAGAAAAAACCAAACATTCCGCCTCTGACATTAAATGAGAAAGGCATATTAAGTTCGTTTGTATATTCTTTAATTGGATTTAAGAATTTTTTTGCATTCTCTTCCATAGAAGTATAAATTTCTTTATTCCCTAGCTGCTTTAGCAAGGCTGTTCCTGCACTTACAGCAATTGGATTTCCAGATAAAGTGCCAGCCTGATAGACCGGTCCATCCGGAGAAATATTATTCATTATTTCAGCCTTGCCACCGTAAACACCTACTGGCAAACCTCCACCAACGATCTTACCAAGCGCAGTTAAATCTGGAGTTATCCCTAATAATTCTTGCACACCACCTCTTGCAACTCTAAAACCAGTCATAACTTCATCGAATATTAAAATCGTTTTATTCTTGGTGCATAAATTTCTTAATTCTTTAAGAAAATTTAAATCAGGCTCTATAAAACCCATATTTCCAGCAATTGGTTCAATTATTACTGCTGCTATGTCATTAGCATGTTCTTGAAATACTTTATTGAGGGATGAGATATCGTTATATGGAAGCGATATTGTTAGTTGTGATAATTCTTCAGGGATTCCAGGGGAATCAGGCACTCCCAAAGTTGCTAATCCTGAACCAGCTTTTACAAGCAATGAATCTACATGCCCATGATAACAACCAATGAATTTAATTATTTTTTTTCTACCAGTTGTGCCTCTAGCTAATCTTATACAACTCATTGTTGCTTCTGTTCCAGAGTTAACCATTCTCAGTTTTTCAATACTAGGCAAATATGATTTTATAATTTTTGCAATTTCTAACTCATTTTTAGTGGGTGCGCCAAAACTTATTCCTTTGCTTGCCTGATTTTTTATTGCACTGACTATGTTTTTGTTCGAATGACCAAGAACCATCGGTCCCCAAGAGCCAACAAAGTCAAGATATTTATTTCCATCTTCATCATATAAGTAACATTCTCTAGATTTTTTAAAAAATATAGGCGTTCCGCCTACACTTTTAAAAGCCCTAACCGGAGAATTTACGCCTCCAGCTATATGATGTTTAGATTTTTCAAATAAATCTTGTGATTTCTTAGTTTTCATTAAGACGTTACAATTAATCTTTGATCCCAAAGACCTTATTTTTTACATTTATAATGATAGTTTTATATGACTAATTAAGCTAATACCAACAGCAAGCAAATGAGTTTAAGTTTTAAGATAATTATTCAAAACTTTATTTCCAAAGGACTCAACTTTATCCCAATCTGTAAATTCATAAATTTTTGAGGGATTAGTAGGACCTTTAGACATCCACATAATAAATCTAATCATATGCTTATCAAAAAAGTGATATTTAGGGTAAGAAATTTTTCCTGCAAAAACTTCGAGAAGAGTAGGTTTCCAAGCAACTTTTTTTAAGAATTTTATAAGGTATGGATTAGTTTCAGGAGTATTTTTATCCTCTTTTCTGGCAACAGCGTTTACATTAAAAAATGCTGTTTTTTTTACATTTAATATTTTTATATTTTTTTTAATAAAGCTAAATAAACTAGCTTTATGATTACCATACCTAATGCTTGCCCCTATTAAAATAAAATCAAAACCTTCAAGATCAAGAGAATCAGCCTTCTCGATGCTTGATAGCGTTACTGTTGACTCATGTTTTAAAATGTCTATGATTCTTTCGCAGATTCTTACAGTATGACCATCTGTGCTAGAAAATAGAATTACAGTTTTCTTCATAACGATAAGAATTATAAGTCAATAATTATTTTTGATAGAATATGTAACACATATATGGATATACAAATTAAAAAAGCAGCACCTTTTGAGCTTTCAGAAAGCGCGATTAAAAAAATTTCTTCAATGGAAGCATTAGAGAATAATAAATTCTTTAGAGTTTATGTTACTGGAGGAGGATGTTCTGGCTTTCAATATGGATTTAAATTTGATGAATTTGACCATGATGAAGATGCAAAGCTTGATTTTGATAATGGGGTTCAAGTTGTCTTAGACCATTTGTCTTATCCTTATATATTTGGTTCAAAAATAGATTACGTCGAGAACTTAATGGGTTCAAAGTTCACTGTAGAAAATCCAAATGCATCCTCTACTTGTGGATGTGGTGCATCCTTTTCTATTTAATTATTTAAATAAAACAGCTCTCTCTTCAAAAGCTAGGTATGCAAATGCAGCTGATTCTACGTATTTTGAGGAAATTAAACTGTCAATTGTATTGATCTCAGCTTTGATGGTCTCTTTTATTCTTTTCATCAGGTATTTATTCTCTGTGCCACCTCCATGAAAAATAACTTTTGCTGGAGCATTACAAAAATAAAAATACTCTTCAATTTTTTTTACAGTAAGTTCTGCAAAGGTACTTAAAATATCTTCAGGATCTCTTTCTTCAAAAGATTTTTTATATTTATCAAATAAATTCATATAGATACTTATATCATCTGCTCGAGGATAGGATAGAAAATCAATTTCGCTCAAAAGCTTTTCCAATAAATTATCATCTATGCAACCTTTGGATGCTAACAATCCTTCGTTGTCGAAGGTTCCTAATTTAAAATTTCTTATGGTTGCATCTAATAGACAATTACCAGGACCAATATCTGACGCATGTTCAATATTAGCGTCTTTTAGGTAAGTTCCATTGCATATACCTCCGATATTTATGACTAATTTCTCTGTTTCTGCCTCTGATAATAAATACTTATGGAATATTGGGATGAGAGGAGCTCCTTTGCCTCCTCTAGCAATATCAAAATTTCTAAAATCTGAATACACTGGGATTCTTGTCGCTTTGGCAATTATTTCAGGTGAGCCAGCTTGTAAACTGAAGTCATCATTATGTAAGATTGTCTGACCAGGAAAAGCTATTGCTACTACATCTTGTATGTCTATGTTCCTGATCAGTTTCTTCACTAGTTCAATACTTTTACTAGTAATTTCTTCACCTATAAACGCTTTGTCTTGAGAAGTTTGATATCCTTCAGAGAAATCAATGGTTTCAGAGGCAAATATCTTAAAACCATTATCAAAAGAAACTAGACAACCATCCAGGCTGTCTCGACTGGTGCCAGACATAAGACCTACGTATAGGTTTTTCATTGAATGCTCGAGATATTAGAAATAATTTCTGTTCTCTCTTGTACAAGTTTATCGAAGTATTTTTTATTATAAGAGTTTATAGACTGAGCATTTGGCGGTTCAACTTTAACAGGATCAGTATGTTTCCCATTAATGTGAAATTCATAATGCAAATGAGGCCCAGTTGCTAATCCTGTTGAACCAACGTATCCAATAGTTTGACCCTGACTTACTTTTACACCTTTTCTTATGCCTTCGGCAAAGCCATTAAGATGTGCATATCTAGTCATATATTTATTGAAATGCATAATATCAATGTAGTTTCCATAAGAGCTGGAGTATTGAGCATTTTTAATTACACCATCTCCTGTTGTTTTGACAGCAGTGCCAGTTTTTGCAGCATAGTCTGTTCCCTTATGTGCTCGAATTGTATTAAGTATTGGATGTTTTCTATTAGGATTATAGTGTGAACTTATACGAGCAAATTCTATTGGTGTTCTTAAAAAAGCTTTACGAACATTACTGCTATCTGTTGTGTAATAGTCTTTCCTGCCTCTTTGGGTAAAGCGTATAACAGTTATTTCTGTACCTTTATTCGTAAATTCTGCTGCTAAAATATCTCCATTTGAAACAAGTCTTCCGTTTGAAAATATATCTTCATAGAGAATTTTTACTTTATCACCATTTCTGATATCAAAGGCATAGTCGATGTCCCAACCAAAAATGTAGATCAGATCTCCCAATACTGATTCTGGAACATTTGCCTTTTTCCCGGAAGAGTATAAAGAATCTGATATTACAAACTCTCTAAATTGAGCTATTTTCTCTAAATTATCGCGTTTTTTTTCGAATGTATAATCACCATTCTTGATATTAAGCACATCTAAATAAAAGTTTTCATCAAATCTTTTTACAAACAAGCCTTCTTTATCGGAAGTAATATAAAGTTCATCGTTGACACGTAAACTTATGAATTTTTTTAATTTACGATCCTTCGCAATCTTATTTATGATCACAGGACTAACACCAAAACCAATCAATGTTGAATAAAATGTATCACCAGATTTAATTTTAATTTTGTTTTCCTTAGGTATGTTTATATCCCTATTTGCCTGGTCAAAAGATATTCTTTCAATAGTAAGCTCTGGATCATTAATAAAGTTTCTATTTTCTGAATCAGCTGCTATCAGAAATATAAAAATTGATGGCACCAATAATATGGCAAGAATTAGTTTTAAATGAGAGCCTGTGTACATGTTCTGATATTATATATAAAGCTTTATGAATCCAAAAAAACAAATTGAGATTATAAAACAAGGAATTGATGAGATCATTGGTGAGGATGATCTAATTGAGAAACTTAAACAGGGAAAAAAACTTACAGTTAAAGTTGGTTTTGATCCTACTGCCCCAGATTTACACCTTGGTCATACCGTTGTTCTTAGAAAAATGCGGCAATTTCAAGATTTAGGCCATAAAGTAATTTTTCTTATTGGAGATTTTACCGGAAAAATAGGTGACCCCAGTGGCAAAAATAAAACTAGGCCTCCATTAACCGATGAAGAAATTAAAGAAAATGCGAATACCTATGCTGAGCAAGTGTTTAATGTGCTTGATGAAGACAAAACTGTTGTTGATTTCAATTCAAGGTGGGGCGATCAGATGACAGCTGCGGATATGATAAAGCTTTCAGCTCAATCAACTGTTGCCAGGATGATTGAGAGAGATGATTTCTCCAAAAGATACAAAAATAATCAGCCTATTTCTATTCATGAATTTTTATATCCATTAATGCAAGGCCAAGATTCAGTTGAGCTTAAGGCAGATGTTGAATTAGGAGGAACTGATCAGAAGTTTAATCTTTTAGTCGGTCGAGATCTGCAAAAAAACCAAGGCATGTCTCCTCAAACTATTATTACCTTGCCGTTACTAGAAGGACTTGATGGTATAAAAAAAATGTCAAAGTCTGAAAATAACTATATTGGAATTACCGAAGATGCTGATCAAATCTTCGGAAAAACTATGTCAATTCCAGATGAGATAATGTTTAAATGGTTTGACTTATTGAGTCTCCAATCCACAGATGAGATAGAGAAAATAAAGAAATCAGTTGATGAGGGCGGTAATCCGAGAGATGCAAAAATTCTGTTAGCAGTCGAACTGACTGAGAGATTTACCTCTGCAAAAGAGGCGGAAACTGCTAAAGAAAATTTTTTTAAAAAATTTGCAAAAAATGAATTACCCAGTGATATTGAGGAAAAAACTCTAATGCATAAAGGAGATTATCCTTTACCTAATCTAATTAAAGATATTGGCTTTGCCTCAAGCACTTCAGAAGCTTTACGTCTTCTAAGCCAGGGCGCAGTAAAAGTTGACCAAATCAAAGTAGATTCAAAAGATTTTCATATCGAACCTAACACAAAAAAACTTATCCAAGTTGGCAAGAAAAAAATTATTTATATCACTATTCAAGGGAGCTGAGCATGAGTGAAAAAGAATATGACTTATTAGTCTTTGGCGCGACCAGTTTTACTGGAAAATTAGTAGTGGAATATTTAAATGAAAATTATTCTGACCTGAAATGGGCTTTAGCGGCGAGAAATCAGGAAAAAATTGATGCAGTTAAAGCTGAACTTTCATGTGATGTTCCAAGCATCTTACTGGATTCAACTAAGATAGAGGATATTGAAAACGCTCTGAGCGCGACGAATTTAATTTTAACTACAGTTGGTCCATACCAACTTTACGGAAATGACATTCTGGCCATGTGCGCTAAACATGGTGTCGATTATGTGGATTTATCTGGAGAGCCAGGTTGGATGTTTGAAATGCAAAAACATTTAGCTACTGCCAAAGAGTCAGGTGCTCGGATAGTACATAGTTGTGGTTTTGATTCTATTCCCTCAGATTTAGGTGTCCTCATGCTCCAAAAAATTGCAAAAGAAAGATTCGGCAAACCAGTCGAGCAAGTTAAATGCAGAGTTAGATCCATGAAAGGAGAATTTTCTGGTGGTACTGCTGCATCGCTTAGGGCAACACTAGGAAAATTAAAAACTAACCCCGACTTCTTTAACGTTTTGATTGATCCATTTTGTCTATGCGAGGGTTTCAAAGGGCCTGAACAAGTTAGAGATAACAAACCTTATCACGATGAAATCACCCACGAGTGGGTTGCTCCGTTTTTTATGGCAGCCATTAATACTAAAAATGTCCACAGATCAAATGCAATGATGGGACATCTCTATGGCAAAAATTTTTTTTATGATGAGATGTTTTCTTGTGGGCCGGGAGAAGCCGGCCAAAAAAAAGCAGAGTTAATTTCAGCTTATAACCCACTACTTGGCGATAACGTTCCTAAACCTGGCGAAGGTCCTTCAAAAGAATCCAGAGATTCTGGGAGCTACGATATGTTATTTACTGGAGTAGACGATGGGGAGATAAAAATTAATGTCTCTGTTAAAGGGGAAGGGGACCCTGGTTATTCCTCTACTTCGAAAATGATTGCTGAAAGTGCTTTGTGTTTGTTATTTGATTGTCCTGAATTAGCTGGCGGCATTTACACTACTGCGCCAGCCATGGGTCAAAAATTAATTGATCGGCTTGAAGAAAAACATGTTATGTTTTTTGCTGAAGAATAAGAACTGTCACAAAATAGAAACAAAAAATTTTTAATACTGTTTCAATTCTTCAAATTTCTGTAACAAATAATTCTTAATATCTAATTTCGAACAATTTTGTTTGTGGGGAATTTTATGAAAAATTTTTTTAATCCTATTTCGATCGTAATAGCGACTTTATTTGTTGCAGCTTGTGGTGGTGGTTCAAGTGAGCCAGCTCCTACTCCTGCTCCAACGCCGGCACCAACGCCAGCGCCAACGCCGGCTCCAACGCCAGCGCCAACCCCGGCTCCAACGCCAGAACCAACACCAGAACCAACACCTGCACCTTCTGCATGTGCTGCTGGTGAAGATTCAGGTATTGTTGCTA
>NHFN02000003.1 GCA_002170245.2 Gammaproteobacteria bacterium TMED112
ATTAATTAAATCAACTGTAACTCCTGGTGCCGGGGTTGGAGCGGGTGTTGGTGCCGGGGTTGGAGCGGGTGCTGGTGTTGGAGATGAATCCCCTCCGCCGCCGCCGCCGCCACAAGAGACGAGAACAGCCACTGCTATTGCACTAATTAATTGTTTTAAAAACCCCTTCACACGAATGCTATTTTATGGCATTGAAACTAAATTTCTGTCCACCAATTGAAGCCTCATACATCAAACCGCCATTTGGTTCGGTGAAAATTGCTACACCATCACTGTATTCAACTTCTACTGCCACACCGGCAGTTAATGCTACCGCTGATGCTTGTGCACCAAATTCAAAATTCCCTCGTGTAAATCTGTTAAGTGCTTCAACATCCTTGAAAAATATGATTTCTTTAAATGCTTGTGCACCGAATTGCAGGCCTATACTCAGCTGTGTGACTTCCGTACTACCGATTAAGTTACCCTTCTCAAAAACTTGACCGTCGCCTGTTGCACCACCAATACCAAAACCTGCTTTTTTAATAGATGGAAAGACGGCATAGCCATGGGCTTGTTCAAAAAAAGGTTTTAACGCTGGATTTGAGCTAAAGACTTCTATTGCTCCTGAGACATCAGCATTAACTGCAGAATCGGATTTTGCTTTTGGATCCCATTGAGCTTGTGATATGAATGAAATAATAATTAAGAATAATGTGAAATATTTATACATTTCATTATGATATCATCAGAAATGATTTTTTAAAAAGGGGATGTGGTGGAATTGGTAGACACGTGCGACTCAAACTCGCATGCTGAAAAGCGTAACGGTTCAAGTCCGTTCATCCCTACCAAGCACTCATGAAGTTAAGATTTATTCTCCTACTGTTTCTAGCATGCTCACTGCATTCGAATAATTGCGAGGACGAATATATTGAAGGCATAGGCTGGAAAAAAATTGTGTACACACCGAATGGTCCAGTTGAGAGTATGGGTAGATGTCCAACCAATGAAGAGACAGCTGCAACCTTATTGGTACTTGGAATCTTGGCTTGGGGTCTTTACGAATTTTACGATGCAGATGATTACCCCTCAGCATTAATAGCAACGAAAAATGTGCAATTCTTGCCCTATGACGGGCTTCAATTTGATATTAATGAAAACAAATCTATTGATGTGACATTATTTAGATATTCGTTTTAAATTCTGATAAGCCAAAATCGTCTTGTGCAGTAATACTTACCATCTCTTCATTATCTCTAAATGCAATTTGTCTTGCGTGCAGCATTAGCCTGCGTGCATCAGTTTTTGAAGTTCCCAAAAAATATTTTTTATCTCCAATTATCGGGTAACCAGCGTCTAAGCAATGAAATCTGATTTGGTGCCTTCGGCCAGTATGAGGAATGGCTGTCACTTTTGTATAGCCATTCATTTTTTTATCGATATTAAATTTTGTTAAAGACTTTTTACCCAATTCTGTTTTCACAGTTTTTTGGTCTTTTGTATTAGTTCTTTTGATGTCTAATGCAATATTTATTTTTTTTAATTTTTCTGGCCAAGATCCTTTAACAATACATTCATAAATTTTTTTAACAGATCTTTCTCTAAATTGTTTATGAATATCTCTTAAAGCTGACATCTTCTTTGCAATGACTAAACATCCACTGGTTGATTTATCTATGCGATGCGCTAGATTGAAATTTTCAGAATATTTATAAATTTTTCTAATTATTTCAATCACACCAAAATTTAATCCAGAACCACCATGAACTGCATAATTTGGCGGTTTATTAATGACTATAAAATTTTTTGAATCGTACAAAATTGCGTTTTGTATTAATTCAATATGATCGTTGAGATTAGGAGAATCTTTTATATCAGATTTTTGTACTAATTCAGGGTAACCAATTTTGTCACCAGATAATAGCTTGTAATCGGGTTTCGATTTTTTGCCATTTACTTTTATTTTTGCTTTTCGAATTGAGCTATAGATTTTCGATTTTGGAATACTTTTCTTGAAATTACTAAACAAAAAATTATCAAGCCTACGGCCCTCATTATCTTGATCTACAAGAAAAAAATTAATTTTACTCATTTTGCTGTAATATATATGCCTTAGCTTACAACGAATTAAATAATTAAATAAAAGATAAGCAAAATTTATAAAAATAAAATGATGAGAACAACAACAATTAGATTAAACAATTTCAAAAAAATGCTTGTACCCAAGAGTTTTAAAGCATAAATCGTTGTTCTTATCCTTGTTAAAAAAAGGATAAAATGAAAAAAATACTTATTGATACAAATTCTATAAACGGCCGAAGAAGCGCGTTAATAGATGGCGAAAACCTTATTGATTTCGATCTGGAGTTTGAAGGCAATAACTTCCAGAAAGGAAGCATCCACAAAGGTAAAATAACTAAGATAGAAGGTAGTCTCGAGGCAATTTTTGTCGAAATGGGCTCCTCTAGACATGGGTTTCTACCCTTTAAAGAACTTTCTGCTGAATATTTTGATCCATCTAAAACAGGTGATGAAAGATTCAAAATATCAGAAGGTGACGACATAGTAGTTCAAATACAAAAAGAAGAACGAGTCAATAAAGGGGCAGCATTATCTACATACGTTTCTCTAGCCAGCAGATACATTGTTTTAATGACAAATCACCCAAACGGAGGCGGTATATCGAGACGCATTCATGGTGAAGAAAGAGATAAAATTAAAAGCCTTATTGAAGCTTTAGATGTGCCTGAGAGCATGAGCCTGATAATTAGAACGGCCGGAATTGACAAACAGATTGAAGAATTAAAATGGGATCTTGCATATCTTAAAAAACTATGGGTAGAGGTTGAGTCTGCTATAAAAGGGTCAAAATCAACGCAATTGATATATGCCGATCAAAGTCTAATTCAAAAAACTATAAGAGATTATTTTAAGGAAGATATTGGGGAATTAGTCGTTGATAATGAAACTGACTATAACTCAGCAAAAACTTACGCAAACAAAATTGTGCCGGACTTTATTGAAAAAATTAAGCTGTACGACGAAGAAGTCCCACTTTTTGCAAGCTACGGCATTGAATCCAAAATTGAATCTGCGTTTTCACGTGAAGTTAAATTAAAATCAGGGGCGTCAATTGTCATAGATTCTGGTGAAGCGCTAACTTCAATTGATATCAATTCAGCTAAATCTACTAAAGGTGGAGATATTGAAGAAACAGCCCTTAAAACTAACTTAGAGGCAGCAGCAGAAATAGGTAAACAGTTAAAGCTCAGAGATCTTGGGGGTTTGATCGTCATCGATTTCATCGATATGGAGGATCCAAAGAGCAATGAAAAAGTTGAAAGAGCAATGTACGCATCAACAAAACAAGATCACGCTCGAATCCAATTAGATAAAATCTCTCGTTTTGGATTGATGGAAATGTCCAGACAAAGAATTAAGCCTGCATTAAATGATCTAATGGGTAAAACAATTTGGGTAAGATCAGTTGCTTCAATATGTGAGTCAGTATTTAGGTTAATTACAGAAAAATCAATTAACAATAAATCAAGCATATTGATGCTAAAAGTTTCTCCTAATGTAGCGAATGAGCTTTTAAATCGATATAGATCTAATTTAGATCAGCTGGAGAAAAAGTTTTCAAATAAGATCATGACTTTCATTGATCCTTATAAACAAAACGATAACTATACTATTGAAATTAAGAAAAACGCTTATTTTGATTATGAATACGAACTGGATGAGTCTTCAAAAGCTTTTCAAAACCGAACTACATATAATCTGAAAGTCCCAAAAAAATCAAAAAAAGCGTTAGTTGAGGATGTTGAGTTTAGAAATATACCCAAAGTTGATAGTAATAAAAAAGGTATTTTAAATTCTTTATTTGATTTCTTTAAGGGAGAGGAAGAAGAAAAGCCTAAAAGAAAAAGATTCAATGATAGAAGAGGAAGAGCTAACTCTAATAGAAAGCCAAGACAGAACCGAAATACCAATAAACCTTTTAGAGGAAATAAAAAGTTTGGATCTAATAACAAATCTACAGATAGTAATTCTGCGGAAAATATTAAAAAAACTCCTACTAAAACAAAGAAAACTGTTAAAGCTTCTGTTCACAAAAAACCAGCGAAGCCTAAAAGCGGCAATATCAAACTTGCGCCTGAACCAACCCCTAAACCAGTGGATGATAATATTGGTAATAGGATTGAGCCAAAAAAGAAAAAAACTGTTAAAAGAGCAAAGAATGACCCTAGAGCATAGATTTTAGTGTACTTTTGATAAGTTTGTTTGAGAGTGATGGTTCTGGTGGAATTGTTGGAAGATTATCTTTTTCGTACCAATTAGCTTCCAGAATTTCTTTGTTGTCAATTTCAACTTTATCATTAATCGCTTCAGCACTGAAAGCCATCATTAGTTGATTTGGAAAAGGCCAAGATTGGCTTTCGAAGTATTTTATATTTGTGACTTGCAAACCGACTTCTTCGTGTACTTCTCTTTGAACGCAATCTTCTAATGATTCACCTAACTCCACAAAACCAGCAATTACTGTAGATAAAGTTCTAATTTCATTATTATGTTTCACAAGTAATATTCGCTCATTATGTGTAACAGCAACAAGTACGCATGGCGACATTTTTGGAAAATATTCTCTTTCACAGCTTGTACAAAATTTTGATAAATCGTCATTGACATCACTTAACTGATTCCCTGTTCTAGAACAAAATTTTTGCTTGTATATCCAATCATATATTTGAAAAGCTCTTGATATTAAAGTGAGTGAACCTTCATCAAGGTGTGCATACAAATATCTTTTTGCTAAATATTCTAAGTCTTCATTAAGATCATCGATTTCATCAACTAAATAAATACTTACATCATCTTGATCAAATATTTTGTAAGCCTTTTTAGATTTATTACTCAAAGGGTGAAAAAAAGTTTTCGATTTCTTATTAAACAATATTTCTTTTTTAGGATTTATGCTTACTATTATGTCATCAGGTTTGGGTTTTTGATTTATAGAAAAAGTAGACGTTAATTTTTTCATGTCTGTATAATGTAACTTTTATAAGAGAAGTGTTAAATACAATATTCAATAGTTTTTTAGGGAAGGCGCCTGTTTGGTATAAAACAAGCATCCTATTATTTTTAGCCGTCAATCCACTAATTTATTTTTATTTAGATTTTATGGGGTTAAATCCAGGTTTCTTGCTAGGCTGGGTAATCCTGTTGCAATTTATCTTTACTCTTATATTTTCAATTCAATGCTACCCTCTCCAGCCTGGAGGTTTGATTGCTTTTCAAGCATTATTGCTGGGTTTAACAGATGCTTATCATGTGCTTCATGAGATAGAGGTAAACCTTGAAGTCATTTTACTCTTGGTTTTTATGGTTTCAGCGATCTTTTTTATGAAAAACCTATTAATGGTAATTTTCACAAAACTTCTGCAATCAATCAAATCAAAAGTTTTACTGTCGTTATTGTTTGTAATTTCAGCGGCTTTTTTGTCTGCATTTCTTGATGCTTTAACGGTGACAGCGGTTCTTATTACTGTGATGATAGGTTTCTACCATGTTTTTGCAGATAGTTTAAAAAATAACGAAATAACTACTAAGGAATTCGAACAAGTTAAATCATTTCTTGTTGATATCATGATGCATGGTGCTATAGGAACTGCCTTGGGAGGCGTTTGCACCATCGTTGGAGAACCACAGAACCTTCTCATTGCTGATAAAGCTGGATGGGAGTTTATGGAATTCTTCTATAGGATGGCTCCAGTCACTATGCCCGTATTAGTTGCTGGTTTACTTTGTTGTGTTTTGATAGAAAAATTTAAAATTTTTGGTTACGGGCACCAAATGTCCGATAGTCTTCGGCATAAAATAATTTTGAATGCTGAGAACGTTGACGCAAACAGAACAGATATGGAAAAGCTTCATTTAGTAATGGAAGCAGTTTTAGGTTTATGTTTGATTTTTGCACTAGGTTTACATTTAGCACCAGTAGGAATTATAGGTCTTTTTTTAATGGTCTTTTTGACTGCGTTCAAGGGTATTACTGAGGAGCATCAATTAGGAGGTGCTTTTAAAGAGTCACTCCCCTTCACAGCACTACTAGTTATATTTTTTGTTGTAGTGGCAGTCATTAATGATCAGAGCCTGTTTACCCCCGTTATAAATGTTGTATTAGCTTCTTCAATAGATATGCAGGTTCCCCTTTTCTATCTTGCAAATGGTGCTTTATCAGTAATAAGTGATAACGTGTTCGTTGCTACCGTTTATATGAATGAAATTGTCTTAGCTTTAGAGAATAATGTAATAACAAAAGAACAATTTGACCGATTGGCTGTTGCAATAAACACTGGCACAAATCTACCGAGCGTTGCAACTCCTAATGGGCAAGCTGCCTTTTTATTTTTACTAACTTCATCTTTGGCACCCTTAATTGGTTTGTCATATTTAAAAATGGTTTATAAAGCCTTGCCATACACAATAGTGCTAACACTTGTTGGCCTTGCTTGTGTTATATACTTTATATAATGGTTAATCACCATAAATTTTGTATTGCTCCAATGATGAAAAAAACGGATAAACATTTCCGTTTTATGGCTCGTCAATTCACAAAAAATTCAATGCTATACACTGAGATGATTCATTCAAATGCCATTCTTAAAGGAGATACTGATAAGCTATTAAAATTTGATAATTCTGAACACCCTGTTGGCTTGCAACTAGGTGGTTCTGATCCCCAATCTCTTGCTCAAGCTGCAATAATTGGCGAAGAATATGGATACGATGAGATAAATTTAAATGTTGGATGTCCATCAAAGAAGGTTAAATCAGGCAACTTTGGCGTATTTTTAATGAAGAATGTTGAGTTATTAGGTTCATGTATCAACGAAGTAAAAAAAAATATAAACACTCCTTTTACCATCAAATGTCGAATAGGAGTTGATAATTTTGAAGGTGAAAAATATTTAGAAAATTTTCTCTCCACCGTATCTGATCACGGAATTAATACTTTTATCGTCCATGCAAGAAAAGCTATAAGTGGACTAGATACCAAGAGAAATAGATCAATACCGCCTCTTAATTATGATTTAGTGTATAAAATGAAAGAACGATTTCCAGAACAAAAAATTATCATTAATGGTGGAATTGAGGAAATTAGCGATGTTAAGACACAGTTAAAATTTGTTGATGGAGTTATGCTAGGACGAAAAATATATTCAGATCCTGCATTTTTATTACAGGTTGATAAAGAAATTTACAGCAATGTCACCAATTTAGAATTTGGCAAAGGTCTTCAGAACTACATGTCATATATTTTAAATTTAGATAACAAAAAGGATGTGAATAGAGCGATTACTCACCTGTTACAAATTATTAGAAAAATTTCTAATACCAGAGAAGTCAGAAAACAACTTTTACATAATATCAGAGATAACTCGATTGACTTAAAAGACGTATTTGATTGTTTTAAAGAAGATCTTACTCAAAAAGCTCATCTTCAAACTCGTTAAGAAATTGATCTTCTACGTCACCATCTTTAACTTCATGTTCTCTTGATTGCATGAAAACATCTTTTACGAATTCATACTTATCTCCGATTATTAAGTTTTCAGCAGCAAGCAACCTTTCTCTTGTTTCTATAACGTCTAAAACAGAAAAAAATATTTTCGTTTTGTTATCTTCAATTGCAAATGTTCCAGAAACATACCAACTTAAAGGTATACCAACAAGGTCTCTGATTGTTGAGGGCCCAACAAATGGAACAAACACATAAGCTCCAGACTCAACACCCCAAACTCCCAGTGTTTGACCAAAATCTTCATCGTGTCTCTCAAATCCGATTCTTGAAGCAACATCAAATATACCACCAAATCCCATTGTCGTATTTATTAGAAATCTTAATGAATCCTGCGCAGCAAGTTTTGGTTTTCCCTGTAATAACTGGTTTATAACAGTATCGATTTCTGTCAGGTTATAGAAAAAATTAGTTACAGAATCTTTAATAAATAATGGAGTATAGTTGCTATAAACTTGAGCAGTAGGTTTAAGAAAACTCTCATCTAATGAATCTGAGAAGTTAAAAACTACCCTATTTAAAGTTTCGTATGGATCTTTTTCGTTAGTCTCTACAGACTCCTCAGCATTCAGCAACATTATGATTGTCAGTAGAAGTAAATATTTCTTCATTTCAAAAAATTCTCTGGAATATATTTTCTTAGTTTATCAAGATTGAGAACTTCTTGATAAAAATCTTTTCTTGATAATCGTGGCAATACAAATAAGATTTCATCGGTAAATTCTTTTTTAATCCTCTCGCTCTTAATAGGTGAACATGGCTCAGAGAAACTTTCAGATAAATTTTCGATTATTCCTAAAGGATGCTTTTGTAGCTTACTAAGTAAAGAGCAAGTTTTATGTAAATTAGATATACAAAATTCATCTTCAACTGCAATAAGCAATATTTTTTCTATACCAAGGCTATCTAGAATTGTCAGGTATGCGTCCCCTGTTCCAGGGGGCATATCAATTAGCAAATAATCTAATTTGCCCCAATTTGTATTCAAATAAAGTTGTTTTATTGCTTTACTAATTAATGGACCTCGCCAAATAGCAGCATTTTCCTTATCGATAACAAAATCAATTGAGTTTAGAACAAAATTATTAATGAGTTGAGGCTGAAATTTGTTGTCGTTTTCATCATTTTTAATAGTGGCTTTGAAATTCTCTGATACTAATAGTTCAACTAAATTTGGACCATGAATATCTGCGTCCAATAAACCAACCTTAAACCCTTTGCTTTTTAGAAAGTTTGCAATTATCAATGTTAACGAAGTTTTTCCAACACCGCCCTTCCCAGAAGCAATTGCAATTTTTTCCATAGATTTAAAAGTTAACATATAATTTCAAGACAAACATGAAGTATTTAGTTACAAGCGCTCTTCCCTACGCAAATGGTCCTCTTCATTTAGGACATGTACTTGAGATTATTCAAACAGATGTCTGGGTTAGGCATAAAAACCTTTCGAAGGATGAAGCACTTTATTTTTGTGCTAGTGACACACATGGCACGCCTATAATGCTCAAAGCTAAAGAAATGAATATTACTCCTGAAAGTTTAATTAAGGATATGCATAAAAAACATCATGAAACTTTCACAAGCTTTAATGTGAATTTAACAAATTTTCATTCAACACATTCTGAGGAAAATAAAAAATTAACTTCCGAAATTTTTAAAAAAGCTCTCGAAAAGGAATATATTCATAAAAAGAAAATTTCACAGCTATACGATGAAAAAGAACAAATCTTCTTAGCTGATAGATTTGTAAAAGGCACTTGTCCAGCCTGTGGTGCTGAAGAACAATACGGTGATGCGTGTGAAAAATGTGGAGCTACTTACGATGCTCTTGAATTAAAGAATCCAGTATCAGTGCTTTCCAATACCTTACCGACTGTCAAAGATTCTGATCATTATTTCTTCAAATTGAATAAACTTCATGATTATTTAAAAATGAATATTCAAAATATTTCTAACCAAACACCGATAAAAGCTAAGCTTGATGAATGGTTAAATGACAATTTAAGGGATTGGGATGTTTCAAGAGACGAGCCATATTTTGGATTCCATATTCCTGGTGAAACATCAAAGTATATTTATGTCTGGATGGATGCTCCAGTTGGATATCTTGCCTCTATTCAGAATTGGGCAAATCACAATGATATAAATTATGAAAATCTAATAAATGATGAGGATGTAAAACTTGTTCATTTTATTGGCAAAGATATTGTTTATTTTCACCTTCTATTTTGGCCTGCAATGTTGAAGACATATGGCATTAAAAATTTAGATGAAGTTTTTGTGCATGGCTTTCTCACCATTGAAGGTAAAAAAATGGCAAAATCAAAAGGTAACTTCATCCTTGCGGACAAGGCTCTAACTTTGGCAGACCCGGATTATTATAGATATTACCTTTGTTCGAAACTAAATACTGATATTTCCGATATTGACTTTTCAATAAATGATTTTATTCAAAAAGTTAATAGTGACCTGATCGGAAAATTTATAAATATTGGTAGTCGGACACAAAATTTTCTTGTTAAGCTAAACAGCTCTAAGGTAGCGCCAGGGAATATTTCAAAGTCTTTAGAATTCAAGAAAAATTATGAGGAAATAATTACCCTTATTGATAAAAAAGAATACTCTAAAGCGCTTAAAAACATAATGATTATTGCTGATAGAATTAATGCCTATGTTTCAAGTGAGGTGCCCTGGAACAAAGCAAAAAATGATGAAGAGAATGAATGTATTGCAATTTGTTCCGAAGCTTTAAATGTCTTCAAAGACCTGACGATCTTGCTTCAATCCTTTATTCCGTCAATTGCGGATAAAATATTTTCACTCTTGAATGTCTCTGATTTGAATTATGATGATTTAAGCATTGATAATTTAAATGAAGTTAAAAAATTTGAACCCTTCATTACAAGACTTGAAAAAAACGATTTTGACGGAATACTAGACTAAATGGATGAAATAAATATACAAGATTTTGCAAAAGTTGACTTAAGGATAGCAAAAGTTAAGCAAGCTTTAGAAGTTCCTGATGCTGATAAGTTAGTGCAACTGATATTAGATGTGGGTGAACTAGGTGAAAAAAAAGTTTTCGCAGGTATAAAAAAGGCTTATAAAATTGAGGAGCTTAACGATAAATTGGTTGTGCTTGTAAATAATCTAGCTCCCAGAGAGATGAGTTTTGGTATATCCGAAGGTATGATTTTAGCAGCAGGTCCAGGTGGAGAAGACATCTTTATGATTTCCCCTGACACTGGAGCTAAACCGGGAATGAGAGTTAAATGAAAACTGATATCTTAGTCATTGGTGCCGGACCAGTTGGATTATTTACAGTCTTTGAGGCTGGTATACTAGGCTTAAAATGTACATTAATTGATAATCTTGATAAGCCTGGTGGTCAGTGTGCTGAACTTTACCCTGACAAACCCATTTTTGACATTCCTGGTGTTCCATACCAAACTGCACAAGAGCATGTCGATGCTCTGCTTAAACAAATTGAACCTTTTGAATATGACCTGATTCTTAACGAAAGAGTTGAGAGCATGACCAAAAAAAATGATCTTTGGGAAGTATCTACTAATAAAGGAACAAATATAGAAACTCCAAATATTTTTATTGCTGCTGGAGCAGGATCATTTGAGCCAATTAAACCTAATCTAGAATGTGACTTCTCTGCGTTGGAAGGAAAAAAAATATTTTATTCAATTAAAGATAAAACTATTTTTGAAGATCAAAAGGTTGCTATTTTTGGAGGTGGTGACAGTGCATTGGACTGGACCATTGAATTACAGAAAATTGGAGCAAATGTTTCTCTTATTCATAGACGAGATGCTTTTAGAGGTGCTCCAGACACAGAAATGAATGTTAGAAAATTGACTGATGAGAAAAAAATAAAGCTTTTGACGCCTTTCATCATTAAAGATATTAAAGGAGATGAAAATATCGATTCAATCAAATTGCTCAACACAGACTCTAAAGAGGTAATAGATATAGATGCAGATTACATATTGTTTTTTTATGGTCTCAACAAAAAACTGGGACCTATTAATGAGTGGAATTTAGAGTTATCAGGCAATAAAATCCAAGTTAATACTGAAACATTTGAGACTGATAAAGAAGGTATTTTTGCGGTGGGAGATATTAACACTTATCCAGGGAAATTAAATTTAATACTATCTGGTTTTCACGAAACAACACTTGCTGTTCAGAAAGCATTTGGAAGAGTTTATCCAGGTGAAAGAGTTCCTTTTGGTTACACAACTTCTAGTAAAAAAATCCATGAAAAATTGGGTTATTCAGAGAAGTGAAGAACTGAATAATAATCAATTCATTTTCTAAATGAGAATCATTAGCAAAATTCTTATTTTCCTTGATTTTTAATACCAAAGGGCATATAAAATCACTATGCAAGGCAACGATAAAGTCATTGAACATCTAAACAAAATTCTTTCAAACGAATTAAGAGCTATCAACCAATATTTTTTACATTCTCGGATGCTATCGGATTGGGGTTTAGACAAATTTGCTCAATATGAGTACGGCGAATCTATGGATGAGATGAAGCATGCTGATGTACTAATACAGAGAATATTATTTCTTGAAGGTTTACCAAATATGACCTACCTAGGTAATGTTTATATAGCAGAAGAGCCAATAGAGATTTTACACAATGACTTAAAACTTGAAAACGAAGCTATTCCAGATCTGAGAGAAGCTATCCTGTCTTGCGAAGCTGTAAATGATTTCGTTTCTAGAGATTTATTGCAAAAAATTCTAGAGAGTGAAGAAGAACATGTTGACCATTTAGAAACACAATTAGATTTACTACAAAAAGTTGGCCAAGAAAATTTCTTGCAGACTCTTATTTCAGCGAACTAAAAATAGATTCCAATTCTTTTGTTTCGTGTAATTCTGAAATAATATCACAACCACCAACCAACTCGCCTTCCACAAATAACTGCGGAAATGTTGGCCAATCTGATACCTTTGGAAGGTTAGTTCTCACTTCAGGAAATTCAAGAACGTCAATATAACTGAATTCAACATCATAACTAAATAAAATTTGAGCAACCTTTGATGAAAAACCACACTGAGGTTGATAAGGAGACCCTTTCATAAACAATAGTATTTTATTGTCTTTTATTTGATCTTTAATGTTTTGAATTACGTTATCCATTAATAACTTCTATGTATTGCCGAATTATAGTTTTAAAACCCTTATCTAATGATTCTGTAATGATAGCATGACCTATAGACACTTCATCTATCAAATTATGTTCTCTTAATAATATTAGATTATTAAGATCTAAATCATGGCCAGCATTCACCCTGAAACCCTCTTTTTTTGCACTTTCAGCAGTAAAGATTATTTTTTTTAATTCTCTATCTAGAAGCTCATTATCACCTGATTTAAAAGCATCTGCGTATGGCCCTGTATATATTTCAATTGCATTAATATTGTTATTGTTTATTAAACTTAAATCTGTGCCTGCATCAATAAAAACACTACATCTTTCACAATTATTCATTATGGAGCTCGTAAAGTTTTCAGCATTTAAATCGTTCACATCCCATCCATGATCAGACGTTAATTGATTGGTATCATCTGGCACTAATGTAGCCTGAGTTGGTTTAAATTCTTCAATAAGCGCTAAAAAACCTTTATATTCTGAAGATGAGGGCTCTTGGTGATTTCCTTCAATATTAAATTCTTTCTGGTATTCATTAGTTAATTTCTTTATTAACTTTAAATCCTCATATCTTATATGTCTGTTATCAGGCCTAGGGTGTACTGTAAGCCCAAGAATATCTTCTTCTAGAGCTACTCTTGCGAAATATTCTAAGTTCGGGCTAATGGAGCCTCTAGAGTTCCTGATTAATGCTATTTTGTTTAAATTAATGCTTAATTTCATTTTGGAAGAAAAAATTCTAAAAGCTTATTATAATTGAAAAGTGCGCTTGTAGCTCAGCTGGATAGAGCGCTTGGCTACGGACCAAGAGGCCGGGAGTTCGAATCTTCCCAAGCGCACCATAATAATTATGAAAAACAAAATATATTTACTTTTCCTCATATTAAATGCTATTTTTGGCTACGATAGAATTACAGGACTCCCCTTTGCAAGTCGTTCTGAGGTTATTGCTGCAAATGGTATGGTTGCAACTAGTCATCCGCTAGCAACTCAAACAGCCATAGAAATTTTAAAGGATGGTGGCAACGCTATTGATGCAGCTATTGCAGCAAATGCAGTGCTTGGATTAGTTGAGCCTACAGGCTGCGGCATAGGTGGTGACTTATTTGCAATAGTTTGGGATTCTAAAACTGAAAAGTTATATGGATTGAATTCGTCAGGTCCTGCTCCAATTGATATGAGTATTGATTTTATAAAAAATCAAGGTTTAGAAAAAATTCCAGCATACGGACCATTACCTGTAACTGTGCCTGGAGCAGTAGCTGGATGGTCTACTCTTCATAAAAAATTTGGAAGAAAGAAATTTGATTCATTATTTAGAAGCGCTATACATTATGCAGAAAATGGTTTTCCAGTTTCTGAATTGGTTGCATATTATTTAGCAGGTTCTGCAAATAGATTTAAAAACTACCCAAATTTTTCTGATGTTTGGATGAAAGATGGCAAGACTCCAAGCAAAGGTGAGATTTTTAAAAATAAAGAACTAGCAAATACTTATAAAAAAATTGCTTCAACGTATGGAAAAGATTTTTATGCTGGAACTTTGGCAAAAAAGATTGCAGATTTTATTCAATCGGAAGGTGGTTTGTTAACAGAAAAGGATTTAGCGAATTTTAAGCCTGAATGGATACAACCTGTATCTACAAATTACAGAGGTTATGATGTTTGGGAGCTACCTCCAAATGGTCAAGGGATTGCAGCATTGCAAATTTTAAACATTCTTGAAAATTTCAATATTTCTTCCATGAAGTTCGATTCTGCTGAATATATACATCTTTTTACAGAAGCAAAAAAATTAGCTTATGAGGACCGAGCTAAATATTATGCAGACCCAAATTTCTCTGACATACCAACTAAGCAATTAATTTCAAAAAATTATGCGTCTTCAAGAACTAAATTAATAGATGAAAATAAGGCAGCAGCAAGATATGATGCAGGCTTAGAAAATGGCGACACTATTTATCTGACCGTTGCTGATAAATTTGGAAATATGGTATCTCTTATACAAAGTAACTATAGGGGTATGGGTTCTGGAATGGTACCTGAGGGTCTAGGTTTTATGTTACAAGACAGAGGTGAAATGTTCAGTTTAGATCCTGACCACATGAACTCATTAGTTGGGGGTAAAAGACCTTTTCACACAATTATTCCTGCTTTCATAACCAAAGATAGTAAGCCTTTTATAAGTTTTGGTCTGATGGGAGGAGCAATGCAACCACAAGGACATGCTCAAATGGTAATAAATCTCATTGATTTCAATATGAATTTGCAAGAAGCTGGAGATGCACCAAGAATAAGGCATGTTGGCTCCTCTCAACCAACTGGTGAAATAATGCTAGATGGTGGCTATTTAAGCTTAGAGTCAGGATTTTCAGAAAAAACACGTCAAGAACTTAAAGAGAAAGGACATAAACTAAAGTACGATAAGGGTGGGTTTGGTGGCTACCAAGCAATAATGCTGAAAGATGGTGTATATTATGGGGCATCCGAAAGCAGAAAAGATGGCCACGCTTCAGGATATTAGCGCCCGTAGCTCAGTTGGATAGAGTGCCTGGCTTCGAACCAGGATGTCGGGAGTTCGAGTCTTCCCGGGCGCACCAGTTATTAGTAAAATAAATAATGCATAAAATTATTGCCTTTTATAAATTCTGTAAAATCCAGGATCTAGAAAAACTTCAAGCTTCACTTAAAAAAGATTTTAAAAAACTTGGTATATTTGGCACGATAATTATCGGCAAAGAAGGAATTAATGGCACTATATCTGGCACAGGTATAAATCTAGATAAAGCAATAAGGCTGCTTAAATCTCATAGTGAAATTGTAAATCTTGATAAAAAAATATCTTTTTCAAAGAAACCGCCCTTCATAAGATTAAAAATTAAAATTAAAGATGAAATAGTAACAATGGGTATAGAGGGTATTAGCCCAATAAAACAATCTGGTAGTTATATTGATTCCGATCAATGGAATGCGCTTATTGAAAGTAATAATACAATTTTAATAGACACTAGAAATAATTATGAATATGCAATTGGCACTTTTAAAAAATCAATCAATCCAGAAACTTCAAATTTTAAAGAATTTCCAAAGTGGCTAAAAAACCAAAAATTTAGTGAAAATGATAAAAAACACAAAACTATTGCCATGTTCTGCACAGGGGGAATAAGGTGTGAGAAAGCCTCAGCTTTTATGAAGAATGAGGGTTTTAAAAATGTTTATCAATTAAAAGGCGGTATTCTTAAATACTTAGAAAATACCGATACTAAAGATAGTCTTTGGCAAGGAGAATGTTTTGTTTTTGATGATCGGGTATCAGTAAAACATGATTTAACTGAAGGGAAATATGATTTATGTCATGGCTGCAGAATGCCAATTACTCAAGAAGATAAATTGTCTTCTTATTACGTTAAGGGGGTTTCTTGCCCTAATTGCGTAAATTTAAAAACTCCTTTGCAACTTCAAAGATATAAAACTAGGCAAAAACAAATTAATATTGCAAAAACTAGAAATAGCCATCACCTTGGACCCAAAATTAGCTAGCTTTTTGTCGATTAGAAAAGAATACGCCAAGAAATATTAGAGCTGAACCTATCACCATATCTAAAGTAAATATCTCATCTAGAATTAATATGCCTAAAGATATACTTGATACCGGAACTAAATACGTTACAAACGAAGCATTTAGTGATCCAATCCTTTTAATAAGTTTTATAAAAATTACGTATGCTAAAGATGTATTAATTACTCCTAGAATTGCGATATAAAGCCAGGATGTAGTACTTATTGATAAGTTTGCTGCACTGTAGTTTATTAAAAATGGAGAAAGCAATACAGCCCCCACAATAAGAGATCCCATGCCAATGAATGAATTATTTATTTGCGATGGAGTATTTGCTAAATATACCCCAGATATTGCATAGGATAATGATGCAATTACACATAAAATTGATGAAAATAAGTCTAATTCGCCTGATGGACCTGCTAATAAAAATAACCCTGAGAATCCTATTAAAACTCCAAGAAGCTTCATATAAGAAAATTCATCTCTGTATAAAGTAAATAGTATTAATGCAGTAAGAATTGGTACTGTCGCTTGTATAACAGATAGAGAGCCTGCTCCAAGATGCACTGATGCATAAGCAAATAAGGTAAACGGTAAAGCAGTGTTAAGCAGTCCTATCAATAAAATAGGAAATCCATGATCGTGAAAAGAATATTTTCTTAACTTGTTCAAAAAGAAAGGAGCAATAAATACAGCAGCAAACATCATCCTTAATGAAACGATCTGAAGAGGCTCTAAACCCTCTAGAATAAGTAATCTTAAGAAAAGAAATGAACCGCCCCAAAATAGTGAAACTAGTAATAATGTTAAAAAATCTCGTGTATTCATGGTAAAAAAAAGCCTCTTTAAAAGAGGCTATTCATAAAGTTAAAACCTTATGTCGGACTTAGGCCATAATTGGTGTCAGCAATTACCTCCTAATAATCCTGAATTATTTTTAATACTAATTTGGATCACCTCCTTCGGCTGAGAATTAATCTAACACACCAAATTTCTCTGCGTAAATAGGGCGTGGGACACCTAATAAAATACTAATTGATTTCAGAAAATAATTGAAGAGTTTTTATTGTTAATTTGGTTGTTTTCTTCTTTTAGTGAGCATAAAAATAACTCTGCTGATTTAAAGTCAGAATTGAAGTACTGAAAAGCAACTCGTTCAATATATGCATTATCTATTGGTTGCTTAAGAAAATAGTTAATTAAATCTTTCATACTGTATAAGTATACAGTATTATTAGATAAAAAAAAGGGGAAGTTTCCTTCCCCTTTTAGAACAAAGATTACTTTAAAATCTAACGTTTACACTAGCATTGACTTGTCTGCCAATGAATAGAAGGTCTGCTTCTGGGGTGAAGACATCTTCTTCAAGCCCATCGTAGTCCATTAAGTTATAAAAGTTAACTCTGACTGTTGTGTCATCATTCACACTATAACCTATACCTCCATTGTAAGAAGTATATCCGTCAAATTCATAAATAGGGTTACCATCGTATCCCAAATATTCATCGTCGTACTGCCTGAAAGCATCAATGACACCACCAGATCTTGAGTTACCTTGAACCCAAACATACCAATCTTGGTAGTACCACTCTACAGCTGTATCATAGAACCATTCGTCATTACCAAATTGTCCTGTTGAGCTTAACAAGTCATCAGCAGCACCAGAATCTGCACTCGCAAAGAAGTCTTCTTGAGTAGCTCTCCATCTGACAGCCATAGAACCAAGGTCCATAGCTACATTTTCTCTAGATGCCCATGACGCAAGCTCTGATACATCAAATGTAAAGTCTGCTTTGTAGACGTATGTTGCGAAATCAATTAAACCTGCATTAATCAGACCTGTTTGGAAATCAACAACTTCAAAATCAGCATCTCTAGTGAAGGAATCACAGAACTGACTATTTGGATATGTTTCATAGTCGTAGCATGCTTCCATGTTTTGAGTTAATGAGTATGAAGTAACATAATCATTAAGCTGAATTTCAATGTAATCGGCAGCTAAATTTAAACTACCAAATAATACGTCTCCCCACCAATTTGGTTGGTAAACAATACCTGTAGATTTAGTATCTGCAATTTCATTCATTAAATTTGGATTACCACCTGTCTTACCAGTTGTAGTAGCGTTTACAACCAGTGATACAAAGTCAGCCGGAATGCCTTCTGCATCACAGTTAGCTTGTCTAACTTCTGGGTTTCGACCAACTTGTCTAAATCTGTAGTCACAAGGGTCGTTTGCTGCTGAGAAAGCTGTAATTTGTGGTAAAAATAAATCCCCTAAATCAGGTGCTTTAATAGCAGTTTGCTCAGAAAATCTGATAGCTAAATCATCCATGATTCTCCAGCTAACTGATGTTGCCTCAACATCGTATGAACCAGCTATAGAATTATCAATAGTTCTGGCAGAGAAGTCGACTATAACTGATTTTACTCCTGGAAGTGTTACATCGCCGCCCATAAGAGGCACACTTACTTCGTAGTAATCAGCATCAACTTCATAACCACCACCTAAAGAAGGTCTTGCTGCAGATCTTGTGATTGCAAGATTTTGAATAGCAGAAGCGTTATATTGGCCTTGCTCAACTCTTGCTTCAAAACCTAAAGCAGCTTTTACAGTTCCTGTTGGAAGCTCAAGCACATCTCCAGATATTGTGGCATATGTTACTTCTTGTTCTATAAAGGCATTAGTTCTAAGGTTAGTACCAATATAGTCCCGAGCTGCCTGTGATGGAGCACCTCTACCAAAAATGTTTAATGGTGCACAATCACCAATCTCACCAAGTAAGCTTCCGCCGGAAACTTGACGTCCTGAGAAATAAGAAGGTGCATATTGTGTGTAATCGTACAATGCAGGATCACGAGTAGGATCGTAGTTCATTCTACAGTCAACTTCACCTGTATTTGGGTTAATACCAACGTCAAGTGCTGCAGCCCATCTAGCACCAATCACACCTGGAGCATCAGAATAAATTTCTGTGTTACCAATTGAATAACCTAGAGAATAGTTATAAGAAGAATCATCTAGATCAAAAGTTCCTTCTAAACCAACTGAGAACATAGACACAGAGTTGTTATTTTCAACTGTGTAACCACCATCTCCTTTTTGAAGAACGTCCACATGTGATTTTTGTACGTGGAATGACGGAAGACCCCATGAAGCTAAGTAATCTACAGAATTCTGGGTTAGATATGGGTGATCTGAAGCAAATTCTGGTGTGAAGCTTTGATTTCCTGAAAGTGCCCATGTTGAATACGGGTATGAAGACTCATTTCCGTAGTCGAATGAGAAGAATCCATTGTGGAAAGTATCAAAGTACAATGTCATGTTGTCATTAATGTCGTAGTTTGAAAACATACTGAAGTTTAGTCTTTCAAAACCAGCTCTCAAAGTGTCATAGTCTTCTCTATAACCATCCATTGAATCGAATGAAAAGAAAGAACTTCCGTAATTAACTCCAGTGTTATATGGCATCATTTCGCCAATTTCACCGAAGTGCCAGGATGTTCCATCTGGGAACTGTCCATCAAAATACCAAATACCGTTAACTCCATCAGCAAATGAATACTCGTAAGGAGTAACTCTTCCAGTTTCTGGAACAGCAACAATACCTATACAACCTGTTGAGGTTTCTTGTGGATTGCCTTCAACGTTTGCTGTAAAAGGTACAACCATGCCTCTTTTAATGTATTGTCTTTGATATGACTTTCCTGCTGCATAAGTTCTTACTAAGGAATTGTAGTTACATGTCTGAGCTTCTCTGTCAAACCATCGATCCCAATCACCGGTAAATACAGTTCCAATTTGTTCGTATTGGAAATTCATGACCATGTTTCCTTTGCCCCCAGCAAAGTTTCCACCCATGACAGCTTGGAATGATGTGTCTGAGGACATGCCTGCATAATCATCATATGTCATTGTCATTGCTGCGCCTTCATAATCATCTTTTAAGACGTAGTTAATAACACCAGCGATAGCATCAGAACCATAAACAGCTGAACCACCAGCATTAACAATTTCAACTCTGTCAATCATGACTGATGGAATGTTGTTAATATCAACGGCGTTACCTGAACCGCCTGATCCAAATGGAGATGTTGATCCAACGAATCTTCTTCCATTGACCAGTACTAATGTTCTACCTGATCCCAGGCCAAAGTTATTGGCAAGCGCTTGACCCACACTAAGTGAGCTTTGGTTACCAAATGAACCACCTGAACCAGATGTTAGAGAGTTTGTAACACCAATACCCGGAACATCAAAAAGTGCATCCGCAGCATTTGTATAACCTCTATTTTCGTACTCCTCGCCGTAGATGATAGTCACAGGTTGAGCAACTTCGTATTGCGTTCTAGTAATCCTAGAACCTGTAACAACCACTTCTTCTGGCTCGGCTTCATCCTCGTCATCTGCAGTTTCTACAACAACATCTGAAGATGCATCAGAAGCTTCTTGCGCTTCAATGAAACTGAAAAATCCAAGGGAAACTAATAGTAAAAGTAATCTTTTAGTCATATCTTTCCTCTTTAATTAATAATTAATCTTTATTTATCGCCTGATTCGCCCATTTAGTCAAGGATTTAGGCTAATTTTTGCCAAGAATATTAATAAAAGAAAAAAAAGACTCTGCGTATTAAGGAAAATCACTATTTTCATGGCAAGCAGAGGTTTGAACTATATTGCTTTTAACTGTTAAATTATTTTAATTTTTTAACCTTATCTTCAATAACTACCTTACTTGCTGAAATCCATAAATCTGGTTGAGGCTCTTCTGATTTTTTTTTCCTAGATATCCATGCAAAATTAATTGCAGACAGTACAGCAACAATCAGAAGAAAAGCCCAATATGCATCCTTTTTGTTTTTGTCCCAAACATCGATGGTTAACATCAACGCAATCACCACAAGTCCGATATTTAATACCACACTAAGTATTCTAAAATTAATCATTTCTAAGTCACCTGGAGGCAAAAACCTTTCCAACCACTCTCAAACAATATCAAAAATCTCTTAGAAGTCTATAACCAAGGAGAGGTTGATAAAAAGTGATAAATAACGGTAATACAGGATTCTCACAAAATTCTTACTATCCCTTGTAGAAACATGTACGAGGACACTCTAAGAGCTTTTTGATAGTGGCGGAGAGAGAGGGATTCGAACCCTCGGAACGCTATAAACGTTCACTACCTTTCCAAGGTAGCGCGATCGACCACTCTGCCATCTCTCCGAGAGAGAGCATTATATAACAAATTTAACCAGTGGTTCTAATGGGTATAATAGCTATTCCACCCCTTCTCTCGAAATAACCCTCCACTGAATTTATTTTGTAGCCAGCTTTGATTAAATCGCTAAATACATACTCAACACATAATTCATGAAAACACTCTTTCTCAAAAAATGTACCAAGGTATTTTGAGATATTCGCTATATCATCAGAATCTACTTTCCCATCAATGTATATCTCTGCTATATCTGGTTGTGATGTAACTGGACATAGCGACCGAAAACCAGAAAAACTGGTAATTGTTTTACTGTCAGTTACTTTGGGAGCATGACTGAAGTCTGAATTTATAATAATTTGTCTAGGGGCCAAGTCCTTTTTACAATAAATTTCATCAATTTTAATCGAGGCTTGTACTAAGTCTTCCAGATGTTTTTTTAATGTATCTCGCACTTCTTTTTGTGAATTAAACCTTTTGTGAATTAATGAATTTATGAAAAGTTTTAAGGATTTTGACTCAACAGTGAATTTTGAATCTGCAGGAATATGCACAGAAAGTTCGTTATGGTTTGAAACGCTATCCTGATCCAGCCAAAAGATCTCGTGAAGATTCCAAATATCTACACCTTTCTCAAAAATAAGATCTTTATCTTGCCTTTGATCGTCTCGAGAAATTGGAAAAAGTATTTCTGGGCTGAAGGAATCTGGTGTTGCTACTTTTTTTCCGAGTGGTCCTGCCATTTAATCCTTTACGCCTACACCTTTGTGTAGCAAGTAATATGCTAATGCAAAAAAACCAACTGTGAAAATACAAATAAGGATAAAACCAAATGCTGGATCAATCTCTGAAGTACCTAGCATTGCATATCTAAAGAAATTTACAATGTAAAGAATTGGATTAATTTTCGAAAAAAATTGCCATTGGTCACTTAATATCTCTACTGAATAAAAGATGCCACCAAGGTAAATTAATGGTGTAAGAACAAAGGTTGGAATGATACTAATATCGTCAAAAGTTCTTGCATAGACACCGTTAATTAGACCTAAAATTGAAAATAATGTTGATGTTAATAAAATTGAAAAAAGTGTCAGAAATATGTTGCTAATGCCAAAATTAGTGAAGAACAAGCTCACCAGAACAACAACAATTCCCACCAAGACTCCTCTTGCTATACCCCCAGCAATGAAACCTAACAAAATTGCCCAATTAGCCATAGGGGAGATTAGTATTTCTTCGATAGCTTTTTGAAATTTTGCCCCAAAAAATGCAGAAGCAACATTAGCATAGGAATTTGTTATGACTGCTAACATGATTAATCCAGGAACCATAAATTCTAAATATGTGAGGCCTTCATAACCAGGCATTTCTCCAATCCTACTCCCTATCAATTCTCCAAATATTAAAAAATACAGGGCAGTTGTAATTGCGGGCGGAATGATTGTCTGAATCCAAATTCGAAGTATTCTTCTTACCTGAACATACGACAAGGTTTTTAAGGACTGGAGATGGTTCATTTTTTTGATGTGAGGTTTAAGAAAAGTTCTTCCAATCTGTTTGTTTGGTTTTTGATGTTGGTAACTTGTAGCTGCTTAAAAGAATTATTTTCAAATAATGTGTTCATACTGACATCTTTGGGAACTACTACAGAAAACTTTTTTTCGTCTTCAACGGTAAGATTGAAACCATTGATTTTTAGATTCTCTGGTACGTTTTGGTTAGTCTCGATTGTAAAAACTTGATTTTCTAATTTTTTAAGCAGAGCATCCATGTTTGTATTTTCGATGATGGTGCCATCATCAATGATAGCAATATTGCGACATAGGTTCTCAGCCTCTTCTAAGTAATGTGTTGTGAGAATGATAGTCGTGCCGCTTTTATTTATATCAATTAAGAAATCCCAAAGACCTCTTCTTAACTCAATGTCCACTCCAGCTGTTGGCTCATCTAAGATTAATAATTCTGGCTCGTGAATTAGAGCTTTAATTATCATTACTCTTCTTTTTTGACCACCTGATAATTCTCTAATAAACACATCTCGTTTGTCCCATATGCCTAATTTTTTTAAGTATTTTTCAGTTCTTGCTGACGCTAATTTTGGGCTTACGCCATAATATCCTGCTTGTGCCATGATGACATCTCTTACTTTTTCGAATTGTGAAAAATTGAATTCTTGGTTTACAACACCAAGTTTAGTTTTTGCTAATGCAAAATTTTCGTCAATATCTACACCACAAATTGAAATAGACCCTTGGTCTTTGTTTACTAAAGATGAGATTATTCCAATAGTGGTCGATTTTCCCGCGCCGTTGGGGCCCAATAATGCGAAGAAATCACCACTTTCAACAATCAAGTCAATACCTTTTAATGCCTCAACTTTATTGGCATATATTTTTTTTAGATTCTTAATTTCTAATGCTTTCATTAGTGTCTTTTAGATAAATGATCAACAGCTCCTGATATTCCGCTAATAGTTAATGGGTACATTTTTTCATCCATCAAGGCATTAATCATTTTTATGGTAGAGGTATAGTCCCAGTGGTCTTCATGAACAGGATTTAACCAAACTGTTTTATGAAAATATGAATAAATCTTTTTCAACCAATGCTCACCAGATTCTTTATTCCAATGCTCGATGCTCCCACCAGCGTTAGTGAGCTCATAGGGGGCCATACTGGCATCACCAATGATTAGAATCTTATGGTTTGGCGAAAATTTGTTGAGAACGCTTTGTGTAGCAACTCTATTTTCGTTCCTTCTAAAATTATCTTTCCAGACTGATTCATATATACAATTATGAAAATAATAGTATTCAAGATTTTTAAATTCCGATTTTGCAGCTGAAAAAAGCTCCTCACACATTTTAACAAAAGGATCCATTGATCCTCCAACATCAAAAAAAACAATCAGATTTATATCATTGAGCTTTTCTCGTACATACTCCAATTCTAAATAACCAGCATTTTTTGCAGTACTTTTAATTGTGTCATCCAAATTAAATTCAAAATTTTCTCCTTTTCTTGCCATTTTTCGTAATTTTCTTAGGGCAATTTTAATATTCCGAGTGCCCAACTGTAGTGAATCATCAAGATTTTCGTAATTCCTTTCTTCCCAGACTTTTGCAGCCATACCTTTATTTGATTTCCCCCCTACCCTGATACCATTAGGATGATTACCTGAGTTACCGAAGGGAGATGTGCCAGCAGTACCTATCCATTTATTACCGCCATGATGCTCTTTTTCTTGTTCCTCCAACCTTTTTTTGAATTCTTCCATTAACTTTTCCAAACCTCCTAAATCTTTTATTTTTTTTAAGTCCTCTGCACTTAGGTTCTTTTCAAACTCTTGTCTTATCCATTCCTCAGGTACAATCATTTTTAAAATATCGTCCATATTTTCGATTCCTCTAAAATAAACATCAAATGCTCTATCAAATTTATCAAAGTATTTTTCATCCTTTACTAAAATTGTTCTGGACAGGAAATAGAAATCAGTCCAATCAGCAAAAACAAGTTTTTTTTCAAGCGCTTTAAGCAAATCTAAAAATTCTTTTAAGCTTACTGGCACGCCATAAGCTCTGACGGTATTAAATAAGTTTATAAGCATTAGTTTGATTCTCTTCTGGTCATAAAAGCTAGACGCTGCAAAAGTTCAACATCTTGCTCATTCTTTAAAAGAGCTCCATATAATGGAGGAACTAAGTTACTGTTTTTAGAAGCAATAACCTCTTGGGCTATGTCATCAGAAACAATTAATTTAAACCAATCAATTAGTTCTGAGGTTGTTGGCTTCTTTTTTAAACCGGGCACCTTTCTAATGTCAAAAAAGATATCCATAGCATCCTTTAATAGTTTCTTTTTAATTTTAGGAATATGTACTGATATAATTTTTTCTAAGACATCTCTGTCTGGAAATGCTATGTGGTGGAAGAAACACCTTCTTAGAAAAGCATCTGGTAAGTCTTTTTCATTATTTGAAGTGATGATTACTAGAGGTCTGTTCTTCGCCTTTATTGTTTGATCTAGTTCATAACAATAGAATTCCATTCTATCAAGCTCTTGCAGCAGATCATTCGGAAACTCAATGTCGGCTTTATCTATTTCATCAACAAGCAGCACAACTTGTTCATCTGCAGTAAAGGCATCCCATAATTTTCCTTTGTTTATATAGTTTGCTATGTCCTCAACTTTATCGTTACCCAATTGAGAATCTCTTAAACGAGAAACTGCATCATACTCATAAAGTCCTTGTGAAGCTTTAGTTGTTGACTTTATGTGCCATTCTATTAATCGCATATTAAGTGACTCTGCAACTTCTAAGGCAAGCATTGTTTTACCCGTGCCAGGCTCCCCTTTTACCAGTAAAGGTTTTTCTAAACTTAAAGATGCATCCACTGCAAGTTTAAGATCTTCTGTTGCTATATAGCTTTTTGTACCTTGGAATCTCATTTAGACTAGATTAAAGTTTATCAAATTATATGCAAATGTTACTAGCAGATTCTTGTTTCAATATTACGCACGAAAGTTTTTCTGATGATTTAAATGAAATTATGCAAAGAGCAGAAGATCATAAAGTTGAACACTTTTTTGCCCCTGCATCCAGAGAATCAGAAATTCTAAAATTATTAAATTTTTGTGAAAATTATAATGAGAAAATATATTGCTCAATTGGAATACATCCTCATCATGCTTCGGAACTTAAGCCAGACACAATCACAAATCTTAAACCCCATTTAGACAGTAAATATGTCAGAGCTATTGGGGAGGTAGGCTTAGATTATTTTAGAAACTTTCAAAGTCCTGAGATTCAAATTAAATGTTTTGAGGCTTTTGTAGCGTTAGCAATCGAAGAAAATTATCCATTATTTCTCCATCATCGCGAGGCATTTAATGATTTCTACGGCATATTGAAAAATACAATAAATAAAGTCCCTCAAAGCATTGTTCACTGTTTTACAGGCAATAAGAGTGAACTCCAAAAATTTCTTGATCTTGGCTTGTACATTGGCATTACTGGTTGGATTTGTGATCTTAAAAGGGGTCAAGAGCTGAGAGAGATTATTAAGTATGTCCCGCTAGATAGGATGCTAATTGAGACTGATGCTCCATACTTAATACCTAAAGATCTAAAGTGCAAAGTGAAAAGTAATAGAAATGAGCCAATGTATCTTGAACATATATTATCTGTTATAACTAACCTGCTTGATGAAGATGAAAAAGTGGTTGCTCAACACACTACAAAAAATTTCAAAGATTTATTTAGACTCTAAAAAAATTGGAATTAATCTAAGTGCTAAGGCAGCACTAATAAATATTGCCAGCGCTGACAAGAGACCAAATAACACTGTCGGATTGAAATTGGAAAAAATAAATACCAAGAATCCAATGATTACTGTCGAAGCAGTAATTAATACTGCCTGACCTGAGGTATAAATTGTATTTTGCTCTGCATCGCGCTTTGAAATCTTTTGTTCTTCACGAAACCTCCAAGCTATGTGAATAGCGTAATCGACAGACATACCTACTGAAATAGAAGCAATTGTAATTGTCATTATATCCAATGGGATGGAAAAAAGACCCATAAAAGAAAACACAAACCCAACAGCGACGAGAGGAATAAATAACACAACTAAAGATGCAAGTAGCGATTTGAATAGAAACAACAACATTAAGAAGATCGCTCCAAATACAAAAGCTAAAGAGGTTATTTGAGAACTAAAGAGACTCTGAAGTAAATTATTGTACAAAACTCCTAAGCCACTAAGCTGATATTTAACATTGGTATTTTCTAATTTAGTTTGTAAATAGCTATCGATTTTATTTAAAAGTTCATTTCTATTTATATTTTCATAACTGTCAATAATCCTAAAGGTAAGTCTTGCGCTCCTGTCATCAGCGGAAATATAGCTGTTTAGTAAATCTCTAGCTTTATCATTTGTAAGTAAAGAATTTCTTACAAAAGCTAATTCTAGGTCGCCCATTTCATTAAAGTCGTTCAGTTTTTCTGCTAACAGAACCCCATTTACAATGCTGAGATCTTTGCCCAATTCTGGAATCTGATTTAAATCAAATTGGATACTTTTTAACAATCTCATATTTTTTTGGCGCCACCAATATTGGCTGGTTTCAGAATCCTCACTAAAAAATAGATCGTCTTCGTCAATAAATACCTCTTCCTCTGGAAGTGTAAAAACTAAATCTATGGGGGTTGTACCCCCCATTTCTTCATCAATAAATTTCATGCCCTGATGAATTTCGGTTGATTTATCAAAGTAATCAATAAATTTATTCTCTACTTTTAATCCTAATGAAAGATAAACAAAAACTGGTAACAAGATAAAGATGATAGGAACTCCAATTACTCTGAATTGTTTTTTTGTATTCAAATATAAATGCTTGTAATACATAGCCGATAGTGAAAATTGCGACGATTTGGCTACACCTTTAAAACCAATAAGAACCGGGATAAATACAAAAGAAACAATTAAATTAATAACGACACCGACAGCCATCATTTTTCCAAAATCAATTACTGGCTGGATATTGCTCAACAAAAGTGACAAGAAACCGACCAGTGTTGTTAAGGCAGTATAAAGACATGGAATAAAAATTTTTGCTAGAGATTCTTCGTAAGGTAGGTTCTTAGTTTTTCCCTCTTTGAGCTTAACAATCATGTGTACAGAGACAGCAACAGATGAGATGAACAATAAGGCAAGGAAATTGGATGAAACAATGCTAATTGGCCAATCAAAATAACCTAATAGACTGATAGTCAGATAAATCACTAATGAAGCATTGGACATAATTACAAACGCTGACCAGAAGTCTCTAAAAAATACAATGAGCAGCGTGAAAAAAAGCAGGAAAGTTAGACAACCAAATATCAGAACGTCATTTTTAATGAACGAAATAGTGTCTGATACTATCATCGCAGGCCCCGCTAAATAACTTACGAAATTGATGTCTTTTTCTAAAATATTCCTTATTTGTTGAATGGTAATATCATACTCATCTGCATCACTTAGGTTAATTTGCATTGCAACTGCAGTGCCGAGGTTGTTAATAATCAATTCGTTAAATAAAGGACTTTCAATCAATTCTTGTTTTGCGCTACTTAGGTTTAAGTCGTCTATCAGCAGATATTTATCATTTGTTGCTGACTTTACTAAAGAAACTTTTGGCTGTTCAAATAATGGTGCATCAAGTACAGATATGACGTTGGAAACATTAACAACTTTTTCAAGTTCAACTTCGAGTTTACTTAAATTTACTAGACTTTCATTTGAAAAAATTTCATCGTTACTGAAAGCTACAACTAGAAATTCTGATGATGAAAATTTTTCATTGATTTGTTCATAAAGTTCATAACTTAAATCATTTTCGAGCACCAATGTTTCAGATGAAGCATCAAAACGAAATTTATCGACCCAGGAAAAAAGACTTACACTTAGTGCAAGAGTAAAAATAAGAGTGATATTTTTATTTTTGAGAATGGATTGAAAAAAAACTTTCATTTGTTTTTAGTGCAATCTGGTGAAGGAATAAAACCTGGTGACTTTTTCCACTCATCAAATGTTTTTGAAACGATTGAAATAGCATGAATTTCACTTACAAGATTTTCTAAAGCTTTATATACAAGCTGGTGTCTTTTAATCAAATTAAGAGCTTCAAAATCCTTTGAGACAATAACGATCTTAACGTGTGACACACTCCCACTATACCCGCCATGATTTGGGCTTTCGTCGATAACTTCTAAATGACTACATCTAATATTTTTGGAAAGATTATTCTTGATATTCTCAATCATCTCGACTTAGACCTTGTGATTTATTCTTTCGAGAAATTGGTAAATCATTTTCATCTACAATTTCATAATTTGTAATTACCCTTGCTCTGCGTACATGTTCTTGAAAAAAATACTTTATTCCCAAATAACCAAATATGAAGCCACCTATGTGAGCGAAGTAAGCTACGCCTGTATAAGATCCGCCTGCTGCTGAGATGAATTGCCCAATAATCCACATCAGTAGAACTATGTTGGCTGGAACTTTTATAAATTGAATAAATATAAAGAACCACAAGAAAACATTTATTTTAGCCTTAGGGTAGAGAACATAATAAGCACCCATAATTCCTGCTATGCAACCACTCGCTCCAATCATAGGAACATCCACACCTCCAGAAAAAAATGCTTGAAGAAAAGCAGCAGAAACCCCACCAAGGATATAGAAAATTAAAAAGTTTACACGACCTAGATAAGATTCAATATTATCTCCGTAAATGTATAAAAAAAGCATGTTTGATAGCAAATGCATCCAACCGGCGTGTAAAAATGCTGATGTTAAAATGGTATGGAAGTTTTGCATCTCAAAGAAAACGCTTGGTTTTACTCCAAACTCATTTACGAGCATCTGGTTGGCTGAGCCAGTCAGTGAAAGCTGATAAAAGAACACAAGAAAATTAATAGCAATTAATGACCAAGTTAAATAAGGTCTATTCGGAGTTGGGTTCTCGTCAGAGATTGGTAAAAAAACAAACATTATTTCATTGGCACCAGAGAATTTATAAATTGCTCAGCTACTTTATCCCAAGTATAAGTTTTAGATGAATTAAAAGTAGACAATCTGTCCACCAATAAAGCTCGGTTCACTGCATTCTCTAAATTTTTATCGTCTAGTGAACCATTCACCCCCTCAATTACAATATCTTTTGGTCCTGTGACATTAAATCCTGCAACAGGTGTTCCGCATGCCAAGGCTTCAATCAAAACTATTCCAAAAGTATCAGTTAAAGAAGGGAAAACAAAACAAGCAGCATTTCGGTAATAATCTGCAAGCTCTTTCCCTTTTTTAAATCCTACAAATTCTACATTTGGATATTTTTTTGCATAGGATTTTAAGCTTGGGCCACCACCAACAACCACCTTTGGCAACACCGATGGCATTTTTAAGAATTCTTCAATGTTTTTTTCCACAGCGACTCTTCCTACGTAAAGTAAATATTGTTTTTTACCACCATCTGGACATGGGTAAAATATTTTTTCATCGAAACCTCTCGACCAAAGAACTAAGTCGGTAAATCCATCTTTTTCGAGTTCTTCTTTATGGCTAACTGTATTTACAAGTGTTTTTGCAGCTGGATTATGAAACCATTTCAAAAGACCTTTTGTTACATCCAAACCAATACCAAATCTTTCATAAACGTATTCAGGAAACTTGGTATGAATGCATGTGGTATAGGCTATTTTTTGTTCTAAGCAATAGTGTCTGCCTGTAATACCAAGCGGCCCCTCAACTGATATGTGCATATAGTCTGCATCAAATTTCTCAATTTTCTTTTTAAGATCCCAAAAATTCCAGGCAACTGAAATCTCAGGATAGTTTGGCAATGGAAACGTGTGAAACATACCAGGATGAATGACCTCAACCTTAAACTTTTTCTCTTTTAATTCTTTAACAACGGTTGTCATAGTTGTTACAACACCATTTACTTGTGGTTCCCAGGCGTCAGTAATAATTAATATTTTTTTCATAAGGTTGAAACGGTATTAATGTCAAAATTTTCATCAACTTTTATCAATTTAAAAGTTCCATCCATCTCTTCAACTATAGCAGAACATGACTCTACCCAGTCACCAGTATTCATGTATATATATGTTTCATATTTAAGTATTTCTGGTCTATGGTTGTGCCCACATATAAGACCAGAAAAGTTACCTTTTTGACATTCTTCTTTAACTAATTTTTGAAACCCACTAGCCCCAGATACTATCTTTTTTGTAAGATTTTTTAAATATTTTGACATAGGTCTATTAATAATAATGAGGGCGTCATACAACATGCCCCCAAATTTTGATAACCACTTAGCATTAGAAGTTACAGCATCATATTGATCACCGTGGAGTATTAAAAATCTGCCATATTTATCTGACACAAAGTTATGCCTTTCTTTGTGTTCAAATTTCTTAAGCAGACCAATTATTTTTTTATACATATCATCTTTCAACATAATTTTCTCAAGAAGCGATTTATCTCTCAAAGGATCATCATGATTGCCAGATATATAAAAAACTTTCGTCCCTTCTGTGAATTTAGATTCAAAAATGTTTAAGATTTTTTGATGCCCATCGGGCCAATAAAATTTATCCTCCATGGACCAAAAGTCAATTATATCTCCAACCAAATACAAATTTTCAAACTTTGTATTAATCAAAAGTTTTTCCAATTTTTTATTTTGACAGCCATTAAAGCCAAGATGGATATCAGAGAGAAAAATGGACTTGTATTGATTATTATTTGTCATTAATCATTATTTTAATCTATGTCTCTTAAACAAAAAGGAAAAATTACTATTTGAGCATTCAAACATAGCAAAAAGTTTATATAACTCAATAATTTTTGTTTAAAGCGTCAACGTAAAATGCCATAGTTTTTTCGTGTAGTAGAGTAGATGTAAGGAATACATTATTAGGTACCTCATCACTTTCAGCTAGTTCTTTAACTTTTTGTGATAGTGCATCAAAATTGTTAAATTCTACTTTTCCTTGTGGAAAGCACATTTCAAGTATTTCACCAGATCCACCATGATCCCAGCCCGCTATTTTTTTTTCCATCATGGCAGCCTCCAGGAGCTTCATTCCAAATGCTTCAGGTTTTGATGATAGATTTAATACAACTTCAGATAAATAATATATCTCACGAATGTCATCTTTGATATCGTAAAAATAAACTCGATTCTTGAGCCTGTAATCCTCTATTAATTTCTTGAGTGATCTATAGTATTTTGGTTTTACTGAGTTAGAAGATCCTAATATCAAACCTGCAAAGTCTTTTGGTAAGTCAGAAACAAGTTTTATGAAAGATTCTTGGCCTCTCCAAGATAGAAGTTTTCCGGGATAGGTAACTAATTTTTTATCTTTCAAGTCTGGAAGTTTTTCATAAAATTGGTCTATGAAATCTTGAGTAGGCGAAAATTTAGGATAAAAAAATTGCTCGTCTGATCCTTCATAAATTAGTCTTGTAGATTTTTTTAAATATCTTTCGTAATTTTTATTTACATACTTATCAACTGTCTTAGATATTGATATAACCCTGTCAAAACTAGCCATTATGCGGCTATAAAATGGCGTACTATATAGTCCATGAAAGGTAGAAAATATTAAGGGTCTTGGACTTTTAAGAAATAATTTTGATGTATGTAGAACCCAAGCAGGTATCCTTGATCTTATGTGAACAATGTCTGGTGAAATTTCATTTATGATATCTGCAAGTTTTTTGGCCTGAAATAATGTAAAAATATTTTTTTGTGATACTTGTAAATGAATGTGAATACCACCATCTTCAATAATATTTTTGACTTGCCTACCACCATTAGAAATTATGTATGATTGATGTCCATTATTCACGAGATACTTATTAAAGTCTAAAACCCCTCTTTCAATTCCTCCTGTGTTTAGAGTCGGAAGTATTTGAATAATTTTTAATTTACGCATCGAGATAGTTTATTCTGATTCGGCCATATCTGGTTTCTTCAAAGTCTACTTTCAATTTTGTTAAAGCCTTATTTACGAACTGAATCATTTTTGCAGAATTCCCACAAATTATAATTAGTGGTAATTCTTCTTGGTGACTTAATACAAAGTCTTGGACAATTATTTCAACATCTGGATGTCTTATACCATGGAGATCTAGATGTAATATTTGATTTTCAAAAAATGTTTTCAATGATCTTTATATATTCGCACGAAAGTATAATCTGTTGAATTTTTATAAGCCCTCGCCATTGCAGGAGTATTAAATATCATAGCTGGAGTTCCCTTATTATCTAATACAATTACACCACCATCAGCACCCATACTTTTTAGTCGATCGATAACTAGTTGAGCAGCTTTTTTAACTTCAAGGTTTTTATACTTCATTAGTACACAAATTTCTTTAGCAACATTCAAACGAATAAAATATTCTCCATGCCCTGTTCCGGACACTCCACATACCCCATTTTCTGCCCATGTGCCTGCACCTATAATTGGAGAATCCCCGATCCTGCCAGGTGTTTTGTTTGTCATTCCGCCAGTGGATGTTCCTGCTGCGATATTGCCATAAGCATCTAACGCAACGACACCTACAGTCCCTTTTTTTGAGTTTGTATTAATTTTATTTTTTGCTCTTTGAAGTTTCTCTTCAGAGTAAAAATAACTAGGGCTTACAGTCTCAATGCCTGCTTCGATGGCAAGTCTCTCTGCACCATTGCTTGAAAACATCACATGATCTGTCTCTTCCAGCACGTATCTTGCTAATTTAATTGGATTCTTTACATTTGTAATCGATGCAACTGCCCCAGCATTGAGATCTGAGCCATCCATAATGGATGCATCCATTTCTTGTATTAATTCTGATGTATAAACAGACCCTCTACCAGCATTAAATAAGGGGTTATCTTCCAAAATAATTATGGCTTTTTCGACAGCATCTAAACTAGTTCCACCTTCTAACATTATTTCATACCCCAAGCCCGCTGCTTTACTTAATGCTTTCTCAATTCCATCTATTTCTTCTTCCGTCATCGAAGCAAACCACCCTGCACCGCCATGAATAACTATTGAAATATCTTTGGAATTAGAAATCAGAAATAATGAAAAGAATAAGAAGAAATTAATTAGAATTTTTTTGATAATATGCAACATAGTCAATTATTAGCTTCTGAGAATCATAGCATGACGTCGTATCATTAAGCTTACAATATTCATCAGGATTAGGATTATAAGCAGGATAATGACCGCCAACTGCAGCATTCAATATCATATGAAACCTTTCTAAAAAAGGGTTGGGGGAAAGATTTGGCAAAGATGCATACTGGATGGTGAATAATGAAACTCCGTTGTATACCCACTCAAAACCTACCTCATCCCATATAAGGCTGATCACATTATGATTGGTTGGATCGCTTGTAAAATCTTGGGCTGACAGTGAGGTCCATCTAGTATAATATCTGTGAAAATCATGACCATAGTGCGCTGTAGTATTAATTTGATCAATTAGCTTATCTTTCCCCTCAAAAAGATCTATCTCTCCGCTTCTAGGCCAATCACCATACCTATCATCCTCAGGCATCATCCATATTGCTGGCCAGACTCCATCCATTGAAGGAGCAGAAAAACCAACGTCTATTCTCCCGAATTGAAAGGTTTGTCCTCCTTTTGACCTTAACCTAGCGCTATAGTATTGATCTTCAGACTGACTATATTTTGGAACTATATAAAGACACCCATCAGTAACGTAAACATTTTCAGTATCACCCGTGTAAAGTTGCCACTCACTGTTTCCCCAACCTGGGATACCATACTGTGACCCGTCACCATACATGTATGACCAAACATCGGTATTTAAAAAACTTTCTTCGAATTCATCTTGCCAGATTAATGTATAAGTATCATATTGGTTTGGGCTTTTGTTGGGGCAAAAATTGACTGAAGGGGCTGGTGTTGGGGCTGGCGCAGCCCCGCCTTCGATAACTACGTTATCGTATAAAACTCCGCTAGGATTGTACGATGTGGCAAGGTTGTTATAACCAAATTGAAAATAAAATCCTTGTTCAGAAACAGAGTCAACTTGAGTATTCAATTCATGACTAGACCAAGTTTCTTTAGGGATTTCTGTCATGTCCATGGAAATATATTCAACTGTATTAAATCCTGCGTTGGGATCTAGTTTTTTTATGAATGCTTTTGCATTTGAAGGTGGAGTAACAGCAAAATTTTCTGCTTCTGGTCGTTTAGCATCAAATTTAAAAGAAAAATCACCCTCGAATGAATCATTGATAATAAATTCTCTATAGACACTTGTAATAAGACAATACGAATTGTGATCATCATTATAATTAGAAAAAACGTTTAAGTACTGACTTCCCCCATTTGGTCCAGCCTCTCCTGAAGCGATGCTACTTATATTGTCACCGTTTGGAGCAGGGCTAACTTGATAGCCATCAATGTACGTGGTGCAATCAGGTTGAAATCTGTCTATGTATGCTTTCCAAGGACTTATGCTTGCAACATCAATAGGATAACTTTCGAAATCGTCTTCATATAAAGTGTTTGGAACTGGTGTTGGAGCTGGTGTTGGAGCTGGTGTTGGAGCTGGTGTTGGAGCTGGTGTTGGAGCTGGTGTTGGAGCTGGTGTTGGA
>NHFN02000004.1 GCA_002170245.2 Gammaproteobacteria bacterium TMED112
ATGGTGGAGCTAAGGAGATTCGAACTCCTGACCCCCTGCGTGCAAAGCAGGTGCTCTCCCAGCTGAGCTATAGCCCCACAAGAACACAAATGATAAATAGCATTTGCTTAAATTACAACTAGTTGTCTCTTGGATCGTCAGAAAACTTGATCCCAATATACCTAAATATTGGAGAAAGAATTATGACACCTGGTGTCCCAATAGCCCATGCCAACATCCAGGCTCTAACCCACTCATGCAGAATAGGTGGAAAAGTATCGGTATTAATTGCTGTGACAAAGAAACTCACAATACCTGTCATGACAGTAGCAACTAAAATCCCTCCAATAATGGTACCAACGGTATATCTGAACATTATTTAAAGAGAAAATACAGGGACATTGCTAAAAGCATGATTTGTAAACGAATATCTGAAAAACTCTCATCCAAGATAGGAAAATGAAAGCCCCAAATTATTACAACCATAACAAATGTGCCTAAAATGCCTCCTACTGTGGAAAGGCTTTTTGAAACAGGTCCAAGAAAATTTAATCCCCCCAAAATAACAAATAAAGGTATGAGTAAAACTTCAGCGATTGCAATTAACCAAGATGAAATTATCGGGAAACTAGAGAAGAAATCCATTTTCAGAATGAAATTCAATGGGGTGCTTGGTGATTCGATTAATGAATTAAATTTTGGCAAACCATACTCGAAAAAAACCCAAGCAAGACATATTCTTAAAGACCATTCTGAAAGTACACCTAACTTCGTATGTGCAATTGAATCAGTAACTTTATTTAAGGTGCTCATATTTAACAAATTATAAGCATATAGGATTTAATATGAAAATAAGTTCAGTCTGCGAAGTGTTTTTCTTTTTCTTCGTTGATAGTCTTAACTTCTGCACAAAATTCAGCAGTTGGTCTAGAAATTAATCTCGGCAAGCCTATTGGATCACCAGTTTCAACACAATAACCGTAATCGCCGGCTTTAATTCTAATTATTGCTTTATCAATTTTAGGGAGTAGTTTTGATTCTCTTTCCACAATTCTAAGGAATAGCATTGAGTCTATTTCATGTTGAGCTCTGTCAACTTCGTCACTGCATGAAGGCGGGTTACTAAGTCTATCTTTAGCATCACGTATGTGTGTAAGCGTTTCCTTCTTTAGGTCTTCAAGAAGATTTTTAAAGAATCCTAGTTGCTCCTTATTCATATAATTTTTCTTAGGAGCTTTTAAAATTTTTTCTTTTGTTAGCATAATTGAAAAGATTATTTTATGTGCGTAATTGAAAATTTCAACTAATTTTTAGATTTATTGCAAAGAATTCACTTTGAGATTACAGGATCAATATTCTTAGAAATTCTCCAACCTAAATTAATTAAGAATATTGCTAAAGGTATTATTGCAAACGGAGCAGCATACAGTAAAAAACCAAAAGAAAGAAGTGAGTTAAATAGCAACCCACCTGTTGCGTCCCCAAACCTATTAGTAAAGGTATCGATGAAAACAGTGGATTTATATTTTTCTCTTGTAGAGAGAGTGGTGAATACTGCCTCTCTCGCAGGTTTATTCAAACCATACTCGAAAGGTCTAATAGTTCCCTGTAAGATTAAAAATAAAGTTATGCCTGAAGCACTCAGCAGATACTCTGAAAAATAACCAGATATTGCCACAAGTGCAACTAAAAAAATAACACCATATATTGTTAATACGAATCTAATTCCGAAATATTTTGATCGCAAGAAAAAAGAAGTCAGCAAAAGTTGAGTAAGCAAAGTGATAATAGGAACTATTGAGTCAGCTCTGGCAAAAATTTGAGTTTTTACACTAGAGTCATTAGTAAAGTTATTTATTATCTCTAGTTGAAAAAACCATAGTGCTGTTGTTAAACAAGTCCAGGTAAAAGCATAAAAAACAAAATTTCTAATCAATGGGTTTTTTCTTATTTGTATGAATTGTTCAAAAACTTGGCTATAAGTAGATGTATTTCCTTTCAATGACAATTCTTGTCTTTCAACTCTTGATGAGAAGAAAATAGCAAGCAGCATTGAAATAATAGTAACAACAAGAGATAGGTTTTCTTTGTCGTACAAGTAATTACTTACGAGCAAGCCTCCAAAAGATGCCCCCAAAGAACCAAAAGCACTTATCAAGCCGAAAAAAACTTTTGCACGTTCAAGGTTAAAAGAGTTCACAGTCATTGCCCAGAATATTGCAACCAGAAAGAAGTTAAATACGTTATACCAAACATAGAATGTTGCTTTCACTGCAGAGCTATTTGGGAAATAACTATTCAGGCTCAAAAAGATCAGTAAATTGAGGATAAAAAATCCATAAATATATGGAACAATATTTTTTTGAGAGCTTTTTGAAACAATAAAAGAATAAATAGGATTAACCAGTAACATTACCAAAACTACAACAAATAAGAAAAACGTTAAATCTGCTGTCCCTATATCCGCAGCAATAGTATTTCGGAAAGGCCTTAAGACAAAGATCGAATTTAATACGAAAAAAAAGAATAGTCCTGAATAAATTGTGTTCTTCGATAGTCCTAACATAAATTAAGGTTTCAGTATCAAATTATTTCTGTTGAGAATCTAATGTCTCAAGCTTTATTTTTATTTGCTCAGATCTTGGAATCGCATATTTAAAGTCAATAATTGTATTTTCCCAGTCGCCATAAGTTGGATTTGCCAGCATAAACCAATTAGTTCCCCACATATGAGCATACTTTTTTGCTGCATTCAATCTTATTTCAGCTGAGGCCTTATTATCGGAACCATCAACAAAATCTCCTAAATTATCGCCAATCATCATTACGATTCTATAGTTTTCTGCAACTAAACTTCTTCTTGAGTTTTTATTCGAACCCCAGTTAGATTTCTCATTTTTCATAAGCAGTTGATCTAAATTTTTAGTAAATTTAAACCCTAATTTTTCTAAATTATTTTTAGTTGCCACTTCAACGTTTACATCTCTATTAGTGATGAAAAATACTTCTACACCAAGTGCAGCTGCTTTTTTAAGAAACGACTCTACACCTGGCATGTAATCTGCTTGTTCTTCTTCACACCATTCCTTCCAGCCCTGAGGGTAATAAGTATTGGTTTCAATTAATCTGGCTTGATAAGCAATATTATCTAACACAGTCTGATCTACATCTAAAATAACTGCTGGTGGTTTACCTGCAAACCCTTTAGTTTGTTCAATAGCTGCTGAAACTTTTGTATTCTCAACTACTTTTTCTAATTGATCTTCTGCTGCCTTGTAAATACTTAGTGAATTGGTATAAGACTCAGCTGAATTTTGAACGAATAATGTTGCCATTAATGATTGATGTTCTTTTGGTTCTGAAACTAATAAAGAACAAATAAATAAGAGAGATATGATGCCGATTTTCATATCTTAATTTTAAACTATTTTATTAATTATGCTTATTTCTCGTGGCAATTACAGTCAATAGCCTTACAAACTTGATAGTTTCTAAAATGAGAGTAAGCAACCAAGAAAGAACCAAATAAAGTAAGCCCTTTTTCTCCCAATTCTCCCCAAATGCTCTCTCCGAAAGTTACAGCAAAAATTAGCAATACTAGACCAAATATTCCTATTGGTATGAAAGTGGTAACTTTGTGATTCTTATAGCCAAGGTATAACGCAACTGCACTTATAGGAACTGCAGTTAAAACAATTAATTTATGTACTAATTCATCTCCTAAATTTACAGCTAAGAAACCAGAACCAATAATTAAGACCGAAGGTGCAAAAAAACAGTGGACTATACAAACCATAGATAGTGTCATTGCTGCTTGATCGGAACGTAGTTGGGTCTTAATCATTCGAATATCTTACTTACCTTTTAAAAAGTTATCCACTGTGAGAAAATTTCTAATCAATTAACCCAAGTTCAAATTGAATGTTTAGCATCCTTCCTCTAGGATCATGCACTCTTGTATCAAAACTAAAGTCTGGAGCGTCATATAGAAGTGGAGGACCTTCATCAAAAAGGTTTATCAGTGCAAACTTACCATCCAGACTTACATCATTAAAAAGAATACCAATTGGAAGTTCAAAGGACAAATCAAAAACAAGGAATGAATCAACTTTACTTCTATATCCAAGATTTAACGCACTTTCAGGAATACTTCGATTATTTTCATAGCTGCTGATATATCTGGCATTAAAACCAGTCTCATATTCTTTATATTTCCAAGTTAAAAAAGAATTTATTCTATTTCGAGGTAGTGCATGTGTATGTGTATCAAAATTAAATTTTCCAATTCTATTCTCAAGCACTGTTTCCGTGCCATCTGAAGTTTGATCAGGAGTCAAAAATTTTAAAAAGGAAGTACCTTTCAGAACAAATTCTAGGATACCGTTATCATTTAGGTCAAAAATCTGCTCATAACTAAAATCAATACCAGATATTAATGTACTTTCCTCATTAAAGTATGTTGTGGTCACACCAATAAGCTCACCATTTTCATTCCTGGTAATGCTAGGTCCCTGAGGATCGAGATCTAGGATGGCTTGTGAACTTTCTGCTTCAATTCTGTCACGGTAATCAATTTTCCAATAATCAATAGAAAATCGGTTTATGTCTAAATCATATATGAACCCAAAGTTTGAGTTAGTCGAAGTAGCTGGTTTTAAATCTGGATTACCTATTCTGGCTTGTCGTACAAAAAGACTTCCTTCAACATCTCTGACACTACCAAGATTTATGTCACTTGAATACATTTGTGCCATAGACGGCATGGTAAATGATGTTCCACGAGAGATTCTTAATGTTATTTGATCTATTGGGTTGTAGCTGAGTGAAATTTTAGGATCCAATGATGAAAAATTATCAACTTTTTCATACCTGGCCGCCAGTCGCAGTCCAAGAGAATCAGATATTTCTTGCTCTCCCTCAAAAAAAGCACCATATTTATTCCTACTTTGGTTTACATTTTGACCACCGCCCAAAAAGAATAAATCAGCTGTTTTGGTAATCTTGCCGTCTCTATCGAATTCTGCTCTCGCTAAATCATTATATTCAATATCAAGAGTCTCATTATTGATCTGAACACCAAAAGCATAGTTGAGATCATTAATAGATGATCTTGCTATGGCATCAAGGGTGGTTAGGCCACCATCTTTTGAGGAAATCTCTGCACCCCTTACAAAATCTATAAGCTCAATGGGGTTTTGAGTATGATCAAATATGTTCCAAGTAAGATTACCACTCTCTCCTCCATTACCAAGCAAAGCCTGTTGAAAACGAGAGTCAATTATATCTGGTCTAACATGATTATTTTTATGTTCACTAGTTGCAAGTGATACATCATAATCAAAATTATTTATTGCAAAGTAATAGCTATAGCTTAAATGATACTGTCTGATGTCTTTTGGTGATAAAGGAGATGGGTATTGCGCTCCTAATGGTCGACCAAGCCATCTGACTGGTACATTAAACGGGCTACCACCCTCTCCTGGGTTAATAAGTCTAGATAAGAAGGGTAATGCAGGATAAGAGGGTGATTGCGGATTGTCATTAACTTGAACTTTGGATGTTAACAGCGTCAAGTCATGATTGCTATTAGATAATGATAAGTAAAATTTATTATGATCTTCATCATTATAAATATTGAATCTTGTGCCATATCTAAATCTGCATCGACCGTCTAATATTCCACCATTTTGTTCGCAATTTGGATCTGGTACAACTTGTCCAGAGAGGTACTCACCTGCATAAAGTCCAGAATTTACAGTGTCATCAGCGGACATAATAAAAGTATTTCCCAAACCACTTACAGCTAGTTCAGCAATCCGTGGTATTTCAGATGCTGAGAAAGGTGAGCGATTTAATTGATTGAAACCAAAGACAGCATCGAGACCAAGAATTTTTGTACCAAATAAGAGACCAAAGTTTGCCTCTTTATTATTATTATTTTCAGCGGTCTGATCACCAAACTTTATTCTGAATCCATTAAATTGTTTATAAGTTAAAAAATTTATTACGCCAGCAACTGCGTCAGAACCATAAGCTGTTGTTGCCCCTTCTTTTAAAATTTCTATATTTTGAAAAGCAATTTCTGGGATTATATTCGCATCTATATACGCCTCTCCATCATTGGAAGGCGTCCCTGCAAAAGTATGTCTTTTGGAATTTATGAGTAATAAAGTTGAGGCTTGATTTAAGCCGCGTAATGTTATGGAGGCCATGCCTTGATCAACGCCTTCAAGGGCATTTGTTTGAAAACGAGAACCCGAAGAACTGTTTAAAAATTTGCTAATTTCAGCAATGTTATTGATATTAAAATTGTCAAAGTCTTCCGATGAAATTTGCTCTACTGGAGACGCATCTAATTCCGTATCTTTTAACAAAGAGCCGGTAACTATTACCTCTTCAATTTCTTGAGAGTGAAGAGTGCTCACACTTACAAAAAGTGCAGTTAAGAGTACTAGTAATTTAAGCTCTCTCACAAGGGGTATTATTACTTCAAAGATCTATAAAAGCTAGATTAAAAGACAGTGACGTCTTTGAACTCAAGGTTGACATCAAAATCTCTACCATAACCTGCAATGCTGATATCTCGGATATTTTGCGGTTTCATTGCTGCCATCATGTATCCGTTTTTTTTGAATTCGGCAAAGTTTATTTCAAATTCTTGCCAATTTTCATTTACGTTGAAAGTTGAACTCAAATAAGACCATGGAGGCATTTTTACACCTTTTAAAGTTAGGTGCACTTCGTAGGTCTCATTATTGCCTTTTGCTTTGAATTTTATACCTTTTGCATTTTTACTAATTTCTTCAGGTCTATGCGCTAATCTGACAAAACCACCATTTTTCTTAACGACATTTCCAGTCATTATGAAAGTACCATCATCATAATCTGCTTCTAAATTTGATGAACCACCCATAACTCTATCAGTTACGACATACCATTGATCGGGTTTACCAGACATTTCAGCAAATGTGCTCATAGTTATAAAGAGTAAAAATACATATAAGGTTTTCATTGTTCTAATTTAAGACTTTTACGTATTATTTCAACCTATAATCTTGGCCGCTTGAGACGATTTTTTAGAAATTTGATTTAAATAGTTTGTTACATCCAGCATTCTATTTGAGAATCCCCACTCATTGTCATACCAGGCAAGAATCTTAGTTGATTTACCTATTTTTCTTGTATGTGATTTATCAAAAATAACAGAGTGTGAATCATTCCCAAAATCTATACTCACGAGAGGTATTTCATTTATGTCTAAAATGCCAGATAAACTATTCTTTGCTGCTGCGTCTAACCTTGCATTTAATTCTTCAATCGAAAAATCTTTCTCAGTTGTAAAGGTGAAATCTAATAAGGACACGTTAGATACAGGCACTCTAACAGCAAGCCCGTCTAGTTTGCCTCTCAACTCTGGTAAGACATCGCCAACCGCTGAAGCAGCACCTGTCTTTGTGGGAATCATAGACAAGCTTGCTGCTCTGGCTCGTAAAAGATCAGAATGATGAACGTCTAGTAAAGACTGATCATTGGTGTAAGCATGAATAGTATTTGCCATACCATTTACTATTCTATATTCCTCATGGATGATTTTTGCCAAGGGAGCAAGACAATTTGTTGTACAAGATGCATTTGAAATAATTCGATCTTCTTTCGTTAACGTCTCATGATTTACACCGAATACAATAGTTTTATCAACATTTTGCCCAGGTGCTGAAATTAAAACTCTCTTTGCGCCTGCTTGAATGTGTTGTTCTGCTTTATCTTTGCAGGTAAATAAACCAGTACATTCAAAAACCATATCAATATTCAATTTTCCCCATGGGAGTTTTGATGGATCTTTTTCTGAGAAACATGCAATGTCATAACCATCAACTTTTATCGAGGTTTCTGAGTATTCAACCTCATTCTTAAGTTTCCCATGGACAGAATCATATTTTAGGAGATGTGCATTATCACTTGGGGCGCCAAGGTCATTAATAGCTACAATTTCTATTTGATTGAATTTTTTCCAGACTTGTTCTCTAGCCAGATAGGAGCGCAAAATGTTTCTTCCAATCCTGCCAAAACCGTTTATTGCAATTCTCATTTATTTGTCTATTAAGTAAAAATGTAAGTATTTTTAATAAGTTCAGGAAGAATGTATTAATTTTATTAGCATAAATCAATGTAATTACATAAAAATGTGGATTATTGATTAGATTTAAGCTTATTTGTCACTTTCTGCCATATCTTTTCAACAAATCCTACAAGTACTTCAAATTCTTCAATTTCACTAGGATTGAAATCTTGTCCATAAGCTTTGAGAAAAATATTAAGTTGATCTGAAGAAAATTTAAACGATTTTTTTATTAATGCAATTTCATATATTGGCAGATTTAAGCCAGCATACTCCCAGTCTATAAACTTTAGTTTTTCATCAAAAAAAACATTCATTGGACTGAGATCATTATGACAGAAGGTAAGCTTCCTCCGATTTTTATAAAGCTTATCAAACAATGCAAAGCTCTCTTGAATTTCAATTGCGTTACTTGTGCTGAGTATATTTCTATAACTTTCGATCTTTTCCTCAAAAGTATCTACAGCTAGAGTTTTATAATTTAATGAGTGAAGTTTACTTAACGCCTTACCTAATATTTCTAAAAAAACTTGATTATACTCAGAATTTTCAACCGGATATTCTATGTATTCATAAATTATGCGATTGTTTAGCAAGTCATAGTCAAGAATTTCTGGACAAAGATCATATTTATTAAGAAATTGATGAATTTTCAACTCTGTCGCAATAGAATTGGTAATAATTGCTTCTTTTTTTGTTTTTAATACTGCTTTTACATTATTTAAATAACAAAATGAAACCCGAGAATATGGTGTTTCACTGATAGTTTCTAATATTTTAATTTGGCTCATCTGCGTGTTGCCAACTTTTACTCCAAGTTCTATATCCAAATACTACAAGCACTAAATAAACTAAAAAAAGCAATGCAGTTGGATACAACTCACGTGATATAAAAAGGAAAACTGAGACGAAATCTATAACAAACCAGTAGAACCAATTCTCTAGTATTTTTTTAGCAACAAGATACGAAGCTACTATTGCACCCCAGGTTGTAAAAGCATCTACAAAGGGTGATGCAGCAGCAGTAAAAATTGTCAAAATACAACCAGATACAAAAGTCAGAAAAATTAAAATTGCAATTACTATAAAATGATTTTTAACACTCCAAGTTGAAATTCTTAAAGTCTCTTTTAGATCAGACATAAATCTCCATTGATACAGACCATAAAAACCAATAAAAATATAAAAAATCTGAAGCAAAGCCTCCATATAAAGACCTGCTGAATACATTACAAATAAATACATTAAGGAACTAATGATCCAAGCTACCCAACACCTCACATCTTGGATCATTGCTAGTAATAAATAAGCAACTGCAAGAAGTGCTGCGACTATTTCAAACCAATTTGCTTGAAGAAAATCAAAAATCATATCTTACTGATAGACCAAGATGCCTTGGGTCACCATGTCTTTCGTACAAGGTATCAACAAAATCTGGTGCTTCATTTCCAAAGTAAAATCCTCGAGTTGAATAATACTCATCGAAGAGATTTTTTGCCCAAATCTCAAAGGTCCAATCATTTAGCTCATACCCAAAATTAGCATTAGTTAATAAATATGAATCAGATTTATTATTGTGTGAATCTGCATAATAGAAACCGCTCTGTCCAGTGAAATTTACATTCAAATAAGCATTGTTAAAAGGTATGTAATTCAACCCAATAGAGTATGAATTAGTTGGAGCATGAGCTTGTGCTCTTCCTTCAAGATCTGGCCTTGATTCCCAGTTCTTTATCTCTGTTTTAAGCAAACCTAAATTTACAAAAGCACTTAAATTTTCCGAGAAAAAAGTATTAAGATTAAGCTCTAATCCATAATTCACACCCTCTGCAGCATTCTGAGTAAGATAAACAAACGTATTTGGATCATTTGGAACTACTTGTGTCGATATCAGCACTTGTTGGTCTTCTCGATCAGAATAAAACGCATTTAATCTTAAATTGGTATTTCTCTTGATAGGTAGGTCTATACCAATTTCATAATTGGTTAAAAATTCTGGATCGTATTCTAAATCTTCAGCAGTTGTACCCTCTATTAAACCTAACCCAACATTAAAACCGCCTTGTTTATAACCTTTGGCATAATTAATAAATAGATTTTTATCGCCATCAAAATTATGAATTAAAGATGCTTTGCCACCTACCATACTGTTTGATGGTTTAAATCTCTCATTATCTGAATCTGAATACTTAGCTGACCAGTCCTCCCAACGAAGACCTAAGGAAATTTTAGTAAACGCAGAAAGGTCATATTCAAGATTGCCGAAGAAAGCAGTATTTTCTGAAGAATAATCACTCGAGGAAATAGTTAAAATTGAGTAGGGGCTAAAAGGATCCAGAGGATCTCCGTACAGACCATCATCTTGGCGATCATTTGTTTCATCGAGTTTTAGGTATGAAAGTCCTATTACCCAAGAAAAAGGGAATCTTTCAGTTTCGAAGTTTTCATTTGATACAAACCTAAACTCTTGCCCAAAAGATTTACGGTTACGTAAAGTTTGAGAAAAGTAATCGTATGTATAAGGTGCATGAGAATCAACATTACCCCAATCCGCATCATAACTAAAAACTACATCTGTATCGGTAGTGCTTGTCAAACTTTGAAATTCTGAAAATCTATTTTTTTTGAAAAATTTAAGGCCCAGTGTATCGGTTTTTTGAGCATCCATACCTGGTCGATCCGATAGCGTATTTAATGAGCCATCAATGGTCCAAATATCAGCAGGATCATCCATATCAACCTGACTAAATAAGACTTTTGCAGTCAAATCTCTGTCTAAATCAAAATCGAGTTTAAGTCGAAGCGTAGTTTCATCCTTTCTAGAAGTATCAGATCTATTCAGATACAGATTCTCACGAAAACCATCAGTATCATCTTTCCTTGCAGCAAATCTAAACCTAACATTGCCACTATCATTGGCTGGTCCGCCAAAAGCAATACCAGTACTTAAAGTATTGTAATCACCGTATGTAATTTCAGATGTACCCTCAAATTCTTTGGTGGGTTCTTTGGTTTTTATGTAAATTAAACCAGCTAGAGCATTGGCGCCGATCCGAGCTCCTTGAGGACCTCTATAGACTTCAATCTGTTCAACATCAAAAGTGGTTGCTATGCCGCCTTGTCCTGAATAATCTACATCATCAATTAAGAATGCCACCGATGAATTTGGAGTTCCCAAATACCCCGACCTCTCGCCAATACCTCTTATTTGAAAATACCTTGCTCTGGAATCACTCGCAGCAAAATTAAGATTAGGTATAAGGTATGAAAGATTTTCAAAATGCTTGATTGGTTCACTTTTTATATCATCTCGATCAAGTATGAATACGCTTGAATCCTCTTTACTTAAATCGGTTTGGCGATAGTCAGCCACAACTATTACTTCTTCTAATTCATCTGAAAAAATTAATTCAGATGCAAACAAAATTACGAAAATATATAGATAATTTATGATGTTTTTCATGCAATTCCTCCGCCATCACTATATGGTTCAGGTTCAAAGGGTTCCTTTTCAGATCTCAGGCAAAACCTCCCCTTTGCACTTAATGAAATAATAGTATCTTAATAAGAAAAATCTAGCCATATATATTAATTCATTGGATAAGCAATTATCGGTTGGGGAGATAAGCTTTCATCGAGGTTAGTAAAATTTTTGTAGTAAAGCTTAAAGCCCTGATCTTCCCATAACCAAATATTTGAAACCCTTGCTTGATAGTTATTATTGATTTTTCCATTTGAGTATTGGTATATGCCAGTTAAGTAGTAAAGCGATAAGAAAACATCTTCAGATAATTCATAAATTTTTATATTAGTAGGTTGGACATCTGATTGGACCAAAGAATAATAATCAATAACAGATTGTAAGTCTGGAGGCGGATCTTCAAAGAAAAAATTTTCAGAAGATGATCCTGTTATGGCTCCAATTTTACTTTCATAGAAAAAAATCTTTTCAAAGTCTTTATTATTTCTGGCCTCCCAGAATAATTTGATGGTGTTTTCTAGTGAGTCAGGTGTTTTTTCAGAGAATATAAACCCACTGAGTATTAACAATGATAAAAGCGTAAATTTCATAAGGCTTAGATAGTGCTGAAAAAGTAAAATAAAACCAGCAATTAACGATTATTTTTCGATCAGGAGATTTGGTTCGTCAGTTCTTTTTTGTAGGATAAATTCGTCATGTAAATCGCCGGTTGCTGTAAAAGCTCTGAAGCGTAGATTTTCGCCATCAATATCGATGATTTGGTATAACTGTTTATTTTCACCAAAAGTTTTAGCGTATTGACCTTTGGTAATTTCATACATCTTTGGACCACTGACTGAGACAACGTTAACCGTGCCAATCTCTGGATCATAAGCTTGCTGATAACCAGTTGGCACATTCTCTAAATTCTTGGTATCAACAAGGCCCGTTCTAGAATAAGTATGGTCATGACCACTCAAAATTAAATCAACTTTATACTTATCAAACAATGGCTTCCAAAGGTCTCTTTGCTCTATATTATCTCGATCAGTAGCAGGCGAAAACATCGGATGATGAAACGTAAGAATTGTCCATCGGTTCGGATTTTGTTCCAAAGTTTTCTCCAGCCACGGAACTTGTGCTTCCAGCTCAGTATTAGAATCTAAAGAGATAAATCTAACACCTTGGTAATCAATAAAGTAGACCGTTTCTTTTAAACTTTCTTTGGGCACATCTTGAATAGGGAAAGAAAATTGTGGGCGCCAATGTGTACTTAAAATTGGAACTCCTGTTGGGTTTTGAAGGCGATCATAAAGAGGTGCTCCTCCCCCTAAAATTACCTTGCCTTTTAATTCGGCTTGAGAAAAACCAGTAATTGTCTCGATCCCAGTATCGATCGACTGTATCTGACCATTTTCCTGCACTAATAAAGAACCACTTTGCTCAAATTCGTCTTCTAAAAGTAATTTGAATACGCCCGGAGTATGCAATGTATACTCATCAACATCTATTTTTACTTCATCACCACCTTTGGTTGTCCATATTCGTTTGCGTTGGGAGTCATCTAAATATTCGTGATTACCTGGTGTAGCTATTACAGGTATTGTGCCATTTACCCAGTCAGGAGCTTGATGCCATTCGCCCCACTGAGCATCCATATAATGCTCATCGACTAGATCGCCAGCATGCAGTGTAAACGCTGCTCTGGGAGCGTCACGAAATGCTTCCCTAAAGACTCTAGACCAATGGGTTTTTACTTCATTTTGAGCATCTCCAAAGTAAATAAAACTAAATGGTTTAGGTTCTAAGCTTGCAGTTTTAAAGTGGTAGTATTCTGTCCAATTTTCACCGTCGCCTACTCGGTAAGCATAGATACTATTTGGCTTTAGATTAGTGAAAGTAACATTATGATAGTGCGCATCATTAATATCACTCCTAAAAAGTGTTGTGGTAGCTTTAAATTCATTTGTTTGCATAGATCTGCCACTTGCATTTGCGACACCAATTTGGGCATAGCCACTCATCACAGAAGTATCAGTTCGCCAAGAAACTGACTGGGTCGTTGCTGTATTATCGTTCCATGTAAGCACAACCCTATCTGGAAGGACTGAAGGAGTGTGAGCAATTGTTTCGGATAATTTGGTTGCTTTCCAGCCATCATGAGGAGAAACCAAAAGACTCAGCAAGCTAATAAAGATTAAGGAAAATTTTTTCATACTTATCCTAAATGGTGGGTCTGGCTGGATTTGAACCGGCGACCTCACCCTTATCAGGGGTGCGCTCTAACCAACTGAGCTACAGACCCAAAGAACAAATTATTATAGGTTTTTTAATATGTAAGTCTAGACGTCTACTTATCCCATATCACTTTATAAATTAAATAACCTAATAATCCTCCCATAATCTGAAAAATAATAAATAATGGAGCATCATTAAGATTAATGCCGGCAAATGTATCTGAAAAAATTCTCCCAAATGTTACTGCAGGATTAGCAAAAGAAGTTGATGCTGTAAACCAATAGGCAGCCCCAATATAAGAAGCTACCATTATTGGAACTTTTTTAGCATCTGAAGCAAAAATGATCATTATTAAGCCGGCAGTAGCGATTAGCTCTGAAAACCACAAATTTGAACCTGTTCTTATTTTTGTTGATAATTCAATCAATGGTAAATTGAACATTAAA
>NHFN02000005.1 GCA_002170245.2 Gammaproteobacteria bacterium TMED112
GTACAGTAGTAATGACAGACACTATGCACACGTGGATTGTCCAGGACACGCAGACTATGTAAAAAATATGATTACTGGTGCTGCACAAATGGACGGTGCTATTTTAGTTGTGAGTGCTGCAGATGGTCCTATGCCTCAAACAAGAGAACATATTCTTCTTGCTAAGCAAGTTGGTGTACCAAATATCGTTGTTTATTTAAACAAAGCTGACATGGTTGACGATGAAGAGCTATTAGAGCTTGTCGAAATGGAAGTTAGAGAGTTACTAGATAAATATGATTTTCCTGGGGATGATACACCTATCATCAGAGGTAGTGCTCTTAAAGCTCTTGAAGGTGATGCAAAATACACAGAGAGTGTAGTTGAGTTAGTAAAATCACTAGATTCATACTTTCCACAACCTGAAAGACCAGTTGATAAGCAGTTCTTAATGCCTATCGAAGATGTCTTCACAATTACAGGTAGAGGAACAGTTGTAACTGGAAGAGTTGAAAGAGGTATTGTTAGAACTGGTGACGAGCTAGAGATAGTTGGTATTAAAGAAACTTCCAAAACAACATGTACTGGAGTTGAGATGTTTAGGAAAACACTTGATGAAGGTAGAGCTGGTGAAAACTGTGGTGTTTTAATCAGAGGTGTAGAAAGAGAAGGCGTCGAAAGAGGTCAAGTTCTTGCTGTTCCTGGTTCAGTAAAACCACATACAAAGTTCACAGCGAAGATTACAGTATTAAGTAAAGAAGAAGGTGGAAGACATACACCTTTCTTTAAAGGGTACAGACCTCAATTCTATTTCAGGACGACTGATGTAACTGGAGAAGTTACTCTGCCTGATGGAGTTGAAATGGTTATGCCTGGTGATACAGTTGATGAATTAAATTGTGAACTTATAGCACCAATTGCTATGGAAGAAGGTTTAAGCTTTGCGGTTCGTGAAGGCGGAAGAACTGTAGGCGCTGGTATAGTACTTAAGATTGTTTCTTAATATTTCATAAAGAGACACTAAGGTTATATACTAAGGAGATCGCAAAGGCCTGTAGCTCAATTGGCAGAGCGGCGGTCTCCAAAACCGCAGGTTGTGGGTTCGATTCCCTCCGGGCCTGCCATTTATATTATGAATAGCACACTTAACAACATTTTATGGTTAGTTTCACTGACTGCAGCTTTTGCAGCAGTGGTATTATTTACATATCTTGAAGATTTAGGATTGCTGTATAGGGTATTGTTGCTTGTTGGTTTAATGGCTCTATCACTTGGCATCTTAGGCCAAACAGAATTTGGTAAAAATGCTGTAAAACTTATTTCTGATGCAAGAATAGAAATTGCAAAAGTAGTTTGGCCAGGAAGAGGAGAAACTACTCAGATGACAATAATGGTCTTAGTAATGATATTAATTTTGGCATTAGTTTTTTGGGGTCTAGATTCATTGTTATCATTCCTATCTAGATTTATATTAGGTTAAGAATGGAATATTACGTTATACAAGCTTTTTCAAACTGCGAAAAAAAAGTGAAAGCTGCTCTTGAAGAAAGAATAAACATGTCAGGACTTTCAGACATGTTTGGAGATATTATGATCCCAACGGAACAAGTAACCGAATTGAAGAAAGGTCAAAAGAAACAAATGGAAAGAAAATTTTTCCCAGGTTACATGTTGGTGCAAATGGAAATGAATGATGATACTTGGCACCTTGTAAGAAAAACACCGAATGTGATGGGTTTTATGGGTGGTACAAGAAATAAACCAATGCCCCTTTCGGAGAATGAGTTAAATAAAATTATAAACAGAGTTGAAACAACCACTGAACAGCCGATATTCAAGACCATGTTTGAATCAGGAGAAACAGTGCGAATTAACGACGGACCATTCAATGACTTCAATGGGATAGTTGAAGAGGTTGACTATGATAAAAATCTTATTAAAGTCTCTGTTAGCATTTTTGGTAAAGCAACACCAGTAGAATTAAACTTTTCACAGGTAGAAAAAAACTAATATGGCTAAAGAAGTAATGACAATAATTAAACTACAAGTTCCTGCAGGAGGAGCTAATCCAAGTCCTCCAGTTGGGCCGGCACTTGGCCAACATGGCTTAAACATCATGGATTTCTGTAATGCATTTAATGAGAAAACAAAAGAAATGGAAAAAGGCCTCAAAGTTCCAGTGGAGATTACTGTTTTTGAAGATAGAACATTTACCTTTATTACAAAATCACCGCCTGCTGCTGTGTTATTAAAAAAAGCTGCTGGAATAGATAAAGCAAGTGGAGAACCAAACAGAAACAAAGTTGCAAAAATCCCTGTATCAAAGGTTCAAGAGATTGCTGAAATGAAAATGGACGACCTTAATGCTAATGACATAGAAGCTGCCATAAAAATTATTGCAGGCACAGCAAGAAGTATGGGAATAGAAATTCAAGGACAATGAAAGAATCAAAATATAAAAAAGAATTAATAGAATTCGATGTTGAAAAAGCGTATTCAACCGAAGAGGTTATAGATATGCTCAAAAAACAACCTAAGAGAAATTTTACTGAATCTGTTGATGTTGCTGTGAAATTAGGTATAGATCCAAAAAAATCTGACCAGAATGTTCGAGGATCACTGACTTTACCTAATTCATTAGGAAAAAAAATAACTATTGCGGCATTTGCAGAGGGGGAAAAAGCTGAAGAAGCAAAGAAAGCAGGTGCAGATATTATCGGTAGTGATGACTTAGTAGAAAAATATAAAGATGGAAATATAGACTTTGATATAGCCGTAACTACTCCGGCACTAATGAAGACTGTCAGCAAGTTAGCAAAAATACTCGGTCCTAAAGGCTTAATGCCAAATCCAAAATCCGGAACAGTAACAGAAAATATTGAAAAGGCCATAAAAGACTTGAAACATGGTCAAATTATTTTCAAAGCAGAACAGCAAGGCATTATCCAAGGAACTGTTGCAAACTCAGGTATGGATAAAGCCCATATTACAGAAAACCTTAATTCTTTTATAACTGAACTAAAAAGGTTGAAACCAGCTTCATCAAAAGGAATTTATTTACAACATATTTATCTCTCGACAAGTATGGGTCCAGGGTATAAAATTGACATCTCTCAATTTTGAGACATCGAAGACTGAAGGTGCAATAGCTTAATTTCCTTCATAGATAGTTTCACAAAAACTAGTCTTCGTATATATAGAAAATTTTTTTATGGCATTAAGTATTGAAGAAAAGCAAAAGATAGTTTCTGATGTAAATGAACTTGCAAATGATGCGTCATCGCTGGTTTTAGCTGATGCAAGAGGCTTGAAAGTAGCTGAAGCAAATGAATTGAGATCAGAAGGACATAAATCTAATGTTAAATTTAGAGTTGCTAAAAATACATTAGTGAAACTAGGTCTAAAAGGTACGAGTTATGAAGGTATTGAGGAATATCTTGATGGTCCTACGATGCTTGCTTTTTCTTATGAAGAACCTGGTGCAGCAGCAAAAATTTTAAAATCTTTCGCAAAGAAGAATGACAACCTTAATATAAAAGGGTTATCAATAGATGGAAAGCACTTTGAGGCAGCTGAAATCAACAAATTGGCTAATTTACCAACATTTGATGAAGCAATTTCAAAATTTGCTGGACTTTTGAAGGCACCTTTGGGTAAAATTGCATCTCTTATTAATGAGGTTCCTTCTAAATTTGCGAGAACACTCACTAGTGTGAAAGAGCAAAAAAGTTAAGGAGATATAAAAAATGGCGACTAAAATGGCAACAAAAGAAGAAATATTAGAATCTATATCAAGTATGTCAGTTATGGATCTTGTTGATCTTATATCTGATATTGAAGAAAAGTTTGGTGTAACAGCAGCAGTTGCAGCAGCACCTGTAGCTGCAGCAGCAGGCGGAGAAGCAGGCGATGTAGCAGAACAAGAAGAAAAAAGCGCCTTTGATGTTGTATTAACAGCCGCAGGCGATAAAAAAGTTGCGGTTATTAAAGCTGTAAGGGCAGCTACTGACCTAGGGTTAAAAGAAGCCAAAGATTTAGTTGACGGCGCTCCTAAAACTGTTAAGGAAGGCGCTAGCAAAGATGATGCAGAAGCACTTGTAGCAGCACTCCAAGAGGCTGGTGCACAAGCTGAGATGAAGTAAGCCCACTTACTCAATATATTTAATGACATACTCTTTTACTGAGAAAAAACGTATTCGAAGACAATTCGGCACTTTGCCTAATGTCATGGATTTGCCTTATCTGCTTAAAACTCAAACTGATTCATACGCTGAATTTTTGCAAGAGGGAGCTGACCCTGATAAAAGAGATATCAGTGGACTAGAAGAAGTTTTCAAGTCTGTATTTCCAATAAATAGTGCCTCAAATAATGCTGCACTCGATTATATAAGCTATGAATTAGGCGAATGTTTGTACACTCCTCAAGAATGTAAAATGAAAGGTATTTCATATGCAGTGCCATTGTATGTGAATATTCAATTACGTTTTATGGACAAGACCACAGGATATAAAACTGTTAAAGGTACTCCAATGTCTGACCGTGTATTTTTAGGTGAAATACCTGTAATGACAAAAGATGGCAGCTTTGTGGTTAATGGAACAGAAAGAGTTGTAGTTTCTCAATTACATAGATCTCCAGGTGTCTTTTTTGATCACGATAAAGGAAAAACACATGCATCAGGAAAAGTTTTGTATGCTGCAAGAATCATCCCCTATAGAGGCTCATGGCTAGATTACGAGTTTGATGCAAAGGATTTAATTTACGCAAGAATTGATAGGAAAAGAAAGTTCCCAGCAACTGCCATCCTTAAGTCACTTGATATGAATGATCAAGAAATACTCGATACTTTTTATAAAAAAATAAAAGTAGTCATAAAAAATGGGAAAATTTACCTATCAGCAAATTCAGATGAGTTAAAAGGGAAAGCTTTTGATTTTGATATAGAAGTATCTGGAAAAAAAGTCGCAGCGGGTAAAAGAATAAACGCAAAAATAGCTTCCGATCATGCCAAACAAAAAAATGGACTACTACATGTAGAATTTGAAGATTTTATAGGTCAAACGCTTGGGCAAGATATCATTGATAAAGAAACAGGCGAGATAATTTATGAAACAAATACTTTGCTTGATAAAACCTCTTTAAAGAAAATTCTTGAAGTGAATGTCGAAGAGTTTGATATCTTGTATATGAATACAATTGATAGCGGTTCCTTCGTAGCTGATACATTAAGAAATGACCCAAGTAGAACAAGGGCTGAAGCACTTGTAGATATCTATAGAATGCTACGACCAGGTGAGCCACCAACAAAAGAATCCACCGAAGTATTGTTTAATAATTTATTTTTTTCTGCTGACAGATATGACTTATCAGACGTTGGTAGAATGAAATTAAATTGGAGACTTAAAATTGATGACAGAGCAGATACATATGTTCTTACAAAAGAAGATATTGTCGCAGTATTAAGGAAGCTCGTTGATATAAGAAATGGAAGAGATACAGTTGATGATATTGATCACCTCGGTAATAGAAGGATAAGATCTGTTGGAGAAATGACAGCTAATCAGCTAAGAATTGCATTAGTGAGGGTTGAAAGGGCTGTAAAAGATAGACTAGGGATGGCAGAAACTGAAGGTTATAAGCCATCAGATTTAATCAACGCAAAACCTATAACTGCAGCATTCAAAGAATTCTTTGGTTCTAGTCAGCTTTCTCAATTTATGGACCAAAATAACCCACTGTCCGAAGTAACACACAAAAGGCGAGTTTCAGCTTTAGGGCCTGGTGGATTGTCAAGAGAAAGGGCAGGCTTCGAAGTTAGGGACGTCCATCCAACTCATTATGGAAGGGTTTGTCCTATTGAAACTCCGGAAGGACCAAACATCGGTTTAATAAATTCATTATCAACTTATGCTAGAACAGATAAGTATGGATTTATTGAAACGCCTTACAGGGTCGTTAAAGACGGAAAAGTTACAGATGAAATTATTTATCTTTCACCGATAATGGAGAGCAATCACTATATTGCTCAAGCAAACGTAGAAATAGATAAAAAAAATAAAATTCAAAATGAATTCATAACTGCAAGACATCAAGGCGAAACGAGTCTTGTTAGTGTCGGGATGATATCTTTAATGGATGTTTCTCCAAAACAAGTTCTTTCAGTAGCAGCCTCATTAATACCATTTTTGGAGAATAACGACGCAAACAGAGCTTTAATGGGATCAAACATGATGCGTCAAGCAGTTCCTACACTAATTCCTCAAAAACCTCTTGTAGGAACAGGCCTTGAAAGACAAGTTGCTAGAGATTCAGGATCTTGTGTCGAAGCAAGAAATCCAGGGATCGTCGATTCGGTTGATGGTGGAAGAATTGTCATCAAGGTATCCTCTGGCGATAGTGTAAGCGTAGATATCTATAACCTAATTAAATATACAAGATCAAACCAAAATACGTGCGTGAATCAGAGACCATTAGTAAAAAAAGGAGATCATGTAAAATCTGGTGACATTATAGCTGATGGACCATCTATAGATTTAGGTGAATTAGCCATAGGCCAAAATATGAGAATAGCCTTTATGCCATGGAATGGATTTAACTATGAGGATTCAATTTTAGTTTCAGAAAGAGTGGTTCAGGAAGATAGGCTTACAAGTATTCATATTCAAGAATTAACTTGTATTACACGTGATACAAAACTTGGGATAGAGGAAATTACTTCTGATATTCCAGGCGTCAACGAATCAGCACTTTCAAAATTAGATGAAAATGGAATTGTATACGTAGGTGCAAAAGTTGAGGCTGGAGATATCTTAGTTGGTAAAGTAACCCCAAAAGGTGAATCTCAATTATCGCCAGAAGAAAAACTTTTAAAAGCAATATTTGGAGAAAAAGCCTCAGATATCAAAGATACCTCACTAAGAGTACCATCCAGTGTTTCCGGGACAGTTATTGATGTTCAGATCTTCACAAGAGATGGTGCTGAAAAAAATCCTAGAGCCAAAAGTAATGAATCTTTAATGACATCAGAATTTAGCAAAGATTCAGATGATGAAATGAGAATAGTAACTAATTCTCTTAAAAATACTTTCGTACAAGCATTGAAGAAAGAAAATCTCATTACAACTAAAGGAAAAATTACTTCGGATTCTGTAAATGAAATGGATTTAGATGCTCTTCTGAAACTGAAGATTAAAAATAAGAAAGTTACAGATCTTCAAAAAAATATTGCTGACCAATTTAAAAAATATCAGTCAGAGAATAAAGAAAAAATGGCAATCTTCAAGAAAAAGATTGAAGGTGGAAATGATTTAGCTCCTGGTGTTTTATCTGTAATCAAAGTTTATTTAGCAGTCAAGAGAAAGATTCAGGCAGGCGATAAACTAGCTGGAAGACATGGGAATAAAGGCGTTATCTCAAGTATTGTTCCAGTAGAAGACATGCCATATGACGAGCAAGGTGAGCCTGTTGATATTGTTCTGAATCCTCTTGGGGTTCCATCTAGAATGAATGTTGGTCAAATATTAGAAACACATCTTGGATTAGCTGCCAAAGGTCTTGGTGACAAGATTGATGGAATGCTTAAATCAAAACAAAAAATCGATAGCGTAAAAAAAGTACTTAATAATATCTATTCATTTGGACCTCATGAAAAAGATAATATTAATTCATTGAAAGACCATGAAGTAAGAGAATTGGCTGATAACTTAAGACAGGGGGTTCCATTTGCTACACCAGTATTTGATGGAGCAAATGAACATCAAATTAAAGAATTACTAAAATACGCAGATCTGCCAGAAAGTGGACAGTTTAATTTATTTGATGGAAGAACAGGTGAAAGGTTTGATAGACCAGTAACAGTTGGTTATATGTATATGCTAAAACTTAATCACCTTGTTGACGACAAGATGCATGCAAGATCTACTGGATCCTATAGTCTTGTAACACAACAACCATTAGGTGGTAAGGCTCAATTTGGTGGGCAAAGATTTGGTGAAATGGAAGTATGGGCTCTTGAAGCTTATGGAGCTTCTTATACTCTACAAGAAATGCTTACAGTTAAATCTGATGATATAGCTGGAAGATCAAAGGTTTACAAAAACATTGTAGATGGAAACTATGAGGTTGAATCCGGTGTGCCAGAATCATTTAACGTACTAAGTAAAGAAATTAAAGCGCTTGGTATCAACTTAGAACTTGAGGACTCAAAAGAGAAATAATATGCAAGATATAATTAAAAACATAAACCGTAGCTCAAAAAGAAATTTTGACTTGATTTCTTGTGGCCTCGCGTCTCCACAAATGATTAGGTCATGGTCCTGGGGAGAAGTAAAGAAACCTGAAACTATCAACTATAGAACTTTCAAACCCGAAAGAGATGGTTTATTTTGTGCAAGAATTTTTGGCCCTATAAAAGATTTTGAGTGTCTATGTGGAAAATATAAAAGAAGAAAGCATAGAGGAGTAATATGTGAAAAATGCGGTGTTGAAGTTACAGCTACTAAAGTCAGAAGAGAAAGAATGGGCCATATTGAACTGGCATCCCCAGTAGCACATATTTGGTTCTTGAAATCTTTACCTTCAAGAATTGGGCTATTCCTAGATATGACTCTGAGAGAAATTGAAAGAGTTCTTTACTACGAAAGCTTTGTGGTAGTAGAGGCGGGGATTACTGACCTAAAAAAAGGACAATTACTCACAGAAGATGAATATTATGAGGCACTGGATGAGTATGATGATGACTTCACAGCAATGATGGGTGCTGAAGCTGTTCAAATCCTTCTTTCTGACGTGGATGTTGAAAAAGAAACACAACAGATTCGTGAAGAACTTAATACTAGTAATTCTGAGACAAAAATTAAGAAGCTTCAAAAAAGATTAAAGCTTATGGAAGCTTTCAGAGAAAGCGGTCAGAAACCAGAGTGGATGATTATGAATGTACTGCCTGTATTGCCACCAGACTTAAGACCTTTAGTTCCTTTAGATGGCGGTAGATTTGCTACATCAGATTTAAATGACCTCTATAGAAGGGTAATTAATAGAAATAATAGGTTAAAAAGATTACTAGAGCTTGGAGCTCCAGAGATTATAGTGAGAAATGAAAAAAGAATGCTTCAAGAATCTGTTGATGCTCTGCTGGACAACGGTAGAAGAGGTAGAGCGATTTTAGGAACAAATAAAAGACCGCTAAAATCTCTTGCAGATATGATCAAAGGCAAGCAAGGAAGATTCAGACAGAACTTGCTAGGGAAAAGGGTAGATTATTCAGGCAGATCCGTAGTTGTATCTGGACCAACCCTTAAACTACATCAATGTGGTTTACCGAAAAAAATGGCTCTAGAACTTTTTAAACCATTTATTTTTAATAAGCTTGAACAAAAAGGTATAACTATAACAATTAAGGCTGCAAAGCAGCTTGTTGAAGAAGAAACACCTGAGGTTTGGGATTGCTTAGATGAAGTTATCAGAGAACACCCGGTAATGCTTAATAGGGCCCCTACTTTGCATAGACTAGGTATACAGGCTTTTGAACCGATATTGATCGAGGGTAAAGCAATACAACTTCACCCTTTAGTTTGTACAGCATTTAACGCAGACTTTGATGGTGATCAAATGGCGGTTCATGTCCCACTCTCAATTGAAGCGCAATTAGAAGCTAGAACATTAATGATGTCTACAAATAATATTCTTTCACCTGCGAGTGGAGAGCCTATTATTCAACCTAATCAAGATGTAGTGCTTGGTATTTATTACCTAACTAAAGAAAATTTTAATCTCCCTGGTGAGGGTAGAACCTTTGTTGACGTGCATGAAGTTAAAAGGGCATTCCTTGAAAAGCAGATAAACCTTCACACAAAGATAAAAGTAAGAGTCAAGGAAGCTGACAAAAAGAAACTGTATGAAACAACAGTTGGCAGATGCTTAATGTATGAAATTGTCCCAGAGGGTTTAGCATTTGAAAAAGTAAATAAAACACTCAAAAAAAGAGATCTTTTAGACCTAATTGCAAGTGTATATAAAGATTTTGGTTTAAAAGAATCTGTATTATTCGCTGACAAACTCATGTATCTAGGATTTGAATATTCAACTTCTTCTGGTGCTTCAATTGGTGTTAATGACTTTGAAATACCTGATGATAAAACATCAATTATTTCAAATGCAGAGAATGAAGTTCAAAACATTGAGCAACAATTTGAGTCAGGCTTGTTAACAAAAGGGGAGAAATACAACAAGATCATTGACATATGGTCTAGAACAAATGAAAAAGTTGCTAGCTCAATGATGGGAGCTTTGGGCGATAAAGTTAGTACTGATAAAGATGGAAATGAAGTTGTAACACCTTCGTTTAACAGCGTTTTTATGTATGCTGACTCGGGTGCTAGAGGCTCACCTGCACAAATTAGACAATTAGCAGGTATGAGGGGGTTAATGTCAAAGCCTGACGGGAGTATTATTGAAAGTGCTATTACTTCAAATTTCAGGGAAGGTTTATCTATGCTAGAGTATTTCACTTCTACTCACGGAGCTCGAAAAGGTCTCGCAGACACAGCTCTTAAAACAGCTAATTCAGGATATTTAACAAGAAGACTTGTTGATGTTTCACAAGATGTGGTTATTACAACAGATGATTGCGGCACAGAAGAAGGGATTACTGTTGAAGCAATCATAGACGGTGCTTCAGTTATTCAAACAGTTTCAGAGAGAATTTTGGGAAGAGTCTTGCAAGAAGATATCAAGAAAGATGGGAAAGTGCTTTTTGAGAAAGGGCATTTATTCAATGAAGAAACTGCTGTAGAAGCACAAAACTCAGGTGTAAAGAAAATTAAAATTAGGTCGCCAATCACTTGTGAAGCAAGCCATGGCTTGTGTGCAAAATGTTATGGCAGAGATTTAGCTAGAGGTCACCTTGTACATATAGGTGAAGCAGTTGGTGTTGTTGCTGCTCAGTCAATTGGTGAACCAGGGACACAGCTAACAATGAGAACTTTTCATATCGGTGGCGCTGCATCAGGAACAGCAGAAGATGATTCTGTCACTACTTTAAGAGGCGGAAATATAGTATTTGATAGCTCAATAAAAACTGTAGCCAAGAAAAATGGAGAGTTGGTTGTTGTATCTAGGAATGCTCATTTTACAATCCAAGATGACGACGAAAACCTCATAGAGAAATATTCAATTCCTTACGGTGCGGAGCTACTTTATGCGGATAATACAAAAGTAGAACCTGGCACATTAATTGCTAAGTGGGATCCGTTAACATTGCCTATTATTGCAGAAGTTGAAGGAACAGTTTCATTCAATGATTTGTCTGAGGATGTAACAATGAAAGTTGACGTTGATGAACTTACAGGTTCAACAACAAGGGAAGTAATAGATGCCAATGATAGACCTGTAAAAGGGAAAGGCATGACTCCCTCAATTACTGTTTTAGATACTAAGAAAAAAGTTATTGCATCTTACTCACTTCCATCCAAATCTATTCTTATGAAGAATAATGGAAATAAAGTGTCAACGGGTGAGTTTATAGCTAGGGTGCCAGTTGAAGGAACAAAGACAAAAGATATTACTGGTGGTCTTCCAAGAGTTGCAGATTTATTTGAGGCAAGAAAGCCTAAAGATGGTTCGATTTATGCAGAAGCATCAGGCGTGCTTTCATATGGAAAAGAGACTAAAGGAAAGAAAAGAATTGTAATTACACCAGATAAAGGTGAACCAGTCGAGATGATGATTCAAAAATATAGAGCTGTGTCATTCTTGGAGGGTGATTTCGTAGAAAAAGGAGATACCCTTTGTCATGGTCCTGTAGATACTCATAGTTTACTAGCAATGCATGGTGTTGAAGAGCTTGCAAAACACTTAATAGCTGAAGTTCAAGATGTGTATCGACTACAAGGTGTTGTTATTAATGATAAACACATCGAGACAATAAGCAGGCAGATGATGAAAAAAGTAACAATCACTGATCAAGGTGATAGTGAATATTTAGAAGGTGATATAGTCGAACTTACAAAAGTTAGAGCATCAAATAAGAATTTAGTGGCATCCGATAAGAAACCGGCAGTTTTTGACAGGATGCTTTTAGGTATAACAAAAGCTGCCCTATCAACTGATTCATTTGTCTCAGCTGCATCTTTTCAAGAAACAACAAGAGTTTTAACAGAAGCTGCAGTTACAAGTAAAAAAGATAGTTTAAAAGGTTTGAAAGAGAATGTTGTTGTGGGAAGGCTAATCCCTGCAGGAACAGGCTATACAGCCAATCAGAAAGCGAGTGTATCTTCAGAAGAAATTCAAGATATAGAGGAAGCATTGAAAAAAGAACTATTGGAAAGCTTCCAGTAAGGATTGACCCATGAATAGCACTGCTTTATCATTCAGTTTTTAAAAATGGCTACTATAAATCAATTAGTTAGGAAACCACGTAGAACAAAAGCTTCTAAGAGTGACGTTCCGGCATTAAAAAATTGTCCTCAGAGAAGAGGTGTATGCACACGTGTTTATACAACAACTCCGAAAAAACCTAATTCAGCTTTGAGAAAAGTCTGTAGGGTAAAACTTACATCAGGGTTTGAAGTGACATCATACATTGGTGGTGAAGGCCATAATTTGCAGGAACATTCAGTTGTATTAATTAGGGGTGGAAGAGTGAAAGATCTACCAGGTGTTAGATATCACACTGTAAGAGGTGCTCTCGATACATCAGGTGTTTCAGAGCGAAAACAGGGTCGCTCAAAATATGGTGCAAAAAAAGGTAAATAATGAGAAGAAGAGCCGCACCAAAAAGAAAAATTATTCCTGATTCAAAGTATGAAAGTGAAATTATTGCAAAATTCATGAATCAGCTCATGGTTGATGGAAAAAAATCTATTGCTGAAAGCATAGTATATGGCGCGTTTGAACAATTAGAGAAAGATAGTAAAGGAGAGGATCCAGTCGAGGTGTTTAAAAAAATATTAGACCAAGTTGCTCCAGTAGTAGAAGTCCGATCAAGAAGGATAGGTGGAGCAACATATCAAGTTCCAGTTGAAGTTAGAGCTAAAAGAAGAACTGCGCTGGCTATGAGATGGATTGTTGAGGCTGCTAGAGGTAGAAAAGAAAAGTCTATGCCTGCTAGATTGGCAGCAGAACTAAAAGAAGCAAAAGATGGCAAAGGTTCAGCAGTCAGAAAAAAAGAAGATATGCATAGAATGGCAGAGGCAAATAAAGCGTTCGCACACTTTAGGTTTTAATCATGGCAAGAAAAACACCATTAAATAGATATAGAAACATTGGAATATGTGCACACGTAGATGCAGGTAAAACTACTACTACTGAGAGAGTGCTTTTCTATACGGGAATTTCTCATAAAATTGGAGAGGTTCATGATGGTGCAGCTGTTATGGACTGGATGGAGCAAGAGCAAGAAAGAGGAATAACTATAACCTCTGCAGCAACTACCTGCTTCTGGCAAGGCATGGAGCAACAGTTTGAAGAACATAGAGTTAATATTATTGATACTCCTGGTCACGTTGATTTTACGATTGAAGTTGAAAGATCTTTGAGAGTTCTAGATGGTGCAGTTGTTGTCTTCTGTGGTTCGTCAGGTGTTCAACCACAATCTGAGACTGTCTGGAGACAAGCTAACAGATATGAAGTCCCAAGAATCGTTTTCGTCAATAAAATGGACAGAGCTGGTGCGGACTTTGAAAGAGTTGTTGACCAAATCAGAGATCGACTAGGTGCAGTAGTTGTCCCTATTCAATACAACATTGGTGCTGAAGATGATTTCAAAGGTGTTATAGATCTTATTAAAATGAAGACAATTACTTGGAATGAGTCTGATAAGGGTTCAACATTCGAATATACAGATATACCAGAAGGTCTAGTTTCTAAATGTGAAACGCTAAGAGAGGAACTTGTTGAAGCTGCTGCTGAAGCCAATGAAGAATTAACAGAAAAATATCTTGAGTCTGGAGATTTAGGTGAAGATGAAATTAAAAAGGGTTTAAGAGAAAGAGTTCTAGCAAACGAAATTACCCTTGCTTTATGTGGCTCAGCTTTTAAGAATAAAGGGGTGCAAGCAGTTTTAGATGCAGTTATAGAATATTTACCAGCACCTGATGAAGTAAAGGCCATCGAAGGAGTAAATCCTAAAACAGAACAACCTGCTTTAAGAAGTTCAAGTGATGATGAGCCTTTTTCAGCCTTGGCATTTAAAATTGCAACCGACCCATTTGTTGGAAACTTAACTTTCGTAAGAGTTTATTCCGGTGTTTTGTCTCAAGGAGATGGTGTAATAAATACAGTCAAAGATGATAAAGAAAGAATCGGGAGAATGGTACAAATGCATTCTAATAACAGAGAGGAGATTAAAGAAGTTAGAGCAGGAGATATAGCAGCATGCATAGGACTAAAAAATGTTACAACAGGTGATACGTTATCTGATGCAAAAGATTTAGTGGTATTGGAGAGAATGGAATTCCCTGAACCTGTTATATCTTTAGCAGTTGAACCAAAATCAAAACCTGACCAAGAAAAAATGTCTATAGCATTAGGTAAACTTGCACAAGAAGATCCATCATTCAGAGTAAGCTCAGATGAGGAATCTGGACAGACAATTATTTCAGGTATGGGCGAACTTCACCTAGAAGTACTCGTAGAAAGGATGAAAAGAGAATTTAGTGTTGAAGCTAATGTTGGTAAACCTCAAGTAGCTTACAGAGAAGCAATAAAATCTCATGTTGAAGTAGAACATAAGTATGCAAAACAATCTGGTGGTAAAGGTCAATACGGGCATGTAATGATGCGCATGGAACCATGTGAAGAAGAATTTGAGTTTGTCGATGAAATAAAGGGTGGTTCGATACCAAAAGAATACATACCTGCAGTTTCAAAAGGCGTTCAAGAACAACTACAAAATGGAGTTGTTGCAGGTTACCCACTTCAAGGTGTGAAGGTCACACTTTATGATGGTTCTTATCATGAGGTTGATTCAAGTGAAATGGCATTCAAACTTGCTGGTTCTATGGCTACTAAAGATGGAGCATTAAAAGCTAACCCTGTTTTGTTAGAACCAATGATGGACGTAGAGGTAGTAACGCCTGAAGATTATATGGGAGATGTTGTTGGAGACTTAAATAGAAGAAGAGGACAAGTCCAAAATATGGAGGATATCCCGTCAGGTAAGGCGATTGCGGCACTTGTGCCACTATCTGAAATGTTTGGTTATGCAACAGATTTGCGTTCTGCAACACAAGGTAGAGCAACTTATACTATGGAGTTCAAAAAATACCTAGAAGTACCCTCAAATTTAACAGAAGAAATTATTAATAAGAATTAGATAAATCCTTTGACAGTCCCTATTTAAAGCCTTAAAATCGTGGTCTTTCTAATCTAAAAGAGGATTATGGTACAGCAAAAAATTAGAATAAAACTTAAGGCTTTCGATCACAAGTTGATAGATAAATCAACAAAAGAAATCCTCGAGACAGTCACTAAAACCGGCGCAAAAGTTGTTGGCCCTATTCCATTGCCCGTAAAAAAAGAAAGGCTTACAGTCCTCATATCTCCACACAAAGACAAAGATGCTCGGGACCAATATGAGACTAGAACACATAAAAGATTATTCGATATTATTAACCCCACTGAGCAAACTGTTGATGCTCTCATGCGTTTAGATATTGCTGCTGGAGTGGATGTAAAAATAACCTTAAATTAAAATGCTTGGTGTAATTGGAACAAAACTTGGGATGACGCGTGTCTTTAAGGATAATGGAACTTCTGTGCCTGTGACAGTTATTGAAGTTGCGAAGAGCAAGATTGTTCAAAGAAAAACACCTGAAAAAGATGGATATTATGCTGTTCAAGTAAATTTTGGCTCTAAAAAAAATGTATCGAAAAGTCTAGAGAAAAAATTTAAAGATAATGACGCGAAAAAAGGCTATTTAACCGAATTTAACCTATCTGAAAAAGAGTTCAACTTTTTACAAGATTCAAAAGAAATTACATTACATCCTTTCAGTGAAACAAAGAAAGTTGATGTATCTGGTGTTTCAAAAGGTAAGGGGTTTGCTGGAGTTGTTAAAAGACATAATTTTAAAACACAAGATGCTACGCATGGTAATTCTCTTGCACATAGAGCACCAGGTTCAATTGGACAATGCCAATTTCCTGGAAGAGTATTCAAAGGAAAGAAAATGGCTGGTCATATGGGTGATAAAAATACAACAGTACAAAACCTCGAAATTGAAAAGATAGATTTAGAAGATAATCTGCTTTTGATTAAAGGTGCAGTTCCTGGATCAATTGGTTCATTTTTAAAAGTAACTCCTTCCATAAAGGATGGAGCAAAGTTATCTCTTGAACCAGTTCTTGAGGAAGTGAAAGAAACAGCTCCAACAGAAGAAGCGAAAGAAACAGCTCCAACAGAAGAAGCGAAAGAAACAGCTCCAACAGAAGAAGCGAAAGAAACATCTCCAACAGAAGAAGCAAAACAACAAAGTGAAAGTGAGGAAGCTAATGGCTGAAAAGAAAGAAACAAAAAAAGCAACTAAGCCTAAACTTCCAAGCGAGGTTTTCGCAGTTGATTTTAATGAATCCTTGATTCATCAAGCTTTAACAAGCTATATGTCAAATGAAAGACAGGGATCTGTAATGTTAAAGAACAGATCAGCTGTTAGGGGGGGAGGAAAAAAACCATTTAGGCAAAAAGGTACCGGTAGAGCAAGAGCAGGAACAATCCGTAGTCCATTATGGGTTGGTGGAGGAGTCACTTTTGCAAATGTGAAAAACCATACAAAAAAAATCAACAAAAAAATGGCAAAAAAAGCTCTGGCATCAATACTTTCAAAATTTAAATCAGAAAAACGTTTAGATTTAGTTGATGATGTTAGTTTTAAAAAACCTAAAACAAAGCTAGCGAAAGATTACTTCAATAAGACAGGTCAGGAATCAGCTTTATTAATAGCTTCTGAGCTTGATCAAAATACCATGCTTGCATTACGTAACCTAAAAGATTTCAATTTTATAGATGCTAAAGATATAAACCCTTACGATTTGTTAAAAGCAAAACATATTCTTCTTACACATTCTGCAGTACCGGTTATAAAGGAGGCCTTAAATGTTAAGTGAAAAAACTTACACGACAATTAAAAATCCTGTAGTTACTGAGAAGGCTGCTATTCAGAAAAGTACATCAAATACTTATGTTTTCAAAGTGGCAAAAGAAGCAACAAAAGTAGATATCAAAAATTCAATTGAAGAAGTTTTTGGGGTCACTGTTAAGTCAGTCAGAGTTCTGAATACTAAATTTAAGAATAAAAGAACAAGATTTGGTAAGTATAAAACTAGCACATATAAAAAAGCTTATGTAACCCTTGCTGAGGGCAAGGAAATAAATATGGAAAACCCTTTTAAATAAAATGGCTATTATTAAAGCAAAACCTACATCTCCAGGTAGAAGATTTAGAGTTCAGATCAGAGAAGAGCTGCACAAAGGCAGACCTGAAAAAACTCTTATAGAATCAAAAAAAAGAATTTCAGGTAGAAACAATAATGGTCATATTACCGTGCGTCACAAAGGTGGGGGGCATAAAAGGCTCTATAGAATAATAGACTTTAAGAGACAAAAAGTGGATGTAGAGGCTGAAGTTAAAAGAATTGAATATGATCCAAATAGGTCTGCAAATATTGCACTGGTAGAATATAAAGACGGTGATAAGTCTTACATCATTGCGCCAAAAAACTTAGAAGAGAAAAGCAAAATAATATCTGGTGATGATGCGCCAATTAAACCAGGAAATTGTTTACCGCTTAATAAAATACCGCAAGGAACTGAGGTGCATTGTGTCGAAATGAAGCCTGGAAAAGGAGCACAACTTATAAGATCTGCTGGGACCACAGCTAGATTGGTAGCAAAAGAAGGTAAGTACGCAACTTTGAGGCTCAGTTCAGGAGAAATGAGGAAAATTTTACTGACATGTAAAGCTACAATAGGTGTAATTTCCAATCAACAACATAACTTAAAATCTCTCGGAAAAGCTGGCGCTAAAAGATGGAGAGGTGTAAGGCCTACTGTCAGAGGTGTAGCAATGAACCCTGTTGATCACCCACATGGCGGTGGTGAAGGTAAAACCTCAGGCGGCAGAAACCCAGTTACTCCATGGGGAGTCCCAACAAAGGGCTATAGAACAAGAAAACCAAAAGCAAGCGATAAACTTATTGTTAAAAGGAGATATAAATAATGGCGAGATCAAGCAAAAAAGGACCATTTGTAGACCTATCTTTAGAGAAAAAAGTGGCAAAAGCAAAAGAAATAAATGATAGAAAGCCTATTAAAACATGGTCAAGAAGCTCGATGATAACACCTGATATGGTCAATTTAACAATAGCAGTACATAATGGCAGGCAGCATATTCCAGTGTTCATAAGGGAGGACATGGTTGGTCAAAAACTTGGTGAATTTTCACTTACAAGAACGTTTAAAATGCATTCAGGCGACAGGAAGGTGAAAGCTTAATGGAAGTGCGAGCATATCTTAAAAGTGCAAGGTTATCTCCTCAAAAGGCTTGTCTAGTTGCTGACATGGTAAGGGGTTTGAAAGTTGAAAAAGCTCTAGATATTTTAAATTTTTCAAAACAAAAAGGGGCAGCACTAATTAAAAAACTTTTAGATTCAGCTATATCTAATGCTGAAAATAATGAAAATGCAGACATTGATGATTTAAAAATTAAATCAATTATTGTAAATAAAGGCTTAGTTATGAAAAGAATCAAGATAAGAGCGCGAGGAAGAGCAGACAGAATAAGAAAACCAATGTGCCATATAGAGATCAAATTAACGAAAAAATCAGAGGAGGTTAAGCATGGGTCAGAAAGTTAATCCAGTTGGCTTTAGGCTTGGAACTTCCAGAGATCATGATTCTGTCTGGTATTCAAAGTCAAAAGATTATTCAAAACTTGTTCTTGAGGATATTAAGGTTAGAGATAGGGTCAAAGAAATATTACCTCAAGCTCCAATAAGTGCTGTTGTAATCAAAAGGACTATGGAAGAAATTATTATAGATATTAAAACCTCAAGACCTGGTGTTGTTATTGGGAAAAAGGGTGAAGAAATAGAAAAGATAAAAAAAGAGTTGAAGAAAATTATTAATCAAGATGTAAAGTTGAATGTAGTTGAAGTGAAGCAACCAGATCTTGATGCACAGCTCGTAGCTGACTCAGTCAGTCAACAGCTAGAAAAAAGAATTATGTTTAGAAAAGCCATGAAGAGAGCAGTGCAGAATACAATGAGACAAGGAGCCAAAGGTATAAGAATACAAGTCTCAGGAAGGTTAAATGGTGCAGAAATTGCCAGAACTGAATGGTATAGAGAAGGACGAGTACCACTACATACTTTAAAAGCAGATATTGATTATGCAACAAGTGAAGCTCTTACAACTTATGGAATACTTGGTGTAAAAGTTTGGGTTTATAGAGGAGATAAAAGTGCTACAACCTAAGAAAACAAAATATAGAAAGCAAATGAAAGGCAGAAATAATGGTTTTGCATCAGCAGGTTCAACTGTTTCATTTGGTGACTATGGATTGAAAGCAACTTCACATGGGATGCTCACCTCAAGGCAAATTGAAGCAGCTAGGAGAGCATTAGTAAGATATATCAAAAGAGGTGGAAAAGTTTGGATAAGAGTATTTCCAGATAAGCCAATCACTAAAAAACCACTTGAAACAAGACAAGGGAAAGGCAAAGGTAATGTGGAATATTGGGCAAGCCCAATTAAACCAGGAAAAATTTTATATGAAGTTGCAGGTGTTGATGAAAAAGATGCAAAAAGAGCATTTGAACTAGCAGGAGCTAAGTTGCCTATGAATACTACTTTTGTTAAGAGGGGTACAAATGGCTAAGAAAAAAATTAAAGATTTTAAAACAATGAAATTAGACGCATTGAAAATAGAGTTAATAGCTAATAGAAAAGTATTGTTTGAAAACAATTTCAAACATAAAATGGGCCAACTTAAAGAAAGTCACTCATTAAAAGAGGCTAGAAAAAATATAGCAAGAATTAAAACGGAGATTAACGCAAAAAATGGCAGCTAGAACATTACAAGGTACAGTTACAAGCCAAAAGATGAATAAAACAAGAACAGTGGTAGTTGCAAGACGTACCAAACATCCTAAATATGGGAAGTACATCAATTTGTCTACGAAATACCATGTACACGATGAAAAGGAAGTTTCTAAAGAAGGTGACATTGTTCTTATTCAGGAATGTAAACCGCTTTCAAAATCGAAAAATTGGATGTTAGTTGATGTTGTTAAAAAAGGAGAGGCAGAGTGATACAAACTCAAAGCATGCTAAGTGTTGCAGACAACAGTGGTGCAAGAGCTGTTATGTGTATCAAAGTTCTGGGCGGCTCCAAAAGACGAACTGCTAACATTGGTGATGTTATTAAAGTAGCAATAAAAGAAGCCTTACCTCAAAGTAAAATTAAAAAAGGCTCTGTGATGAATGCTCTCATAGTTAGAAGCAAATCAGGAGTAAGAAGGCAGGATGGCTCAAAAATAGGTTTCGATGAAAATGCAGTTGTATTGTTAAATACAAGCAGAGATCCCGTGGCAACAAGAATTTTTGGTCCTGTTACAAGAGAACTAAGAACTGCAAAATTCATGAAAATAGTTTCGCTTGCCCCGGAGGTGCTTTAAATGAGATTAAAGAATACAAAATTGAGACAAGGCGATGAAGTCATAGTAGTTTCTGGAAGGGAAAAAGGTAAAAGAGGCAATATTAAGAAAATTGTTGGCGATAAATGCATAGTGAATGATTTAAATCTTGCAAAAAAACATACTAGACCTAATCCGCAATTAGGTATCACCGGTGGAATCGTAGAAAAAGAAATGCCAATTAATCTTTCGAATGTGATGATATGGAATAGTGCAACTAAAAAGAAAGACAAAATAGCTTTTAAAGACGAAAAAAGTAAAAAAACTAGAGTGTTTAGATCAACTGGAAAGAATATTAAATAATGGAACTTAGAGAGAAGTATACAAAAGAGATCGCGCCAATGCTGAAAGAAAAGCTTGGCTTCGAGTCAATAATGCAGGTTCCTAAGCTTGAGAAAATCACTATTAATATGGGTGTTGGTGAGGCTTCCAAAGATAAAGGAGTTCTTGAGCATGCAGTGCAAGATCTAGAGGCAATCGCTGGGCAAAAAGTTGTGGTTACTAGAGCCAGAAAAGCTGTTGCAACATTCAAAATAAGAGAAGAATATCCTATAGGTTGCAAAGTTACTTTGAGAGGTAAAAAAATGTATGACTTTTTTGAGAGGCTTGTAAATTTAGCAATACCGAGGGAAAAAGATTTCAGAGGATTAAGTATTAAATCTTTTGATGGAAGAGGAAATTACAATATGGGCATCAAAGAACAAATAATTTTCCCTGAAATTGATTATGACAAAGTCGACAAATTAAGAGGTATGGATATTGCTATTACTACTTCAGCAACAAAAGATAGCGATGCAAAAGAATTATTAGAATCATTTAATTTTCCATTTAGAGGTAAAAATGGCTAGGAAATCAATCATAGAAAGAGAAAAGAAAAAGATAAAACTTGTGGAAAAGTATTCTCAAAAACGTACTGCATTGAAGGATGAGCAGAGAAAAGCTACTACGTTTGAAGAAAAAATGGATGTACAACGAAGATTACAAAAATTGCCAAGAAATTCAAATCCATCAAGGGTTGTAAGAAGATGTGCTCTTACAGGGAGACCCAAAGGTGTTTACAGAAAATTTGGCTTAAGTAGAACAAAATTAAGGGAATTAGCAATGTCAGGTAAATTGCCAGGCATTAAGAAATCGAGTTGGTAATATTATGACAGATCCGATAGCAGATTTATTAACAAGAATAAGAAACGCATTAATGCGTGGAAAGCTAACAGTTAATGCACCTTATTCTAAAGTTAAACATGAACTTTCTAAGCTGCTTGTTAAAGAAGGCTTCTTGACTAGTGTAAAAAAAGTGAAGAAAGATTTTGATGAGCTAGAAATTGCACTCAAATACTTCAATGAAGAGCCGGTGATTAGGGAATTAGTAAGAGAGTCTCGTCCAGGCTTAAGAAAGTATTTAAGTTATAAAGAAGTAAAACCCTATAAAGGTGGATTGGGATTAAAAGTCCTAACAACAAGTAAGGGTCTTATGACAGATAAAGATGCAATCAAAAAACAACTTGGTGGCGAAGTAATTTGTAGGGTGTTTTAATGTCAAGAATAGCGAAAGATCCAGTAATAATACCTGATTCGGTAAATATAATCATTGAGGGACAGACTATAAATTTTAAAGGGCCAAAAGGTGAAATGTCACTAAAAGTGCATGAAAGTGTAAGTTTTGATCAAGAAGAAAACCTATTACAAGTTAAATGGCAAAGAGATGAAGAAAAAGCAATGGCTGGAACAATGAGAGCTTTGATTAACAATTACGTAAAAGGCGTTGGAGAAGGTTTTGTAAAAAATTTAAAGCTCAATGGTGTAGGATATAGAGCAAAAGTTCAAGGGAAGAAAATTACTTTTACTCTAGGATTTTCTCACCCAGTTGACTACCAACTTCCTGAAACAGTTGAAGCAAAACAAGAAAATCAAACAGAGATTACGCTTTCATCATGTGACAAACAGTTATTGGGTCAAGTATGTGCAGAAATAAGAGCTTTCCGGCCGCCAGAACCATATAAAGGCAAAGGCATCTTTGTAGATAACGAACAGATAATCAGAAAAGAGAGAAAGAAAGCAGCAGCAGCAGGGTAAAATGGGTAAACAGTCAGCAAGAATAAAAAGATCAAAGAAGCTTAGAGCAAAACTTCAAAAAGTTGAGCTTGTGAGAATCTCTATTTCAAGATCATTGAAGAATATTTCTGCACAACTAATAGATTCATCTGATGGAAAAGTTTTAGCAACTGTTTCAACCCAACAAAAAGCATTAAAAAGTAAATATGGTGGAAATATTGAAGCAGCTTCTAAAGTTGGCGGCGAAATAGCTAAGAAAGCTTTAGAGCTTGGCCACAAAAAGGTTACTTTTGATAGGTCTGGTTACAAATATCATGGAAGAGTAAAAGCTCTCGCGGATGGCGCACGTGAAGGAGGTCTAAAGTTTTAATGAAAAATGTAGAAGTACAAAACATGGCACAAGACACTCTAGTTGAAAAACTTGTTCAAGTTAATAGAGTGGCTAAAACAGTTAAAGGCGGAAGAGTTATGTCATTTACCGCTCTTACAGTGGTAGGTGACGGTAATGGTAAGGTTGGTTATGGAAGAGGTAAAGCAAAAGAAGTTCCTGTAGCCATTCAAAAAGCACTTGACGAAGCAAAGAGAAGTTTAGTCAATGTCGAACTCAATGGTAATACAATTTGGTATCCAATTAATGAGAAAAGTTCTGCTACCAAGGTATATATGCAGCCTGCCTCTGAAGGTACTGGAATTATTGCTGGAGGAGCAATGAGAGCTGTCCTTGAATTGGTGGGTATTAAAAATGTGTTGGCTAAATGTTATGGATCAACAAACCCAATTAATGTAGTGAGAGCTACTGTAGAGGGTTTAGCAAAAATGGAATCTCCAGAAAATGTAAAAGAGAGACGAAAATAATGTCTAAAGTAAAAGTAACACAACTAAAAAGCCTAATAGGCAGAAAAAAGAATCACAGATTATCTGTAAAAGGTCTAGGCCTAAAGGGAATTGGAGACTCTAGAATATTAGAGGATACACCATCAGTAAGGGGTATGATTGCTCAGGTTGATTACCTTCTAGCAGTTGAAGAGGTTAAGTAATATGGATAAATTGACACTAAATACTGTAAGCGATCCAAAATCTCGTTCAGAAAAGAAAAGAGTAGGGAGAGGTGCTGGTTCAGGAGTTGGAAAAACTGCTGGAAGAGGACATAAAGGGCAAAAATCTAGATCAGGGGGTAGTGTAAGACCTGGCTTTGAAGGCGGGCAAATGCCACTTCAAATGAGATTGCCAAAATTTGGATTTACATCAAGGGTTTCAAGGGTCTCAGAAAGCATCAACGTTAAACATCTTGAGAGTGTGAAAAAGTTAACTATAGAAAATTTAAAAAAACTAGGATTGATCAAGAAATCTACATTGAAAGTAAAAATTTTTGGTGAAGGAAAGCTATCCGAAAAGCCTAGTGATGAAAATATCAAGATTTCCAAAGGAGTGAAGTTTGGATAATTCAATGTCTGAACTATGGAGAAGGTTAGGCTTTTTAGCTTTTGCTCTTCTTGTTTATAGGATAGGAACTCATATTCCAATTCCAGGTATTAATCCAGAACAAGTCGCAGCACTTTTCCAACAAAGCCAAGGTACAATTTTGCAATATTTTAATTTATTCTCAGGTGGAGCACTTGAAAGAATGAGTATTTTCGCTTTGAGTGTAGTTCCATATATTTCAGCTGCCATCGTAATGCAGTTATTTTCTAATTCACTTCCTTATTTACAAGAATTAAAAAAAGATGGACAAGCTGGACGTAATAAAATCACACAATATACAAGATACGGGACAGTTGTATTTGCATTAATACAATCAACAGCTCTTACAGTTACCTTACAATCAGCAGGACTAATTGAGTCAGGTAGCATTTTTGGCGCAATTGTGGCTATTCTTTCAATTGTTACAGGCACTGTCTTCTTAATGTGGCTAGGTGAGCAAATTTCAGAAAGAGGCATAGGAAATGGAATTTCCTTAATAATAGCAACAAGTATCATTACTGGCGTTCCAAGGGCTTTTGGACAAGCACTAGAGCAAACACAACAAGGAGATTTAAATTATTTAATTTTAATTTTACTGGGTTTATTAACATTGCTAGTTGTAGCTCTCGTTGTTTTTGTGGAAAATGCACAAAGAAAAATTACTGTCAATTATGCTCAAAGACATCAAGTAAGAGGCATGGTTCAAGCTCCTTCAAGCTTTTTACCACTTAAGCTAAATATGTCTGGAGTGATTCCAGCTATATTTGCAAGTACATTCTTATTATTTCCTGCTACTTTATCTTCCTGGTTTGGAAATATCGAGGGTTTAAGCGGATTGCAAGAATTTGCACTATATTTAAATCCAGGGCAGCCACTCTACATACTAATATTTATAATTTTAATTGTTTCATTCTGTTATATTTGGCTCGCTTTAACCTTTAGTTCAAATGATATGGCAGATAACCTAAAAAGGAGCGGTGCATACATTCCAGGTATAAGACCGGGTGAACAGACAGCATCCTTTATTGATATGATTCTGTCTCGTTTAACAGTGTTTGGAGCCTTTTATTTATCTCTAGTTTGTATCTTGCCATTACTTTTAGTAAATAGTTTTGGTATTTCATTCTACCTGGGAGGTACATCAGTCCTAATTGTAGTGGTAGTAATGCTGGATCTGCAGAGACAAATTCAATCATATGTTATGAGCCAACAATATGCATCTATCCTAAAAAATGCTAATATTTCCGGCTCAAAAAAGAGTAGAAGAAGATGAAAGTAAGATCGTCAATAAAAAAGATATGCAAGGATTGCAAAGTGGTCAAAAGAACCGGTACTTTGTATGTAATTTGCAAAAATAAAAGACATAAACAAAGGCAGGGATAAAGAATGGCAAGAGTAGGTGGAATAAACATACCAGATAATAAACACATAGATATTTCTCTAACACATATCTATGGCATTGGAAGAAAAACTGCCCAAATTATCTGCGATAAATTAAATATTAAATATTCCAAGAAGGTTTCTGAACTTTCAGAAGACCAACTAGATAAAATTAGAGATGAACTCAAAGAAATGAAAATTGAAGGAGATCTTAGAAGGGACATAAATTTTAATATAAAAAGATTAATGGATTTGGGTTGTTATAGAGGTGTAAGGCATAGAAGAAGTCTACCCCTTAGAGGCCAAAGAACTAAAACTAACGCTAGAACTAGAAAAGGTCCAAGGAAACCTATAAGAGCATAATGGCAGGAAAAAAGAAAACAAAAAAAATTGTTACTGATGGCATAGCTCATGTCAAAGCATCTTTTAATAATACTATAGTCATGATCACTGACATGGGTGGTAATGCTCTCTGTTGGGCTACTTCTGGTGGTGCTGGCTTCAAAGGATCAAGAAAAAGTACACCATTCGCAGCACAAATTGCAGCTGAAAGAGCAGGAAATATGGCTAAAGACATGGGTATGGTAAATTTAGAAGTAAGAGTAAAAGGGCCAGGGGCAGGAAGAGAGTCATCAATAAGAGCTTTGAATGGTTGTGGTTTGAGAATAAACAAAATTACTGACGTGACCCCGTTGCCACATAACGGTTGTAGACCACCAAAGAAGAGGAGAGTGTAATGGCTAGATATACTGGACCAAGATTAAGACTTTCAAGAAGGGAAGGCACTGACTTAATGCTAACTTCAGGAACAAGAGCAGTTGAATCTAAATGTAAATTTGATAAAAAGCCAGGCAACTCTATGTCTAGAGGAAGACTCTCAGATTATGGAACACAACTGAGGGAAAAACAGAAAGTAAAAAGAATTTATGGTTTATTAGAAAGGCAGTTTAGAAATTATTATCTGAAAGCAGCAAGGTCAAAAGGGAATACTGGAGAGAACCTGCTGAACCTTTTAGAAACAAGGTTAGATAATGTGGTTTATAGGATGGGTTTTGGTGTTACTAGGGCTGAAGCAAGACAAATTGTTTCACATAAATCTATAAACGTTAATGGCCAAGTAGTTAATATTCCATCTTTCAACGTTAAACCTGATGATGAAATATCAGTTACAGACAAATGTAAAGAACACTTAAGAATTAAAGCCGCGGTAGAGCTAGCAAAATCGAAAGATCAATCAAGTTGGCTCGAAGTGAATTTTGATGAAATGTCAGGAAAATTTCTTAGCAATCCTGATAGAAGTGAACTAAGTTCTGAAATCAATGAGAACTTAATTATTGAGTTGTACTCAAAATAATAGAGGAAATTATGGAAGATAAATTAAATGTTTTAGCACCTGAAGTTGCAAAAGTAGAAGAGAATGATAAAAACAATCTAACAGTTGTTTTGGAGCCTTTCGAAAGAGGATTTGGTTACACAATTGGGCATAGTTTAAGAAGAATTATGCTTTCTTATATGCCCGGTGCTGCTGTAACGGAAGTTAAAATTGACGGTGTTTCACACGAGTACGGAACAATTGAAGGAATAAAAGAAGATATTTTAGATGTGCTCTTAAATCTTAAAGATATGGCCATTAAGCTGGATGGTCCGTCAGAAGCAGAGATAAAACTCAATGTTAAAACCCCAAAAACTATCACAGCAGGAGATCTTGAACTTCCTGCAGGAGTTGAAGTTATGGATCCTGATCATGTGATAGCTACACTTGTAGAACCAAAGAAAGTATCTATGACTATGAAAGTGAAAACTGGAATAGGTTATGTACCTGCAGAACAAACAAATGATAAAAGTATAGATTCTCTACATTTGGATGCCATTTTTTCTCCGGTTAAGAGAGTTAACTATAAAGTTGAAAATACTAGAGTTGAAAATAGAACAGATTTAGATAAATTGATTTTAGATCTAGAAACTGATGGAACAATAGATGCAAAACAAGCAGTAAAATATGCTGCAACAATTATGCAACATCAGCTAGCTGTTTTTGTAGATGAAGAACTTGTTTCAAGAAAAGAAAAAAGAAAAGACAAGTATGACTTTGATCCATTGCTTTTAAGATCAATTGAAGAGCTAGAGCTTACAGTAAGATCTACAAATTGCCTCAAAGCAGAAAACATATTTTTGATAGGAGATCTAATTCAAAGAAGTGAAATGGACCTGCTCAAGACACCAAATTTAGGAAAAAAATCATTAAATGAAATTAAAGATGAGTTGGCTTCTAGAGGGCTTGCAATGGGCACTGTTCTCAAGAATTGGCCACCAATGTAAATATGAGACATAGAAAGCTTAGTAGAAGATTCAGCAGATCATCATCACATAGAATTGCTATGATGAGAAACCTTGCTGCTTCCCTTATTGAGCATGAAGTTATTAAAACAACAGTTGAAAAAGGAAAGGAACTAAGAAGATTCGTAGAGCCACTTATAACAAGAGCAAAAGTTGATACTCTCCATAACAGAAGACAGATCATCTCGCAATTAGATTCAAGAAGCGCTACATCTAAATTATTCTCGAACTTAGGCCCAAGGTTTAATGAAACAAATGGTGGCTATCTAAGAGTAATTAAGGCTGGTTTTAGAGAAGGTGACAAAGCTGATATGTGTTACGTCGAACTAACAATTCGTGATCTGGAACAAGAAGCAAAAGTTGTCGGAGAACTTGCTGAAGAAAACTTAGTTATGCCTTCGGATGAACTGCCAGAAAATAAAATAGAAGAAAAAGCTAAAGAAACTTCACCTGCTCCTGCACCGGAAGAAGTTAAAGCTCCGAAAAAAGCTGCTAAGAAAACAACAACCAAGAAAGCAGAATCTGAAGAATCTCAGACAGAAGTAGTAACTCCAAAAAAACCTACAAAGAAAACTGCTGAAAAGAAAGATACCAAGACAAAGACTGAAACAAAAGCAGCGACTACAAAGAAACCTATTAAGAAGAAAAAAGCTGAGAAAAAAGAAGAGAAGAAAAGTTGGTGGTCTAGGTTCTTTAAGTAATCTTCAACATTTGGCCTGTAAAAGATTTTTTACATTTTTTAATATCTTTCACATCACCCTCTGCAACAATATTACCACCACCGTCGCCACCTTCAGGGCCTAAATCTATAATCCAGTCTGCCAATTTTATTACATCTAAATTATGTTCAATAACAATTACGCTATTTCCCTTATTTACAAGTTTGTTAAGAACATCCATTAACATTTGAATATCATAAAAGTGTAAACCTGTAGTTGGTTCATCAAGAATATAAAGGGTATTTCCTGTATCTCTCTTTGACAGTTCTTTTGATAATTTTACTCTTTGAGCTTCACCACCTGACAAGGTATTAGCAGCCTGACCTAATTTTACATAAGACAAACCAACTTCTTTAAGAGTAGATAGTTTTTTATAGATTTGTGGTATTGATTTAAAAAATTCTAAACCTTCTTCTACAGTCATCTCTAAAATTTCATGAATATTTTTTTCTTTGAATTTTATCTCAAGCGTGTCATCTCTAAATCTCTTACCTTTACACACATCACATTCAACATATAAATCAGGTAAAAAATGCATCTCAACCTTAACCCAGCCTTCTCCTCTACAATTTTCACACCTTCCTCCTTCCACGTTGAAGCTGAATCTTCCAGGCTTATAACCTCTTGTTCTTGATTCTGGAGTATTAGCAAAAATTTCTCTTATATGAGTAAATAAACCAGTATATGTTGCTGGGTTAGATCTGGGTGTCTTTCCAATTGGACTTTGATCGATCGATATTAATTTATCAATATTATCTTCTCCTAAAATTTTTTTATAATCAGTTTTTTCAGGAATTTTAGAGCTGTTTAATTTTGAATTTATGCCAGGAATAAGGGTATGGTTTATTAAAGAAGATTTTCCTGATCCAGAAACACCAGTTATAGCAACTAATTTATTTAATGGGATATCTACGTTAATACTATTTAAATTATTAGTTTTTGCTTCTGAGATATATATGGAATTATTGCTTTCTTTTCTTTCAATTTTTTCAAGAGAAATGACTTTTTCCTTTCTTAAATATTCAGCAGTAATTGAATCTTTTGAATTAGCTATTTTTTCAATTGGTCCCTCCGCTACTATTGACCCTCCATGAATACCAGCACCAACACCAAGATCAATTATATGATCTGCTGACCTAATCATTTCTTCATCATGTTCTACGACAATTACGGTATTTCCTAAATCTCTCAATTTAAGTAATGTGCTTATGAGCTTTTGGTTATCTCTTTGATGAAGTCCTATGGAAGGCTCATCAAGAACATATATTACACCCACTAGGCCTGAACCTATTTGACTTGCCAATCTAATTCTTTGTGCCTCTCCACCCGAAAGGGTATTTGCCCCTCTAGAGAGATTTAAATAATCCAAACCCACATCAACTAAAAAAGATAGTCTAGTTGATATTTCCTTACTAATTTTCTCTGCTATTTCAAACTTATTTCCTTCTAAGTTTAGATTTTGAATGATGTCATTTGCGTCATTAATCTTAAGTGAGCTTATTTCAGGAAGGCTCATACCATCAACAAAGACATTTCTTGCAACTTCATTTAGCCTTTGCCCATTGCACGATGTGCATGTTTTTTCAGAAACATAAGAGCTAATCTTTTCCCTTATAAAATATGAATCAGTTCGATCATATTGTCTTTTGAGAGAGGGAATTACACCTTCAAAATTTTCTTTTATAACCTTATTCGTTGATAAGTCCTTAAATGAGACTTCTTTGTCAGACCCCCACATAATTATTTTCTTTGTATCTTTTTTTAGGTTATCCCATGAGATATTTATATCCTCACCAAGGTAATCCAACAACCCTATGAGCTTGCTTTGGTAGTAGGGTGTATTCCATGGTTCAATGCATCCTTGAGAAATACTCAAGTTTTTATATTTAATTATTTTATCTTCATCAAAGTAGCTATTTACTCCAAGGCCATCACACTCTGGGCAAGCACCACTTGGATTATTGAAAGAGAATATTTTTGGTTCCAATTCTTGAACTGAGTAGTCACAAATTGGACATGAATGTTTATTTGAAAGTCTATATTCATTCTCATCAGAAACTATATCAACACTACCTTTTGAGAATCTAATCGCAGTTTCAATTGATTCAGTTAAACGCTGTCTACAATCTTTAGTCTGATCAATAATAAGCTGATCTACTAGTACAGAAATATTATGTTTTTTATTTTTTTCTAACAAAGGAACTTTATTTACTGGATATATTTCATTATTGACTCTTACTTTAGAGAAACCCTCTGCCATTAATTGGCTCAGCAACTCAATATGCTCTCCCTTTCCGTCCATTATTACGGGTGAAAATATAGATATTTTTTTATCATTATGTTTTTTCACAATTTCAGCTACCATAGAAACTACTGGTTTAGCCTCTAATTCAATATTATGTTCAGGACACTTTGGCACTCCAACTCTAGCAAAGAGCAATCTCAAATAATCATGTATTTCTGTAATAGTACCAACTGTTGATCTAGGATTATGAGAAGTTGATTTTTGTTGAATGGAAATTGATGGTGACAAGCCTTCTATTGACTCTAAATCTGCCTTATCCATCACAGACAAGAATTGTCTGGCATAGGTTGAGAGAGATTCTACATATCTCCTTTGGCCTTCAGCATAAATAGTATCAAATGCTAATGAAGACTTTCCTGATCCGGATAAACCAGTAATTACAGTAAGTTTATCTCTCGGTATTTTTAGAGAGATATTTTTTAAGTTGTGTGCTTTTGCACCTTTGATTTCAATAAACTTCAAATTGATAACATGAAATGGAAAAAAGTATTATAGAATATATATATGTCAAACGGCTTAAATA
>NHFN02000006.1 GCA_002170245.2 Gammaproteobacteria bacterium TMED112
GCGTGAGATGGGCAGTGTTGATTTGCTCACCAAAACAGGAGAAATTGGCATTGCAAAAAGAATCGAAGCTGCAATGAAAGAAGTCCTTTCACTATGTGCGGAATATCCGCTTTGCATAGAGTACGTTTTAGACTTTTTTCAAAGAATAAAGATTGGGGAGAAGAAAACCCAAGACCTTATATCTGGGTTCATGATTGAAGAGCCAGAAGATGAAATAGTTGAACAAGAATTTGAGAGCGCAGAAGCAAATGAAAAAAATGATGAAAGTGAAGAAGAAGAGGAAGAAGCAAATGTAATTTCTTTCGAAGAATGCGAAGCAAAAATTAAAATTATCAAAAGAGAATACAACAAATACTTAAAGTCACTAAGTAATGATAAATTAGACCCTAAAGGTCAAAAAGCGCTAGATAAGTTGAAAGCAGAATTTCAGATAATAAAATTTAATTCAAAAGTTTTTGACACCTTAGTTCAAATTCCTACAGAGAAAAAAGCTCTTGTTGGTGGTTTTGAAAGAGAATTAAAAAGATTGCTTGTGAAAGAAATAGGTGTTCCAAATAAAGAGGCAAGACAGCTTATAGATGAGAATCTTATTAATGTGAGACTCTTAACGAAACTTGCTAAAGATAAAAGATTTAAAAAGACATCTATCGATGAAGTGAAGCCTACATTCGTTAGAATCCAAAAAGATTTAATTAAGATTGATGACAGCAACCTTATGCCTGTAACCCAAATTATTTCTTTAAATAAAAGAATAAATAAAGCTTATAGAGGTCTGTTAAGAGCTAAAAAAGAAATGATTGAAGCAAATCTTCGTTTAGTAATTTCTATTGCAAAAAAATATACCAATAGAGGACTACAATTTTTGGACTTGATACAAGAAGGCAATATTGGTTTGATGAAAGCAGTTGATAAATTTGAATATCGAAGAGGCTATAAGTTCTCAACTTATGCAACTTGGTGGATTAGGCAGGCTATAACTAGATCGATTGCTGACCAGGCAAGAACAATTAGAATTCCTGTGCACATGATCGAAACAATCAATAAGCTGAATAGGCTTTCAAGGCAAATGATGCAAGAAATTGGTAGAGAGCCAACACCTGAAGAGATGTCAAAGAGACTTGATATCCCAGAAGATAAAATGCGTAAGGTAATGAAAATAGCTAAAGAGCCAATTTCAATGGAAACACCAATTGGAGATGATGAAGATTCAAACTTAGGCGATTTCTTGGAAGATTCTTCTATTAATTCTCCTATAGATGATGCTTCTATCAGGGGCCTAAAAGATGCCACAGATGAGATCCTTGCATCTTTGACTGCAAGAGAAGCAAAAGTTTTACGTATGAGATTTGGTATTGGTATGAATAATGACCACACTCTAGAAGAAGTAGGTAAACAGTTTGATGTCACTAGAGAAAGAATCAGACAAATTGAAGCAAAAGCTTTAAGAAAGCTAAGACACCCAACTAGATCTGATGTGCTTAAGAGCTTTTTGCACGAATAACGTCTTTTTTAAAATCAAAAAAAGTTATAGACTACATTTTCTGGCGGGCCTGTAGCTCAGTTGGTTAGAGCAGTGGACTCATAATCCATTGGTCGGAGGTTCGAGTCCTCCCGGGCCCACCATTTTTTAAAAGTATTGTTCTTAAGGATTATTCCATAGTCAGATGTGATCTGAGAATTTTCTCGTTCTGATGGAGTTCTAGTTCTTGTTCATATAGTATTAAGTTACCTAGAAGTTTATGGAATTCATAATAGAAAATTTTTATCTTATTTTAGCTTCAAGCATTATTTTTGGCTTTTTTATGGCTTATGGAATTGGAGCTAACGATGTTGCAAATGCAATGGGAACATCTGTTGGAAGCAAAGCCTTAACCTTAACACAGGCCTTAGTTGTAGCAGCTATATTTGAGTTTCTTGGAGCCTATTTGGCAGGTGCATCTGTAACAGCGACTATTAGAGAAAATATTGTGGACCCGTCCCTTTACCAAGATGATCCTTCAGTTTTTGTAATTGGCATGATGTCCAGTTTATTAGCTGCAGGTGCTTGGCTATTGATTTCAACTGCTTTTGGATTGCCAGTATCGACTACTCATACAATTATTGGAGCTATTGCTGGTTTTTCAATTTTTTATATTGGTTGGGCTTCAGTAAGTTGGGGCTATTTAATCGGAGTAACTTTTTCCTGGCTCATAACTCCAATTATTGCAGCATTGCTTTCAGGATTATTATATTTTAGTGCCAAGCGTTTTGTTCTCAATGCAGAAAACCCTATTCAGGCTGGAAGGCAATATATACCTATTTACGCTGGAATGGTTGGATTTAGTATTGCAGCAATCACCTTAAATAAAGGGCTTAAGAATACAGATATACCAAATCTCATAACAGCATCAATTGGTGGTTATGATCTTATCTTTACCATATTTGGGCTGGCTTTTGCTGTGGCGTTAATTTGTTATTTAATTTCAAGAATTCTGTTATCACATTATGTAAGTAAATCTGATAATCCAAATATTGAAGGAAAATTTGCAGTATTAATGATATTTACAGCTTGCTCAATAGCCTTTGCTCATGGTTCTAATGATGTTGCAAATGCTGTAGGCCCAATGGCAGCAGTAATTTCAACAATAGAAAATCTTGGTGAAATTGATGATGTAACCAATATTCCAGAATGGATACTTCTTACTGGTGCGATTGGGATAGTAATAGGTATGCTTACATTAGGTTACAAAGTCATAAGGACTGTAGGTGAAAATATTACGAAACTAAAGCCAAGTAAAGGTTTTGCTGCTGAAATGTCCACAGCAATAGTAGTAGTTGTTGGTAGTGTATCAGGTATACCTTTATCTACTACGCATACTCTAGTGGGCGCAGTGGTCGGAATAGGAATATTTAGTAGCAGCAAAGTGAACTATAAATCAATAACACAAATTGGAGTCTCTTGGTTAGTAACAATACCAGGAGGAGCTATTCTTTCAATAATGTTTTTTGTAGTATTAAGTACCATATTTGGAATTTAATAATGGATTTTAACTATTGGATAGAAATAGCAAATAAAGTTGTAAACATAATTACGGGACCAGCTGTCATATTTTCAGTATGGTTTCTTGTGGCACAAATTCAAACACAAATTAAGGTTGGTAAAGCAGCTTCAAGACAATCAATTGCAGAGGCACATCAAGAAGTGACTCTTGCAGGTTTAGACCCTCTTTTGATGCGTGCGAAATTAAAACTTATTAAAAAAGAAAAACTTACAATTGATGAGGAAGTAGGTTTAAGAATACATATGACTGCAATTCTTAGAGCAAGAGAAAACCATTTTTATCAACATAAAATGGGCATGCTTGATGATGAAGAGTGGAAAACAATGAGAAAAGCTTTAGGTACACTTTTTATAAATAACCAGCTTAACCTTGATATCTGGAACAAAAGCAAATCTACTTTTAACCCTGAGTTTGCAGAAATAGTCGATGAGGAAATTGAGATGAGGAAAGATACTTTTAAAAAATGAGTGATAAAGACCAATTAAAATTTATTTCTAAAGCTTTGCTTATGCATCAAAGACCTTTTTTAATAACAAAGCTTGACGGTGATGTCATGTGGATAAATAACGCTGCTAAATATATGTTTTCTATGGAAGAAAAGGATAAGCTAGATATCCTTTTTGTTGAAAAAAAGGATCTTGATAAAGCGAAATTTGATTCTGATATTGCTGATTCTTTTGACGTTTTTTTGAAACTAAATCTTAGAGAGAAAAGTTTCTTTATGAGAGTCCTTTTGCATGTAATCCCCATGGAAAACGAAAACTATTTTCTCGTTGAATTTGTCTCAAACTCTAAAGAAAATCTTTACGCTTTAAAAACTGTAATTTCCTGTCTTGAGAACGATAGAATAGGAATGTTTTATCAAAAACAATACAAACTTACTGGTAAAAAAGAAATCACTGGCGTTGAGGCACTAATTAGGTTTTTTAGTGAGGATGGAAAAATAATACCAAACGACAAAATAATTCCATATATTGAAGGTGAAAGCATCTTTTCATTGGTAGTTACTTCCTCAATGAATCTTGTCAAAGAATTTTTTGATGCAAGAAAAGAAAAGGGGCTTGATGGTAAAACTTTATATTTTAATGTTTCTGCACACACAGTCTTACACAAAGACTTTCTACCAATATTTAAAGATTTTATTACTTCAACTGGTGTCCAAAAAGGTGACTTTGGGATAGAGGTTACCGAGACAGCTGAGCTAAATAATCTATCTTTAGCATCGCTTAGATTATCAAGCATTAAAAACCTAGGTGTATCAATAGCCCTTGATGACTTTGGTGCTGGATATTCTGCATTAAGGTACTTAAAAGATTTACCAATTGACTTATTAAAGCTTGATAAGAGTTTTACAAATGAAATGGCTGAAACCCACAATCAAAGCCTTATTCAGATTGCCAAGCTTATGGCAGACTCTCTTTCAATGGAATTTATTTGTGAGGGACTTGAGGAAGAATGGCAAATAGAGAAGGCTATATCTTTAGGCTGTGAGAGAGGACAAGGTTATTTTCTTCATAAACCATGTAGTCTTGAAGATTTAACAAATGAATAACAAAAAAGAAAAGATAGTACTTACTCAAATTAAACAAGATTTTACAACTCCTGTAGACGCTATTTCAGATTACATAAATTTAATTATCGATAGCTCAGATATATATGATGAAGAAATTTCAAGTGAGTTTGAAAATATAAAAAAATCTGCAAAAACTTTGAGAATTAATTTTAATGAAGCTTTTTTAGAGTTTGCTGAGACCAAAAGAAAAACTATCAACAATGATGAAGAAGCTTCGATTTTAAGACACGATCTCAGGACTCCTCTCAATGGAATCATTGGATACAGTGAAATACTCATTGAGGACTATGAGGATGATATTGACGAAAAGCATAATGAAGATTTATCACATATTATCGAACTAGCAAAAGAAATTGAAGCAGCAATTTCAAGATTTGTAGATTTCTTAAAAGAAGGTGCAAGCAGTCTTGAAAATGCAAATGATGGTAATGAAAGTGCTGACAATTTATTTAGCTCGCTTGGAAAAATTAAATATAAACTCGAAATAATTGATGAAATAAAAAATGCGAAAATTCTTGTGGTTGATGACATCAAAACAAACTGTGATGTTCTTAAAAGAAGATTGGAAAGCAATGAATTTTATGTAGATATATCTATGTCTGGCAAAGAAGCTCTTGAGAAAATAAATCAACAAAAATATGATTTAATGCTTCTTGATGTACTAATGCCAGAAGTAAATGGTCTTGAAGTGCTTATTAAAGCCAGAGAGCAATATTCAGCTGATAAACTTCCCATAATTATGGTTTCCTCATTTGATGACGTAGAAAGTATATCAAAGTGCATTCAACTCGGTGCATCTGACTATTTATCAAAGCCAGTAAACTCAACAATTCTTACACAAAAAGTTGCCTCAACGTTAGAGAGAAAAGCTCTTCGAGAAAGAGAGGAACAATTATTATCAGAACTGCATAGACAAGCAATTACAGATGAAATGACAGGTATTCCAAATAGAAGGTATGTTTTTGATATTTTGGAAAAAAGCTTTTCAGAAATTGAAAAAGAATCCAAAGAACATTTTGCAACAGCAATATTTGATATCGATCATTTCAAAAATGTAAATGATACATATGGACATGCAGCAGGTGATGAAATTATTAGGAAAGTAAGCACGATTGCCACGTCTGTAATAAGTTCACCAGATATTTTTGGCCGAATTGGAGGAGAGGAATTTTTAGCAGTAATTTTTAATAACTCCAAAGAACATTTGCAACAAATATGCGAAAAAGTGAGATCAACTATTGAGAATAGTGAAACTTTATTTGATAATCAAAAAATACGAGTAACTATCAGTGGTGGAGTTTGCTTTACTCATGAATCAACGAGCGTTTCAGACATGGTAAACAAAGCTGATGAGAGGCTCTATCTTGCTAAAAAAAATGGTAGAAACAAATTTTATTTAAATGAGGGCGAATAATGGCTTATATTCTGATTGTTGAAGACAATGAAATGAACAGAGATATGTTGGGAAGAAGATTAGAACGAAGAGGTTTTGAAATAGACTTTGCACTTGATGGACAAGAAGGTCTTGATAAGATGAGGGAAAGAAAACCAGATTTAGTTTTAATGGATATGGGCTTGCCCGTATTAGATGGTTGGCAGGCAACGACACAAGCAAAAGAAGATGCAGACTTGAAAGAAATTCCAATAATAGCACTTACAGCGCATGCTCTCGAAACTGATAGACAAAAAGCTCTCGCTGCGGGCGCTGATGATTTTGATACAAAACCTGTCGACATTAAAAGACTTCTAGAAAAAATAGGTAATTTTATTTAGAATCTTCTCTCTTTAGTATCTGGTTTACCTCTTCAACCAAGGTATCAACTTTGGACTCTTTTTTAACAATACCTTCTGTAAATCTGCCTAACATTTTTTCCTCAACGGCAGTAATATCCTTTCCGGAAAAAACTACAATAGGAATTTTTATTCCATCTTCTTGTGTTTTTTCAATGAATTCAAAACCATCCATTCTCGGCATATCTAAATCTAAGACGATAAGATCTGGTTTTTCTTTCAATCTTTCTAAAGCATCTTCTCCATTTTTTGCATCAATTGACATATACCCTTCATTCTTAAGGATTTTATTTAATAAATCTCTAGTGTTTTCATCATCATCGACTATTAGAACTTTTTGATTTTTTTCGGTTATGTACCTCTTTACAATATTAATAAAAAACGTTCTATCAATTGGTTTTTTCATGTAATCATCAGCTCCAAGTGAATTTGCCATACTCTCCTCATTCAAAACAGAAGTGATTACGACTGGAACACTCTTTAATTTTTTGTCTTTTTTAAGTTCTTTTAAAACAGACCAGCCATCTCGACCAGGCATAAGAACATCAAGCAATATTAATTTAGGTAAAAATTTTCTAGCTTGTTCAATTCCTTCATCACCGTCAAAACAGCTGTAAATTGTGTGTCCCTCTTTTTTTATTGCTCTTTTAACTACGTCATGAGTAGTTTTATCATCATCAATTAGAAGAATATAATCTTCATCTTTTTTAATTTCAGGATTTTCGAAATTTTCATCAGCTACAGTTTCTTCATCTTGAGAAATTCTTGGGACGAAGATACTAAAAGTACTCCCTTCTCCAACTTTACTTGTGACTTCAACTCCACCACCCATCATTTCTGCAAAATGTTTTGATATTGATAAACCTAACCCGGTACCTCCATATTTTGCGCTAGTAGATCTTTCAGCTTGAGTATAAGTATCGAAAAGTTTTCCAAGCTGCTCTTCTGACATACCGATACCTGTATCTTTAATGTCAAAGTTTACAAATTCTTTACCATCTATTTCTTTTGAATTAATCAACAACGCAACTTGACCGTTTTCGGTAAACTTAAAGGCATTACTTAAAAAATTTACTACGCATTGTCTTAGTTTTGTCTCATCGCTGGTCATATCGCCACCAATAGTATTTTTAATAATAAATTCATTATTGTTCTTAGACGCAAGCGGGTTTGATACATCTTTAATTGTTTCTATCATGGTATCTATATTGAATGGAGTGAAATACATATCCATCTTGCCTGCTTCAATCTTTGATAGATCTAATACATTATTGATTAAGGAAAGCAGGTGTTTGCTTGAATTAGTTATTCTCTTGAGATCAGGAATCATATCTTCATTACCAAGATCTTCACAATCTTCAAGAAGCATTTCACTATACCCTATGATAGCGTTCAGAGGTGTTCTAAGCTCGTGAGACATGTTTGCAAAAAATCTTGATTTTGCAGAACTAGCTTCCCTTGCTTCATCTCTAGCTGTAGCCATTTCTTTAGTTTTTAGATCAATAAGTGCGTTGACCTCATCTGACATTCTTGAAAATGCAAGTTCCATCATTTCAACTGATGCTTCTTCAGCATTTTCATCAGAAGTTTCATTTACGAGGTTCTTCATATTCTGTACATCTTTTTGAATTAAAACTTTTGCATCTCCTTCAAGTTTTTCTGAGAGAACACTCATTTTCTTTATAATTACCTCGTCTCTTTGTTTTCTTCTTTCAGCTCTATCTTTTCGAACTGAATCCATCTCTAACAAATGATTTCTATATCGACCCAATGCATTAGATAGTTGACCCACTTCATTTGTTTCCGAAGAAAGGAAACCTTTATTTGAAGGTAATTTTTTCTTAGTATCGCCTTTTGTTAATGCCTCTAACACTTCTATTGCTTGAGCTATTCTATTGAATGCGCCATCTTGCACCCACCATATTGCAAGCACAATTAGCAGGATTACTCCAAATGTGAAAATTATCGAATTTAGAGTTGAATCTCTTAATTCTTTTAAATCATTAGCAACATTTTTAATAACAAAGAAGAGCGCAAAATCTGGGTTAACTGTTGATGCAACTGGAACTGATGTCAGTGATAAACCAAGAGCTTCAAAATTTTTTGAATCCATATTTTCTAAACCATTCTTAAGAATGTCTTTTTTTATGTAATCAAAGCTAATATTTTTTATACCAAGTGAATCTTGAGAGAATTCATCTGAAAAAACGGCATCAATAATTTTATTCTGGCTTACAATTCCGGTACGTACACCTAAATCACTTTCAAATATTGTCATTGACTGCCTTAAATCTCTGCCAAGAATAACAGTACCTAAAAGTTTATCCGTATTAAATCCAAACTCATTTTTTAAATAAACAGGAAAAGCTACTATTTGATGAAGGTTAATATTGCCTGACTTTTCTTCTGCATAAATAACTTCATTCGTAACGCTCATTCTGGTTTTAATTTTTTCTAAAAAAGTCTCAGTAGAATCATCTCTTAGGAAATTTAATTTGTTACTTTCACCACAAACGTCAATAGAATTGCCAACGTCAGCCCAGTCGAAAGCATAGAGACAAGTTAGCTCTGAATTCTTCTCATTGAATAATTTAATAAAGCTTATATTTCCTTCATCAATTTCATCTAAAAACATTTCATCAATAAGAATGAATAGGTCGCCATTTATTTCATTATCAAAGGCTTCTATAAGCGCATTTGCATAATCAAAGCCATCGATACCTATTTCAGTAAATAAACTAATCTCAACATAAGGGTTCCAATATTGTTCACCTTTTTCACCATTTGGTCCCCAAGAATTCATATTCGAAAAACTATTATCAATGGATTGAACCCAAGCAGATTCAACAATGCTTGTATATTGGCTGTTTGATGATTTTTCTTGAATATTCTGATTTTGAACATTCATAAAAAGAAGAATGCCCGCAATAATGATATTACCTATCAGACCAAATATAAGGATTTGGGTTCTTACAAGCATTTTAAAAATTTATTAGTCTGTTAACTTGAACGTAAAACGTGCAGTTACATCGTTAACAGTTACTGGAACTCCATTATAGACATATGGTTCATATGCCCATCTTCTTATAGTTCTCATAACCGCTCTTTCGAAGTAACCAGGCTGATCGGTTTCTACTACATAAGGATCTACAACCTCACCTTCTGGGGATACATCAAATTCAATTACCACGAAACCCTCAGTACCTCTTCTTAGAGCTGATCTTGGATAATCTGCAGCGGGAGAATAAATTCTTTCAACGGAAACTTCAACAGTTTCTCCGTTCACAGTAATATTTCCGTCATCACTTGCAGAAAAAATCAACTGAGAAATAAATATTAAAAATAATGAAAGTAATCTCATATTTTGAATTATATACAAAAAAGGATTTATTTAATACATGATTTATCCGAAAAAAAGGGGCTTATTTAAGCCCCTTTAATCAGAAATTATAGTTATTAGGCAATATCAAATCTATCTGCATTCATCACTTTGTTCCAGGCAGCAATGAAATCGTTAATAAATTTGTCATTTGCATCATCTGACGCGTAGACTTCAGCCAGTGATCTTAATTGTGAGTTTGAACCAAACACTAAATCAACACGTGATGCAGTTCTGATAACTTCACCCGAGACTTTATCAACACCCTCGTAAGCATTATTACCATTTGGTCTCCAAGCAACATTCATATCGAGAAGTTTTTTGAAGAACTCATTATCTAATTTATTATTATCCTCAGAAAAATTTCCTAAGTTATCTTTAGTTATTCCAAGTGATCTCATACCACCCACTAGAACAGTCATTTCATGAGCAGTTAGCCCCAGAAGTTGTGACTTATCTACCAACATTTCTTCAGGACTAACAGAATATTCAGTTTTTTGATAATTTCTGAAACCATCAGCAAGAGGCTCGAGCACTCTAAAGGATTCAGCATCAGTTTGTTCTTCTGTTGCGTCTCCTCTTCCAGCTAAGAAAGGTACTTCAACGCCTGAAGCCTTCTCTATTGCAACGTTACCAGCAAGAACAATTATATCTGCAATTGAAGCATTAACCTGTTCTGCGATATTTGCATATAAAACTAATGCTTTGTCTAACATAGCTTTATTGTTTGATTGCCAACTTTTCATAGGCTCAAATCTTATTCGTGCACCGTTAGCACCACCTCTAAGATCCGAGTTTCTAAATGTAGATGCACTTGCCCAAGCTACTTCTATCATTTCTTGGATTGAAAGAGCGCAATCACTAATTAATTCTTTTGCCTTTGCTATATCATAAGCAGAATTGCCTACAGGCACTGGATCTTGCCAAATTAATTCTTCTTTGGGTACTTCAGGTCCAAGGTATCTATTTTTTGGGCCCATATCTCTGTGAAGTAATTTGAACCAGGCTCTTGCAAAAGCATCTGCAAACTCTTCTGGATTATCTTTAAAATGAAGTGACACCTTCCTATATTCTGGATCTTCCCTCAGTGCTAAATCAGAAGTAAGCATCATAGTCGTTACTTTAAGATTTGAATCCTCAACATCAGGAGCATGATTTTCTTCCTCTAGTTCAATTGGATGCCATTGAAATGCACCAGCTGGGCTTTTAACTAGTTCATACTCATATTTAAAGAGATTTTCAAAATACGCATTATCCCATTGCGCAGGATTTTTTGTCCAAGGTCCTTCAAGCCCACTAGTTATAGTGTCTCTTCCCTTTCCTTTGCCAAAACCACTTTTCCAGCCAAATTGTTGTTGTTCCATTGGTGCATCTTCTGGCCCAACGCCTACAAGGCCATCATCACCAGCACCATGACATTTACCAAATGTATGGCCACCCGCTATTAATGCGACAGTTTCATAATCATTCATAGCCATTCTTCCAAATGTCTCTCTTATATCATGTGCACTTTTCTTTGGATCTGGATTACCATCAGGTCCCTGAGGATTTACGTAGATTAATCCCATTTGTACTGCAGCTAGTGGATTATTAAGGAGCCTTTCACCAACATATCGATTGTTGCCGAGCATTTCTTCTTCTGGCCCCCAATAGATATCTTCCTCAGGATGCCAAATGTCTTCTCGACCTCCGCCAAATCCAAATGTTTTTCCACCCATTGATTCTATTGCTGCGTTTCCAGCCAATACTAGAAGATCTGCCCAACTAAGCTGTTTGCCGTATTTTTGTTTAATCGGCCATAAAAGTCTTCTTGCTTTATCGAGATTTCCATTATCAGGCCAAGAGTTTAATGGTGAAAATCTCTGTGCTCCTGTACCAGCACCACCTCTACCATCTCCAATCCTATAAGTGCCAGCTGCATGCCATGTAAGCCTTACAAAAAAAGGACCATAATGACCATAATCTGCAGGCCACCACTCTTGTGAGTCAGTCATTAAATCGTATAGGTCTTGTTTTAAAGCTCTGTAGTCAATTTTTTCGAACTCTTCTTTATAATTGAAGCCTTCTTCCATTGGATTAGTTTTATTATCGTGCTGATGCAAGATATTCAAATTTAACTGTTGGGGCCACCAATTTACATTAGAATGGCTTCCAGCTGTTTTAGTATTCGACCCATGAATTACTGGGCATTTTGTTTCTTCACTCATTTTTACCTTTCCTTTTAAATGTAATTACTTAATTCTAGATACGATCAGCTAATTTTCAATGATAACTACACGATTTTTCACATAATTGTTGCAAAAATTAAGTTTTAATCCTGCATTAAATTGTGTAACTTTAGATATGTGAAAATTGGAATCTATCCTGGCTCATTTGATCCATTTACTAATGGACATAACAATATCCTCAAAAAGTCACTAAAAATTTTTGATAAGGTTGTAATTGCTGTAGTAAAGAACACCTCAAAAAATTATTTATTTTCGCTAGAAGATAGAGTTCAAATGGTAAGTGAATTATTCGAAGGCCATGAAAATATAAGTTGTATGGGCCTTGATTCAAAACTTACAGTTGAACTAGCATCAGAATTAAAAGCACAAGCGATTATAAGGGGCCTCAGAGCAGTATCAGATTTTGAGTACGAATTTCAAATAGCAAGCATCAATAGATCACAAAATGCTGAAATAGAAAGTGTATTTTTTACGCCGGATGAAAAGTTAACTTTTATTTCTTCCAGTATGGTTAAGGAGCTAGCAAGTTATGGAGGAGATATCTCAAAATTCGTTCATGCCAACATTGAAAATGCACTAATGAATAAATTCAAAAACTAACTTTGACTTTCTTTGCACAAATAAGTGCTTCTATTATTTTGTATAATTTTTGAGATATTAGATTTGCAGTTTTGGCACTTCTCTCCATCTCTTCCATAAACTTTTAATTGAATCTTAAAATAACCTGGCTTTGACTCTGTATTAAAGTAATCATTTAACGTAGTTCCTCCAGCTTTTATTGCCATTTTAAGGATCTTTCTACTCTCTTTAAGAATATTTTTGCATTCATCGTAACTTATATTTTTTCCTAATCTGGTTGGAGAGATACTAGTAGCAAAAAGTATTTCAGAAGCATATATATTTCCAATACCAGAAATAATTTTATTATTGAGAAGGATAGACTTTATAGAAGCATTTGAATTTTTAATTCTGTCATAGAAATAATCTACATTAGCCTCTTTTTCGAAGGGATCAGGGCCATTATTATCTAGTAAGAAAAAACTTTCCATTGTTTTATAAATTTGTATAAGACCAAATCTTCTAACATCGTTGTATATAAGTACATTTCCAGAACTTAAATAAAAAATGATGTGATCATGTTTTAGGTATTTAATTTTTTTAGAGACCCTCAGATTTCCCGTCATCCCTAGGTGAATGACTACAGAGTAACCATTAATGAAATCAACAATTATATATTTAGCTCTTCTTTTAATTTCCTTAATATCAATATTTATAATTTCCTTGGTTAAATTTTTATTTAAAGGAATACGTAATTTATTATTCCTAATTAAAATTTTTTTGATGAATTGTTCTTTTAAGTAGGGCTCAATACCTCTTTTCGTTGTTTCTACTTCAGGAAGTTCTGGCACTTACTTAAACTGCTTATTGAGTTCAACAACATCTGTAGGAACTAAATTCCCCATAGCTTGCTTATATTGCAGAGATGTAACGATAAAACTATAAGTTGCTTGCGAAAGATTATTTATGGATTCTGAGTAATTTTTTTCAGCTTGTAATAAATCTATTAGATTTCTGGAATTAAGTTCATATCCGAGTTTTGTTGCTTCAAGCGCATCTCTTGAACTTTCTACCGCTGATTTCAAAGACGATATATTTAACTCTGAGGTTCTTAATGCAGTATGTAGTGTTCTAATTTGTTGAACTATTCCTCTTTCAATAAGTATGAGCTGCTCTTCTGATTTAACTTCTTGGAGAAGTGCTTGTCTTCTTTGTGAATTATTAAGACCTGAAGTAAATAGAGGCATAGAGAATTGAATTGAATAAATTCTATTTTCAGTTTCTTCAGGTATTGTAAAAGGCAGATCTATGCTTGAATTCACACCATCAAATGATCTTTGCTTTGATGTTCTTCTGTTAGCATTTGCATTCAAATCTATTTTAGGTAAATAGTCTGATGATTTTGACTTAGTATTTGCATCAGCTGCCTCAAGTCTATTTTTTGCCTCAATGATTAAGTAGTTCTTTGCAAGACCTTTAGAAACTTCATCATTGACATCAGTTATTGGAGCTTTGTATTCAAGTGATGTGTTCAAAGGAGTAATTAATTTTACTTGTCGCCCAACAATAGAATTAAGTTCTTCAAAGCTAATATCGACATTACCTTCAGCTTGAACCCTGTCAGATTCTGCCCGATTCAATGCTGCTTTAGCCTCTGCTAATTCAATTCTAGATACAGAGCCTGTGTTGAATCGTTCTGATACTGAATCGTATTGATTCTTAAGTGCTTTTTCAGTTGCAATCTTAGCCTCAAGGTTAGCTTTAGCCGATAATACTTTAAAATAAGCTCTTGTTACTTTAATGATTAATTCTTGCTGTTGATAAGCAAATTGTGCTTCAGCGGCTTCTAAATTTTCTTTAGCTTGTTTATTTAAAAACCACTTATCAAGCCTAAAAAGAGGCTGACTTAAATTTAATCCAAATGAGAAGGTGTTGTAGTCATTTTGTAAAACTCTATCTTGATAATATTCATTCCAATTTGTGCCTCCGGTAACCCTCATCTGAGGTAGAAGTCCAGATCTTGATTGATTTAAAAATTCCTTTGAAATAGCTAGATCAGCCTTCCTAGAATTAAACTCTGGATCTTTATCGAGTGCTTCATTGTATATAGAAAGCAAATCATTTGAAAATACTTCAAATGAGAGACTAATAAGGACGAGTTTTAATAAATTTTTCATTATTATAATTAGACAGTATTCTGCAATATTAGTGCAATTTAAACAACGAAAATCTTTTTTTACGCTATTTTGATATTAAATATTATTTTGCAAATGATTAAAAAGAAAATGACAAAAGACAGCTTGTCTTTAACTTTAACTCCAAACAATTCTTCAACGTATTATCAAAACTTAATTTTCTTTGGTTTTTTATCTGTCTTGTGCCTTACGTTTGCTATAGGTTTTTTTGTTTTGGGTGCAACAATGATTCTTCCTTTTGCAGGGTTAGAAATAATAATTCTTTTTATTATTTTGAAACTTAATAGAGACTGGCTTAACCAATCAGAAAAGATTTATCTTGATAAGCTTTATGTAAAATTTAAGAAAGGTAAAAATGATTTAACTTTCGACAGGTTTTTGAGTAAGTTTTCTGTAGTTGACCACAAAACAAAAAAGAAAATATTTATCACAACTAATAAGAAAAAAATTGAAATTGGTGCTTTTCTAAATGAGGAAGAGATTGAGGAATTAATAGTTTTGCTTAAAAATAAAGTACACGATTTAAATTTTATTTAAGTGGAGGTCTATTCCTTCGTAAACAGGAACACCATCACTAAATTTTGGGAAGCTTTCTCCCTGAATTAGAGGTTGCAAGTAATCAATGCCGGCTTTGGTAATTCTAAAACCATCTTCTGAAATAAAATTTTTAGGTAAAGTTTTTTCTTCATTGGCAATTTCATTGAGGTTTCCTTCGGATATTTCCCATTTATATGGAGAGTCACTTATCCTTTTAATAATTGGCATGACACCAGACTTTCCTTCAGTTGCAAGTTTTACTGCTGCCTTACCGACCGCCACGGCTTGATCAATATCTGTCAAAGACGAAATATGTCTTGCGCTTCTTTGCAGATAATCCGCTACTGACCAATGGTTTTTCAAACCCAACTTAACCGTTATGAGCGATGCAATTTTTGGAGCAAGACCACCAAGTTGATTATGGCCAAATGAGTCTTTTTCTGTGGAAGATGCATAAAGTTCCCCATTGTTATTTTTAAGTCCCTCAGAAGCAACAACGACTGAGTAGCCATATCTACTTACATCGTGTTCTATACCAGTTAAAAATTTTTCCTCATCAAAATTTACTTCTGGGAGTAAGATTTTATGTACAAAAGTTTCTTTAGGGCTGTTTGCCAACTCACCAGCTGCTGCAATCCAACCAGCATGTCTTCCCATTACCTCTAAAACAAAAACTTTAGTCGAGGTCTTGCACATTGATTTGATATCTAATGAGGCTTCTTTGGCTGAGATCGCTACATACTTAGCAACCGAGCCGAAACCAGGACAGTTATCAGTGACAGCTAAATCATTATCTATAGTTTTTGGTACAGCAATTGCTTTTAAGTCATACCCAAATTTTTTAGCAGCCTTTGCTACCTTAAGGCAAGTATCAGCTGAATCATTGCCACCATTGTAAAAAAAGTATCCTATGTCTAATTTTTCTAGTTGGCCAAATAATTTTTTATAAAAAACTTTATCTTCAAGGCTCGGAAGCTTATATCTACATGAACCAAAAATTCCGCCTGGCATATCTAAAAGATTTTCAAGCGGTTTTTTTGTTTTATTGAGATCATATAACTCACCCTCTAACAATCCAACTATGCCATTTTTAGATGCGTAAATATTTGAACTAGAAAAATCTTTTTTAAATTTTGATATTACTCCATAGGCAGAACAATTAATGACAGAAGTGACACCTCCAGATTGTGCATAGAATGCATTTTTCATCACAGTTATCTTATACTCCATTTAATATAACTAAAAGCATGAAAATTTATTTTCTTGGAATTTCCGGCACATTCATGGGTAACCTTGCTCAGATAGCTAAAGCCATGGGACATGAAGTAATTGGTTGCGATTGTAGAGTATATCCTCCAATGTCAGATGAACTAAACTCAAGTGGTATTCGTTTCTTTGAAGGTTACGAAGAAAAAAACATTGTTGATGCCGATATTTATGTTATTGGTAACGCTATTTCAAAGGAAAATAGACTTCTGAAAGAAATTTTAAGACTTGAAAAAAAAGTTATTTCAGGCCCCGCATGGTTATACGAAAATATACTAGTTGATAAAAAAGTAATTGCAGTGTCTGGTACACACGGCAAAACAACCGTAACTTCAATGATTGCTCATGCAATGATAAATAGTAATTATGACCCTAATTATCTAATAGCTGGAATTCCAAATAAATTAAAGAAATCATGGAACATAAGCAGTGATGAGGTATTCATTATTGAAGCAGATGAATACGATACTTGCTATTTTGATAAGCGCCCAAAATTCTTTCATTATCGCCCTAGCACTTTACTAATCAATAATATTGAATTTGATCATGCAGATATATATGAAAACGTTGAAATGATTGAAAATAATTTTTTAAAATTGATAAATACAATGCCAAAAAATTCAAAAGTGTTAATAAATGAGAATAAAGTTAGCAATTCATTTAAAGATAGCTTAAATAGAGAATACTTTGATGCAACAATAGAACTCCTTTCTTTGGATACTAAAAATATACATGAAGAGAATAAGCTTTTAGCTGCTCATGCTATTGAAGACATACTCCCAAAAGATACTGTGCTTAAAGTTTTAGATGGATACATAGGGGTTAAAAGAAGATTTGAAACCATTTTTGAAGATAAAAATTTTGAATTAATTGACGATTTTGCTCATCATCCTACGGCAATAGAAGAAACCATTAAAATGGTTAGAGAAAAAACCGAAAACCTAATACTGATAGTTGAATTTGGCTCAAATTCTATGAAAAAAGGCATTCATGATAAAAGTTTATTAAATATTTTTAGGAATCAAGATACGTATATGATTAATGCTTCTGCTGAGCAAGGCAAAATTTTCTTGGGACAAGCAAAAGAGCTAACGAATAATGATATTGCTGAAATCTGCGCATTAGATATAAAAAAGAAGACTATTTTAATGTGTGGTAATAGAGATTTCCAAGGTTTTCAAAAGCTTATTCTCGATAAGCTAATTAAATGATTATAATTTCTATAGATGCCACCTAAACTTAAATCTTCAAAAGAAATTGTAAAAAACTGTAAAAGTTCTTTAAATGAATTAAAAGCTATAAATGTATGCTCATTTGACGTCGAAGAAATCTCATCATTCACCTCGTTTATCATGATTGCTTCAGGAACTTCTAGCCGACACATACAGTCAATTGCAGAAAAAGTTATTGAAAATTTGAAAAATAAAAAAATTGAAATTTTAGGAACAGAAGGCATAGAAGCAAAAGATTGGATTCTTATCGATGCAGGCGAAGTTATTATTAACATTATGTCTGAGGATTCAAGGGAACATTACGATCTTGAATCACTATGGGATAGAAAGACAAAATGAGAGTTTCTTTATTTTATGTACAACAAAATAGAACAAAAAATGCAGATGCATTTGAAGAGCATTATCTAAAAAAAATAAAAAAAAATATGAGTCTTCAAATTATTGGCATTGCAAATAAAAAAAAATTCACCTCTCAAAAACAACAGATTAAGTACGAAGGAGATCTTATAAGAAAAAAAATTGGAAATGAAAAATATATTTGCTTCGATAAGTGTGGAGTAAAAGTATGTTCAAAAAGTTTTGCGAATATGATTTACAAATCAAATGAAAAAGTAAATTTAGTAGTTGGTGGTGCATTTGGTTTGTCAGATGATGTTGCAGAAAATGCATCAAAAACAATCTCGTTTTCAGATATGGAATTTTCCCACGAAGTTTTTCGAGTAATGCTTTTAGAGCAAGTTTATAGGGCAAATTGTATATTTAATAATCACCCATACCATCAAAGTTGAAAGATAATAAAATACAAATTTACAAAACAAGAACAAACATCTTATTAAGTGTTTTTATTTTTATTCTTATATTAGTTATAGCTAGATTTTTTTATTTACAAATTATCCAAGGCAATGAACTAAAAGAATTGAGAGAAAAAAATATAAATGCTTTTGAATATATTTATCCAAAAAGAGGCCGAATACTCTCAAAAGATGGAATCGTATTAGCAGAAGATAGGAAAGTATTTTCTTTAGCAATAGACATTGAGCAAAAACCTAGTGAGCAATCCATAAATAAACTAGCAGACTTATTTTACGAAAAGATAAATGTCGAAAACTTAAGAATAAAGGTTGAAAACTCTATTAGGTTTAGAAAATCTGAGATAGTTATTGAAAAACTTACACAAGAAGACCTTGCAAAATATTTGGTTGGGGGTTCAGATATTACAGGATTCTCTGTAATCGAAGGCTATGAAAGACAATATAATCCACACCCATCAATTTTTCATGTTCTTGGCCACATGGGTTTTATCAATTCTAGTGACGTTAATTATTTTTCGCCAAGGATAAACGACTATAGTGCAAAACTATGGAGTAAGGTTGGTAAATCTGGCCTCGAAAGAGTGTATGAAGAAAAGTTGCAAGGACAGCATGGCAAAAGATTTTTTCAAAGAAATGCTAGAGGAGATAGAAGAGTTATTACAAGCACATCGCCGTTTAAGGAAGGTGAAGAACTTTCTATTTCTATAAATTTCAAAGCACAAAAACTGGCTTATGATCTAATGAATGAGAGAAAAGGGTCGATAGTAGTCATTGATTTGCTAGATTTCAGCATACCTGTTGCAATAAGCACACCATCTATAAGTGCAAACGACCTAAGAGATATTTCATCACTACAATATCAAGACTTATTAAATGATCCAGCAAGACCATTATTTAATAGAGCCTTTATGGGCCTATATCCACCTGCATCAACTATTAAACCTCTTCTAACTATATTTGCTTTAAATAATAAATACACAAATTGGGAAGAGACAATTTTTGATGACGGCTTTTTTAGGTTTGAAGAGGAAGAAAGGGTATTTAATGCCTGGCGTGAAGGAGGCCATGGCGTTACTGATTTAGAAAAAGCATTGGTTGAAAGTTCAAACCCATTTTTCATGAATTTATCTATTAGATATGAAAAAGACATATTTGTAGAATTTTTAAAATCTTCTAGTTTTGGCTCAAAACTCTGTGAGGACTGTTATCCACATCAATTTAGTCCGTTAATCGACGATGATTGGAAGTATAAAAACTTTGGAAAAGAGCTTTATAAAGGCGATTTCATAAATTTAGGAGTAGGACAAGGCTATATGCTTACAACTCCATTACACTTATCTTTAATCTCAGGAATTTTAGCTAAAAGAGGAGAGTATGAATTGCCTTATTTAGTTGCAAAAAAACAAAATAAATTATCCATAAGTGAGGATTTAACTATAGAAGATTGGAACAAACTTCATTCATCTTTAATTGATGTAATTTATTCACCTAATGGTACTGGCTATAGAATAAATGCAGGTGAACTTAAACTTGCTGGAAAGAGTGGAACTGCTCAGGTAGTAGATATTAATTCAAGGGAAGAATATGACGAAGTAAGAACAAATCCATTACTTCGAGATCATGCAATTTTTATTGGTTTTGCCCCATATGATAATCCTAGATACTCGATTGCTGTGATAGTGGAAAATGGCGAAAGTGGTGGAAGAGTTGCGGGGCCTATTGCTAAAGAAGTTTTGGAGGGATTATTGAATGATTCTTAATTTTAGAAATTCAATTATTTTTCTGTCATTAATAACAATAATCACAATGGGTTCTTTGACAATTTATTCTGTAACTTCTATTGATATAAATAGTTTTCTTCGTTTTTTACTAGTAAATATTTTTGCAATTCTCTTAGTAGTTCTTCTGTTCAATCAGATTAATTTAAATAGAATATTTTCTTTTGGTTGGCTCCTTTTCCTACTTAATATACTTTTAGTTTTAAGTGTAGAGATCTTTGGTAATGAAATTAATGGTTCCAAGCGATGGTTGGATTTTGGTTTTTTAAGCTTACAGCCTTCAGAGTTCATGAAGATTACTTACGCACTTTTTGTGACTCAGTATTTAAGGTTCTATGGTTTTAAGTTTTCAAAATTTAGAACTATATTTTTGCTATCAGTCTTATTTATTTCAGCTCTTCCAATAATTGCTCAGCCTGATTTAGGAACAGGGCTAGTTTACGTATTTCTTGGATTAATGTTTCTGTTTATATGTGGAATGCACAGGTATTATTTCATAGCAATGGGAATTTTTGGCATTCTGCTTTCTCCTTTAATCTATTCATTAGGTTTAACTAGTTATCAAAAAGGAAGAATTATAAGTTGGTTTTCTTCAGACCAAACATTAACAGAGAAATGGAATATACTCCAATCAGAAATAAGTATTGGTTCAGGGGGCCTTGTAGGAGAGGGTTTTCTAAACAGTAAACAAAATGAATTTAATTTTCTACCTGAGGCAGACACTGATTTTATTTTTTCAATTTTTGCAGAACAATTCGGTTTTATTGGTGTATTTTCAATTCTCATAATGCTTGGTTGTTTTATAGTTATGACAGTATTATTGACGATGACCGAAAGGCGATTAACGAGCGATTTATCTCCTTATTATATTGGAACATATTGTACTTTTGTCATAGGTTTTAGTTTTTTATTAAATATATTAATGGTGAGTGGAATGATTCCGGTTGTGGGGTTGCCATTACCTTTTTTTACTAAAGGTGGTTCATCTTTATTATGTTTTTCTATAATGCTAGGATTAATTTTTACTTCCAGAGGATTTCTTAAGTAATGCGAATATTAATAATATTTTTAATTATTTCTTTAGCTCATGCTGATATTTTAGACCGAGAGGATGTTCAAGATTTTATTAATATCGCTGTTGATAGTTCAGAGCTCACAAAAGAAGAAATTGAGAAATATCTCATTAAAGCAGTTGCCTCTGAAAAAGCTATAACAGCAAGACAAAACCAGCCTGAAGTTAAAGCCACTTGGAGTAGATATCGAAATAGATATGTCACATTTTCAAGAATTAATAATGGTGCAAGATTCGTTAAAGAAAATTATGAGATATTAGAATCTGTCGAAAAAGATTTTGGTGTTTCAAAATTCTATGTTGCATCAATAATTGGTTGTGAAACTAATTACGGAAGCTTTCTAGGAACTTACAACCCGTTAGATACAATTTTCACAAGAGCTTTTGAGCCGAAAAATTCATTCTGGCAAAAAGAATTGATTCAATTACTTATTTTGTCTAAAAAATATAATTTTGATCCAAAGGCAATTAAAAGTTCATGGTCTGGTGCTTTAGGTCTTGGACAATTTATTCCTTCAAGCTATAACTATTATGGCGTTGATTATGATAATGATGGCATGGTAGACATGTATAACTCAAAAAAAGATGGAATTGCAAGTGTTGCTAACTACCTAAAAGAGAATGGTTGGAAGACAGGAAGTAATGCTGTTATTGAAGTTAATGTTGGTAAGAAATATGAAAAACTACAGGATGATGACATCACTGAATTAACATTTCCTTTTAACCTGAATAATTTTAGAACTAAAATCACCGTAGCTGAATTACTTGAGGAAGGTTTTGAATTTGATGATAAATTTAATGAAAAAATTTCACCTTTACTGGTCTATGAACAAGGAAAAACAAAATTATATTTAGGATTTGATAACTTTAGAGTAATTACTAAGTATAATCGAAGTAGTAAGTATGCATTGGCAGTCCACCAACTTGCACTGGAAATTTCAAAGAAATTTGATGATTAAAATAAATTTATATTTACTTTTAGTACTTGGATTTATGGTTTCAGCAACCATACCTAACCCACCGGATTTAGGAGTGGGCAGCTACATATTGTACGAACCTAATACAAAAAAAGTTTTAGTAAGTTTTAATGATGATGAACCAGTCCAACCAGCCAGCCTGACAAAATTAATGACTAGTTATGTGGTTGCTGACTACATTAAAGAAGATTTCATTAATTTAACTGATACGCCAAAAATATCCGTTAAGGCTTGGAAAACTGAAGGTTCAAGAATGTTCATCCGCGAAGGAACAAAGGTGCCTGTTTCAGAATTAATTAAGGGGATGATTATACAATCAGGAAATGATGCAAGTGTCGCCCTTGCAGAACATGTAGCAGGCAGTGAAGATAACTTTGCATATTTAATGAATGATTATGCATCTCAACTTGGCATGAATAACTCTTCGTTTAATAATGCATCTGGTCTTCCTGATCCTTTGAATGTTACTTCAGCTTACGATTTAGCTGTTCTCACAAGCGCACTAATTAAAAATTTTCCAGAACACTACAAATTGTATTCAGAAAAATCATATACATATGCAGGTATTAAACAACCTAATAGAAATAGACTCTTATGGAGAAGTGATATTTTTGATGGAGCAAAAACAGGCTATCATTCTCAAGCTGGATACTGTCTTATTGGTTCTGCTAAAAGAGGTGAAATGAGGTTGGTAGCAGTTGTGCTCGGTAGCGAAGATGACAAAAGATTTAATGATGTTTCAGCATTAATGGATTATGGATTTCGACATTTCACAACAGAAAAATTATTTTCAAAGCTTGAAACTTATAAAGAACTAAAGGTTATTGCTGGTGTTGAAGAAAGTGTTTCTGTTGGCTTAACAGAAGATATAATACTAACTTTGCAAAAAAATAAAAGAGATGACCTTAGTTTTGAGTTATCACTGAATACCCAAGTTCTAGCTCCAATAAATGCTATGGATAAAGCAGGCACTTTAAAAGTCATTGATGATCAAAATAACGTTATTGCTGAATCTAATTTAGTTTATTTATATTCTGTTGAAGAATTAGGATTTTTTCAGAGGTTGTTTGCAATTCTATGGAATTGGCTTAAATCATTATTTAATTAAGCCGACAGGTTTAACACAACATCTTTTATATCATTCCACGGATCTCCATTTAAGACTCCCTTGAATTTTTTATCAATGATATTTACTTCATCAATCAGCTTATTTATGGTTTTTGGAGAGATCCTTGTAGAAATTTTTTGGTACCACTGAATTTGATTTTCCCAAATTCCAAGAGATCTTATATTTTTCCCCTCTGAAACGTATTTTATTGCATTTATATCGCGAGTTAATATCCATATAAGTAATGCTACAGAATTTCTATCATTTACCCTCATTGATTCAATTACAGATAAAGCTAATTTTGTATCCCTATTACTTATGTATTCAATCAACTTATAATTATTTTTATCTCCCTTATTAGAAAATACTTTCATTGCTGTTTCTTCATTATCAATTTCTAGAATTTTTAGTATTTCCAAATCATTTAATAAAGCTGAGAATTTCCCTTCATACATTTCAATAAATATCTGAATATTCTTTATTTTATTAAGATAGCTGGGAAGGCTAGTTTCTAAAAAATCTTTAATTTCTGATTCATAAGGCGGAGAACAATCAATAAATATCGCGTTCCCTTTAAAATTTTGTATTAATTCTTTTTCAATAGTTTTTTTTGTAAGACTCAAAATTTCAATTATTAGAATATTTTCAGTTTCATATTCAATAATTTTTTGAAATTTTTGCAATAGATCCTTATTTAACCTGTTTTTATTTAAAGATATGAAAACAGCCTTTTTTTCATTAAATAAACTGTTTGTCATGAGCGATTGATCCAATAAAGATTCAAAATTATCATCATCTAAGTCTAAATATATCTTTTCTAATAATTGTAAGTCTTGATCTTTTAAGCAGTGATGTTTTGATTTAAAGCAGAGAGCATGTTCATCACCAAATAAAAAAAATTTAACTGATTCATGTTTAGGTCTAGCTAAGAATTTAATAGCCTTTATAGGTTTATTCAACATAGTTACGCATCGACTTACAAATATCAGAAATTAGTAAATTTTTGATTTCTTTTTTTTCTGAATCTGCCATATTGCTTGAAATATAGTTTGTTGTGTTAAAGCGCATTGAATCGAATTCTATATCGTCAGAATTTTGAGTATTCATTGTTAGGCTCAGAAAATATCTAGTATTGAATTCAAGGCCTAGGCTATTTATATTCTCTGCTGAATAATTAAATTCAAGATTGTTAAGCTTAAATTTTTTATTAGTATTGCTTAAGCATTTATTAAATTGAAATCTATCTGAATTCGAGAAAGAATCATCAAAATATAGATTGTCTGTATCAATGCCAGTAATCGAACAAGAGCTTAAAATGATTAAAATTAAAAGATTACGAGTGAACAAAATTAATTAGCCTATTTTTTATAAATATGACTTTAATTATATCTTTGTTTTCGAGATGTCTTGAAACATTTTCATGCTCTTTAGCTATTTCCTTAATATCTCCTTCAGACTCATTACTATCAATAAGAATGTTTGCCCTTACTTTCCCATTCACTTGAACTAAATATTTAATTTCCGTTTCATTTTTATGGAAAAAAATTGTTTCAGGCCAGCGAGCATCTTGAATATCTTTATTTAGAATACTCTTGTATAAATTTTCACTTATATGTGGTGCTATTGGAGATAATGCTAATAGCAAAAAATCATAGCAAGTATATAAATCATTTTTATCGCACAATACTTTTTTATGATTGAATCTCTTATTAATGTTATTGAGTATTTCCATACAAGATGAAACCACAGTATTAAGGTTTAGCCTTTTTTCATAATCATCATTTATTTTTATAAATAAATCTTTACATTCATCATTTAGTTTTTTTTCTGAAGCATAGAATGCATCATCTTCTAAGGAATTAATTTTGACTGATAAAGCCCACAATCTTTTTAAGAATCTATGGCACCCTTCAAGACCATTATCAGACCATTCAAGAGACTGTTCAGGCGGGCTTGCAAAGATCATAAATGTTCTAATCGAATCAGCACCATAGTTTTCAATATATTCTTTGGGATCTACTGTATTTCCTTTAGATTTTGACATTTTGGCACCATCTTTAAGGACCATGCCCTGTGTTAAAAGTTTCTTAAATGGCTCATCACCCTTCACCATACCCATGTCTCGTAGAACTTTATAAAAAAACCTTGAATATAATAGATGCAAAATTGCATGTTCAACTCCACCTACATAAAGATCTACAGGAAGCCAGTAATCAGTATTTTTATCAAATATTTCTTTTTTGTTTTGTGCTGATGTATATCTAGCAAAGTACCATGAAGATTCCATGAATGTATCAAAGGTATCTGTTTCCCGCTCATAGCCATTAGATTTATATCGAAAATCTTTGTTTTGATGGAGCGGTTTGGTGGAACCATCTTTACTAACAGGAAGGATAACGGGTAATTGCTTTGCTACATAAGTTTCTCCGTCTTTATACTCCATTGGAATAGGGCAGCCCCAATATCTCTGCCTACTTATGCCCCAATCCCTTAATCTGTACTGAAAAAGTATTTCACCTTTTTTTAATTCAATTAATTTCTCAGAGATTTTTTCAAAGGCATCCTGTGAAGCAAGCCCATTAAAATCTTCTGAATTACAAACAAAACCAGTTCCAGAGAAGGGTAGCTTTTCTTTTGTTTCTATTACTTGTGAAATTGGAATATGATATTTTTGAGCAAAATCATAATCTCTTTCATCGTGTGCAGGAACACCCATAATAGCTCCAGTACCATAATCCATGAGAACATAGTTTATTATCCAAAGTGAGATTAAGTCTTTAGTCAAAGGGTGAATAATATTCACTTTGGTTTTATAACCAAGCTTTTCAGCTTTTGCTTGATCAGCTTCAGCTGAAGAAACTTTTTTAACACTTTTTAAAAATTCCTTTATGCCGATGTCATTTTTACTAAGTTCAGCTACAAAAGGATGATTTGGAGATATTCCAAAAAATGTTACTCCAAATAAAGTATCAGGCCTTGTTGTAAAAGCTTTTAGGAGACCACCTTGATCTGTTTCAAAAGAAATTTCTGTACCTCTAGATTTACCAATCCAATTTTTTTGCATATTTTTTACATTTTCTGGCCAGTCAATCTTCTCAAGCCCTTCTTCAAGTTCATCGGCATAGTCAGTAATTTTTAAAAACCAAGTTTCAATTTCTTTTAATTCAACTACTGCTCCTGTTCTCCAACCCTTGCCATCAATTACTTGTTCATTAGCTAGAACTGTCATATCAATAGGATCCCAATTCACTAATGATTTTTTTCTATATGCAAGACCCTTTTTATAAAACTTAAGAAATAACTCTTGTTCAAATTTGTAATAAGATTCATTAGAAGTATTTATTTCTTTGGTCCAGTCATAAGCAAAACCTAATGAATTTAATTGTTCTTTCATATGATTTATATTTTGCTCAGTCCATTCTTGAGGGTGAACTTTTTTATCAATAGCAGCATTCTCTGCAGGTAATCCAAATGCATCCCAACCCATAGGCTGTAGAACATTAAATCCTTTTAATCTTTTATATCTTGATATGGCATCTCCTATTGAATAATTTCGTACATGGCCCATGTGAAGGTTGCCTGAAGGGTATGGCAACATAGATAAACAATAATATTTTGGCTTGGTTGTATCTATATTTGCTTCATATGATTTTTTCTGAGCCCAAAGATTTTGTATTTCTTTTTCAATTTCTATGTAATCGTAGAACTCTTTCATTTAATCAGCTCTTCTTCAAGATATTTAATGTAGTAATCAATATTTTGAAATCCCTTGTCTTCAAGAATTTTAAGATGTAACGCCTGATTGGTTTCTATACCCTCAATCACTAATTCAGTTAACGCCATTCTCATTTTGTTAATTGTATTTTTTCTATCGCCATCTTTTACAATGACTTCTGCAATTAAAGAATCATAATTAGATGGCACTTCATACCCACTATATATCTGGGACTCAAATCTAACATGATAGCCACCAGGCCTATGAACTCTAGTAATTTTACCAGGAGAAGGAATAAATGTTTCTGCACTCTCAGCATTAATTCTACATTGCATTGCATGACCATTAATTTTTAAGTTTTCTTGATCTAGATTAAATTCATCTTCAAGAGCTAGTAAGAGTTGAGCTTGAACTAAGTCAACTCCCGTTATCATTTCAGTTACAGTATGTTCTACTTGTATTCTTGTATTCATTTCAATAAAGAAAAATTCATTATCTTCATAAAGAAATTCAAGAGTTCCTGCTCCTTTATATTTAAGTTCAGAGCAAGCTTTAACACAGATGTTTTGTATTTCAGTTAATTTCTCATTATTTAAATTTTTTGCTGGCGCCTCTTCAACAATTTTTTGATATTTGCGTTGTAGAGAACAGTCTCTTGAGTACAAGTGAACTACTTTCCCCTTACCATCTCCAAATATTTGTATCTCTATATGTCGTGGTTTTTTAAGATACTTCTCAACAAATACCTCATTGTTTCCAAAGGCTAATCCAGCTTCATTTTGAGCATCAATTATTGAATTCCAAAGTTCTTGCTTCTCGTATACCACCCGCATTCCTTTTCCTCCACCACCTGCAGAAGCTTTTACAATCACAGGATATCCAATTTTATCAACTGTATCTTCAACTTGAGTTTGTGATTGCATATTGCCCGAATATCCAGGTACAGTTGGTACGCCAAGCGACTCTATAAGTTCTTTCGCTTTAACTTTATCACCCATTATTTCTATAACTTTTGGATCAGGTCCAACAAACTCAAATCCACTTTCTTTGCATTTTTCAGCGAAAGAGGCGTTTTCAGCTAAAAAGCCAAATCCAGGATAAATTGCATCAGCTTCAACTAATTCTGCAGCAGAAATAATGGCTGCTTCGTTCAAATAGCTATCCCTCGCCATTGCCGGACCTATACAAATTGCTTCGTCTGATAATTTTAAATGTTTTTGATCTTTGTCAACGGTTGAATAGACAGATGCAACTTGGTATCCAAGTTCTTTTGCAGCTCTTAAGGCTCTAATTGCAATAACACCCCTGTTTGCAATTAGTATTTTTCTAGGATTTTTCAATTGATATTAACTCTTGACCAAACTCTATTGGTTCACCGTCACCAATGTTTATTGATATTACTTTTCCATCATATTCTGATTTTACTTGATTCATCATTTTCATAGCTTCAATAATACATACCGTGTCACCTTTTTTTATCATTTGTCCCACTTCTATAAAAGGCTCTTTATCTGGTGCTGGTTTTCTATAGAAAGTTCCTACCATCGGAGAAACTATTTTTTCATAACCTTCAGAATCCATAGTTTCATGAATACGATCACTATCATGCTTTGGTGCACTCGCTGTGTTAGGAACAGAAGGGCTAGCTGTATTAATAATACTTTCTTTTTTTCTGTTTATTCTCACACTTTCTTCACCCTCTTTGACTTCTATTTCATTCAAATCAGATTCTTGAAGCATTTCTATTAATTTTTTAATTTTTCTAAGATCCATTCTTACCCCTCATAATTTTTGTTAATGCAAACTCATAACCATCAAAACCAAAACCAACAATACTACCCTTAGCAATATCACTAAAAAAGGAAGTATGTCTAAATTCTTCTCTTGCGAAAACATTCGAAATATGAATTTCATAAAAAGGGAAGCCGACAGAAAGTATCGCATCTCTTATAGAGATATTTGTATGGGTGTGAGCCCCAAAATTAAATATGCCAAAATCATACTTTTCGTCCTTGTGCGTATGTATCTTGTTAATAATCTCTTCTTCAGAATTACTTTGAAAGAATTCAAGATTTGCCTCGAAGTTTAAGGCATTTAATTTATTTTCTAAGTCTAATAAAGACTCAGTACCATAAACATCTACCTCTCTTTTACCAAGCATATTTAGGTTTACACCGTTTATAATTAAAATTTTCATTTAAAGTACTTTAAAAGAATTTAGCTACATTTTCAATGATTTTAGATACATTTAAAGTGCATTAATATTTCATCTTTAACTAATATTAGGGTTAAAAAATAAAAAAAATAATTGAAATTAGGCAACTAGGCTATAATAATTGCCCTAATATAATTATGTTAAACAATCTTTTTCCAAATGTCAGGCCAAGACGCCTACGTAAAAATAAAACTATCAGAGACTTAGTTTCTGAAACAAAATTACTTAAATCAAAATTAATTCAACCTCTTTTTGTATCTGAGTCTATTTCTGAGAAACAGCCTTTGGAGTCTATGCAGGGTCAATTTTTATTTTCAAAAAATGCATTGTTGGAGGAAATTGAATATCTACAGAAGATAGGAATCAATACTATAGCCTTATTTCCGAATGTTTCAGAAAGTCTGAAGGATGTGAATGGCACTAATGCTATCGATGAGAAAAACTTCATATGCAAATTTGTATCGGAAATTAAGGAACACTTTCCTGAAGTGATCCTCATAACAGATGTTGCTTTGGATCCTTATACTACAAGTGGCCATGATGGGATCATTAGAAATGATGTTGTCGATAATGATTTAACGCTTGAAGCTCTAAAAAAAATGTCTGTTAATTTAGCTGAAGCAGGATCAGACATTATTGCTCCTTCAGATATGATGGATGGCAGAATTGGAGCCATAAGAGAGTCATTAGAGCAATCCAACAATAAAGATACAATTATACTTAGCTACTCAGCTAAGTATTCTTCAAATTTTTACGGTCCTTTCAGAGATGCTGTTGGTTCTAAAAAAGTTGAAGGAATTTCAAAAGCCAGTTATCAGATGGATAAAAGAAATATTGAGGAAGCTATTAAAGAAGCAGAGCTAGATTTACAAGAAGGCGCAGATATTTTAATGGTGAAACCAGGTATGCCATATTTAGATGTCATCAATAAATTATCTACAAATGTAAGCGCTCCTGTATTTGCTTATCAGGTAAGCGGAGAATATGCAATGTTGCAGCAGGCTATTGACAAAAAAATATTTGAACATAATGTAGTCCCTGAGACTTTAATAAGTCTCTTCAGAGCAGGCTCATCTTCAGTGATTACTTATTACGCAAAATGGGTAGCAGAAAATTATGACAACATCAGTTAACAACGAAACATTTGCAAACGAAGTTCTAGAGCAAAAAAAACTTGTTCTTGTTGATTTCTGGGCTGAATGGTGTGGGCCGTGTAAACAAATTGCACCAACACTTGAAGAATTGGCTGAAAAATATTCTGAAAATCTTGCTGTTTGCAAAGTTGATGTAGACGCAAACAGAGAGTTAGCTCTGCAATATAATGTAAGGAGTATTCCTTCATTGATGATTTTTAAGAATGGGGAAATGGTTGACAGTCTGATTGGTGCTGTTAGTCTTGAGGAGCTTGAGGATTTAGTTACAAGAAACTTCTAAAATCTAAATAAATACATTAACATTAGAACTCGGATCATTCATTCCCACTAAAAATCTTAACTTAAACAAACTTATGAACGCATTAGAACTAAAACAAAAAACAACTAAAGAGCTTCTGAAAATTGCAGAGGAACATGGATTAAAACATGTCTCAAGACAAAAAAAAGCAGATATTATCTTTAATATTCTTAAAACAATTTCCAAGGGTGGAAAAGAATTGCTCGGAGGTGGAATTTTAGAAACATTACCTGATGGTTTTGGTTTTCTAAGATCTCCTTGGGGCTCTTACCTAGCTGGACCAGATGATGTGTACGTATCACCCAGTCAAATAAGGAAATTCAATTTGAGAACTGGTGATTTTGTAGTTGGAAATATCAGACCACCTAGAGAGCAAGAAAGGTATTTTGCTTTGGTGCAAGTTGAATCTATAAATGATAACGAACCTTCAAAGACCCAAGAGAAGATTGCTTTCGAAAATTTAACTCCACTTTTTCCTGATAATAGGTTCAGACTAGAAACTGGTTCTGGTAGTTCAGAGGATATTTCACCAAGGATAATTGATCTAGTTGCTCCAATTGGCAAAGGTCAAAGAGGCCTTATTGTTTCACCACCAAAAGCAGGAAAAACCTTGCTACTCCAAAATCTTGCGCAATCTATTACTAAAAATAATCCTGATACTCACGTGATTGTTTTGCTAATAGATGAGAGGCCTGAGGAAGTTACAGACATGCAAAGAACAGTTGATGCTGAGGTTGTTGCTAGCACATTTGATGAGTCACCACAAAGACATGTTCAAGTTGCAGACTTAGTAATTGAAAAAGCTAAAAGATTAGTTGAACACAAAAAAGATGTTGTAATTTTACTAGATTCGATTACTCGTTTGGGCAGAGCTTACAATACAGTCCAGCCAGCAAGTGGAAAGATTTTATCTGGAGGTGTTGATTCAAATGCCCTCGAAAGACCTAAAAGGTTTTACGGCGCAGCAAGAAATATTGAAGAAGGTGGAAGTTTAACTATCCTTGCAACTGCACTTGTTGAAACAGGCTCTAAGATGGATGATGTTATTTACGAAGAATTTAAAGGAACAGGCAATATGGAAGTTCACCTTGAAAGGAAAATTGCTGAAAGAAGGGTATTTCCTGCAATAAATATCCTTAGATCTGGAACAAGAAGAGAAGATCTGCTTGTTGATAAGGATGAATTAAATAGAGTCCACATGCTCAGAAAAGTTCTAAGTGAGCAAGAAGAAGTTGCAGCCACAGAGTTCCTTATTTCAAAATTGAAAAATACAAAGACTAACGAAGAATTTTTTGCTTCAATGACAAAATCTAAGACTAAGTAAGTTTTATTTCATTAATCAGATTATTAGAAAAATAATTTATGACGGCGGATTCTTGTTTATACTTTTCAATAACATCTTGAACCCTATTGGAAACTGCTAAAAACTTTGAAGTTTCATTACCGCTGTAAATATGTTCAAAATATATTTCTACAGATAAGGAACTTGAAAATATAACAAAACCTGCTCCAGAAAATCGTTTTTTTATATCCGTGTAATTCGTAAATTTTTGTCGATTGTATGTATTAAGTTCATCTGTCTTCAGTGATGCGGAATTCAGATATTTTGAAATACTCGATAAGCCACCCTCTCCCTTGATGACCAATGTTCTCCCAGATAATTCAGTTTTATTTAATAAATTAATTACACCCTCAGAACTGTATTCTTTGTCAGGAGTTTCGGCAACATAACCATATTTCTTAAGTTGCTTACTTGTGCCAGGGCCCATTGAAATAATTCTCCTTTCTTCTAGTAAATTAATTTTTTCGAAATTTAACACTGCTGAAGGGCTTTGAAAAATAATATTGCGGTAGTTATTAAGATTTATTATTTGTTTAACTTTACATATTTTATAAAGAGGAATATTAACTATTTCATGATATTTATGAACTGCTGGAAAAGGCTTTGTGTCAATAATCTTCATTTAATATCTTGAGGGCACCTTTTTCAAAAATATTCATTACAAGAATTTTGATTGATTCATCTATATTATTTAAATCTGAAATAAGCTTTTCAGAAATAATCATATCCTCTCCATAAATCTCTACGTCAGTTTCACATATACCATCATTGATTCTTGATTTAATTGAGAGAGCAGAGTTACATGTTGCGTTTAAATTTCTGACAATTTTTCGTTCAATTTCAATCATCCTTAATAGACCATTATTTCTAATTTGATCTAATAAAGTTTGAGTTTTAGTATCATTCGATCTGCATTGTACTGCGATTATGCCTTGTCCAATCGCTGGCAGAAAATTTAAATCAATGTAATTTTCGTTAAGGTTTAGTCTTTCTAATCCGGCTCTAGCTAGAATTATTGCGTCATATCTATTTTCATGTAGCTTAATTAATCTTGTATCTATATTTCCTCTGATCTCTGAACAATTATTGTTCTTTAAAAAATGCTTGCACTGCCTTTTTCTTCTAAGGCTTGAAGTTCCAATTTTAACATTCGTTAAATTATCTAAATTAATTTTATCCTTATAAACCAAAACATCTGATCTAGATGGATGTTCTATTGCAGCATATATTTCTAGTCCTTTTGTGTCATGACAAGACATATCCTTTAGAGAATGTATGGCTATATCAGCTTCGTTATTTAATAGACTTGATTCAAGATCTTCTACAAAATGCGCTTTGTCGAATAGATTCTCTCCTTTTTTACTTTTCTTATCACCTTCTGTTATTTGTTTTTTAATTTCAAAATTTATTTCTTGATTTTTATAGTGCTCAGTGAATATATCTACTTGTTTTAAAGCTAATTTAGATGATCTTGTTGCTATTCTCACTCTATAACCTCAAAAAGTCTTCCAAATGAGTTACCGGATGAAGACTCATTTAGTAATTTTAGATTCTTATCATAATCTGAAAAATTAAAATTAGATTCCTCAATATAGATAAGAGTTCCAGTCTTAGAAAAATCAGAAATAATTTTAGGTAAAAGTAAATTTGTATAATTTTTATTGTACGGAGGATCCAAAAAAATTAGATCGAATACAGTTTCTTTGGTTCTTCTTAAGTAATTTTCTGCACTTTGTTTATAAAGCTTAACCTTATCTAAAATACTGAGATTGTCACAGTTTTTGTATAAGGTGTTATAGAGCTCTTGGTTTTGTTCAACAAACACTACTTCTTTTGCTCCATTGGAAAATGCCTCAATGCCTAGAGAGCCTGAACCAGCAAATAGGTCAAGGCAAATCAAATCTTCTTTTAAAGGGCGTAACCATGAGAATATTTGCTCTCTTACTCGTGACGGTGTTGGTTTTAAATTCCTATTCCTTTTGGTTTTAATATTTCTACCACCTAAGTCTCCTGAGATAATTTTAATACTAGACATTATTCTTACACTCAGGCTTGTTACATATATTCCTGCCTTTAATAGATTTAATATTGTCCTCAGAAAAAAATATTTCACAGTTCTCGCATTTAATCATGTTTTTAGTGTTTGAACTTCTTTTCACATTTTGTAATAAATTTATAACAAGTTTTTTGATTAGGAAACGTAAAGTGAAGTATGCAATTGGAGCAAGTACTCCAAAGACAATAAAATTCATTCTAGTTTAGAGTCTCAACGCTTGAGACTTTTTCAGCGTATTCTTCGTAGCCTAGTTCGATAAATGATTTTTTCATGATGTCCAAAGCTCTTTGTTTTTCAGTAGAGTTAGGAATATTTTTTAGAACATAATTAGCTCTATTTAAGGCTGCTAAATAAGCACCTCTCTTTAAGTAATACTCTGCTCCATCAAGTTCACTACTTGCTATTAAATTTCTTAAGAAAATCAATCTTTCTCTTGCAGCATCAATATATTCACTTTCTGGATATCTAATCAAAAATTCTGTTAAATCAGCATACGATTGCATAGCTCCAGTTATATCTCTTTTAGCCAGACTCAAAGAAAATATATTTCCTAAAAGCCCTTCATCAGCGTAATAACCAGTCATTCCTTTCATAAAATATGCGTAGTCGACATTGGTATTTCTAGGATAGAGTCTGATAAATTTTTCAGATGCGGCAAAGGCCTGATCGTAGTCACCACTCATATAGAAAGCATAAATTAAATCAGCCCTAGCTTGCTCAGCATAAACACCAAAAGGATAAAATCTTTCTATTCTTGCAAGAGATTCAACTGCACCTAAGTAGTTTTGAGCATTTATTCTATCTTGTGCCATTCTATACAATTGAACTTCAGGCGGTTCAGCTTCTTCTTTTTCATTGCTAGCACAACCTATCAAAATGAGAATTGATAGAGATAGTAATAAAAACTTATTTTTCATTAATATTATTTAATTGCATTAAACTTAAAAAACAATGATATCAAAAAGATTTCAAATTGACGAAGAGAATTCTAACAAGCGTATAGATATTTTCTTAGCCACCAATTTAGATACTATTTCAAGAGGAATAGTTCAACAATTAATTGCGGAAGGCAAAGTGACAGTTAACGGTAAACAAACAAAACGTAATTACTTACTTAAACTTACAGATATCATAGAAATCACATTTGAACTTCAAGCAAATGGTGAAGATGAAGCTCAGGATATTCCAATTGATATTACTTTTGAAAACGATGATTTCTTTGTAATAAATAAGAAATCAGGACTGACTGTTCATCCTGGTGCAGGCCAAAAAGACCAAACGCTCATAAATGGCATTTTACATATTAGAGGAGAGCAGAGGGATATACCTCGATATGGGCTGGTCCATAGACTAGATAAAGATACAAGTGGGTTAATGGTTTTAGCTAAAAACTTAAAATCACATACAATTTTAACAGAACTGATTCAGGCTAAAAGTATTCAAAGAAAGTACTATGCCCTAGTGCATGGCCGACCTATCTCCGGACAAAAAATAGATTTGCCTATTGGGCGCCATCTTAAAAATAGACTACTTTTTTGTGTGAAAGACGGAGGAAGGGATGCTATTACTCATTTTAAGATTAAGAAAAGATTTAAAAATTTCTCCTTGTTAGATGTTCAGCTTGAGACAGGTAGAACACATCAAATTAGAGTGCATCTCAAACATATTGGACACCCTATTGCAGGAGATTTATCTTATAACAATATAACTAACTGGAAAGATGCTATTCCAAGAGAACTTAAAGTGATTAAAAATCTTCAAAGACAGGCTCTTCACTCTTACAGCCTTGAGTTCAAATTCTTGAACAAAGAATTTACCTTTGAATCAAAACTCCCCAACGATTTAGAACTAACACTTAAGGGTTTAGAAGAGTGAATATCATTGAGATAGATAAATACAGATTTTTAGAAGTTTCAAATAACCCAAATATCATCATTTCTTTAAAAGGGGAAAAGAATTTTTGTGAGTTAGGTGAAAGTGATAAATTAAATTTTATGAAATCTAATTTTAAATTAAATTCATACTCAGAGTTTAATCAAGTACATAGTATTTTGATAAATGGACAAGATACTTCAGAGAATAATAAGTTTGATGGATTCATAACAAAAGAAAAAAATCATGCATTTGCAATAAAAACAGCAGATTGTATTCCATTAATAATGTGGGATGAGACTAAAGAATTTCTGTGTGGATTGCATTGCGGTTGGAAGGGATTGCACCAAGACATAATTGGAAAAATATTAGAAGAGAATAAATATCAAAGTCTTACGAAAGCTTACATTGGTCCACATATTTGCAAAGACCATTTTGAAGTAAAACAAGACTTAATTGATAGATTTATACAAGTCGATATTGATATTGAAGGTTATCTTAGTACTAAGGAAAATAAAATTTTTATGAATTTACGTCAATTATGTGTTGATGAGTTGCATGAGTATGGTATTGAAATTCATACTAAATTTTCACCTTGTTCCTACACAGAAAATGATCTTTTTTTCTCATGGAGAAGGGATCCTGGAAACCCTTTTCGAAACTTGACTATAGCTTGGCTATAATTAAAAAAAATATATCAAAAAAATCCTTTCCTTTTTCTTTGAAATCTCTATAATTTGTCATTCCCCTCAAAGAAGGGGTCGATCTAATTGAGAACAATTTAGTCACTCGTGTGAGTGCCCAAAAAATTTCACTTTATGTGAAAAAAAATTTCCATCTTTTGATGGATAACAGTTTATTTGAAGAGTTTGATCATGGCTCAGATTGAACGCTGGCGGCAAGCCTCATACATGCAAGTCGAACGAGA
>NHFN02000007.1 GCA_002170245.2 Gammaproteobacteria bacterium TMED112
AAAGATTACATTGTTAAAGATGGTGATGTTATTCACTTTAGATTTAATGTGTAAATTGATGTAATTAAAAATTAATTATTTATAATTACTTTCTGAATTGGCTATGTAGCTCAGCTGGTTAGAGCGCAGCATTCATAATGCTGAGGTCCTTGGTTCAAGTCCAAGCATAGCCACCAAATTGATCATTATGGATATAGCAATTTTAGTTTCAGGAATAGCAGCAGGAGCAATACTATTTCACACATCGATTATAGCTCCAACAGTATTTAAAACTTTAGGGCCAGCTGAGGCTAAAGTTTTTTTGAGAACAGTATTTCCCAAGCTATTTAATATGTTAGTAGCTCTTGGATTAATTATGATGGTGCTTTTCTTTCTTGGAATGGGTAATCTTTATATAGCTCTTATCACTACCATTTTACCTTTTATTTGTGGAATGCTTATTCCAGCAACTAATAAAGCGAGAGATGAAGGTAAAGAAAAAATGTTTAGCAAATTACATACAATGAGTGTAGTTTTAACAGTTATAGTTTTGCTGTCCAATCTTGCTTGGATTGTCCACACATTTATTTAATTACTACTTCTTTAAGATTGCAAAAATTATTGCAACAGACACTAGAGCTATCACACCATCCTGTCCAATGCTGTTAAGGATGGTTGCAAAATTCTGGTAAACAGAACCAATAAAAGCTGCATCTGGTCCAAATAAAACGCCTAAGAGGAGAGATACTGCAACTACCAAAAGTAAAACTTCGGTAAGCTTCTCTAGGAATCCTTTAAGTTTAGGAAAGTCAAAATTTAAAAATTTCATCATTGAAAGCATGAGGGTTTTACCCCTCATGCAAAATTATACTCTATTTGATGTTTAGTACACCCATAATTATGAGTAATACAATTAGACCTGCAAGTCCAGAATCACCCAACATACCGACATACATTACGAGGTTATCAATAACATCGCCAACAAAAAATAAGTTATCAGCACCGACGGCAATAGAGCCAACGATACCTAAGCCAATAACGGCAACCAGAATACCTGTAAGACCATTAACAAATCCTACAATAGTTTTCATCATACTATCCATAATTCCCCCATGTAATAGTTACGAATATGGTACAAAATCAATGGCAATTCACAAATTATTTTATATTAGTGTCTTTGCTGTTTTTACGAGGAGATGCTGTGATATAACTTTGGCTTATGTTGTGCTTCATTAGTGAAAAAACACTAGATATAGTATCTTCAACGATTTTCATCATTCAAAAAAAACTTTTGGACTTAATATATTATTGGGATCCATTGATTTTTTCAGGGTTTGGAGCAATTTATACTTATCCTGATAATCTTCAAATTTAGTCCAAATTTCTTTTTTCCTTTGTCCTATGCCATGTTCTGCACTGGGCGAACCATCATAATTTTTTAGAAGGCTGTAAACTTCATCAATATGCTTGTCTTGATTATTTTCTGAAACTATATTGATATGTATATTTCCATCTCCAAGATGACCAAAAGAGAATATTTCATCTGCACTTAGTTGTTTAATTTCTTTTAAGAAACTCTGTAAATTTTCTAGCGGTAATGATATGTCCATTTTGTATGCGCCCATGCTTGCTAAATTTACTGGTAAGTCTTCTCTTTTTGACCAAATCTCATCAGATTGTTTTGAATTTAATAATGCAATATTTATATTTTTTTCTGACAATATTTCTAAGCAAAGGTTTATTTCCTTTTTAGAATCAGACGAAAGCTCCACGATAATGAAATAAGCTGACTCAGGAGTATCTCCTAAGAGTTTCTGACAATTTTCATCCCAATATTCAATTGAAGAGATACTTGTTTTTACTTCAGGAGCCAAGATATGATGTCTTATAGAATCTAATTCACTAGTTCTTATTAATATATTTTCTAAATACTTTGGCTGTTCACAGGTATTGAAAGTGACTTCATAAATAATGCCAAGTGCACCTTCAGAACCAAAAAATAATTCCATAAGATTAGGTCCAGTTGCATCTTTTTTAATTTCTTTTTTTAAAGAAAGTATTTCACCATTGGCCAACATAACTTTAATCCTAGCCACATGTTCTTTTGTAGAACCATATCTGATAAATTTTGAACCGGCTGCATTCGTTGCCACATTCCCACCAATTGAGCTTGAGGATGATGAAGCTAAAGAAATTGGCAGCAAACGATCTTGCTTGGCAACAAAAATTTTTACGTTATCTGTGATTGCACCAGCTTGGCATACAACTTGATTTTTTTTAGAAAGCCATTTCATATCATTCATCTTTTCAAGAGACACAACTATTTCTTTATTCGCCGCAGTCGCCCCACCACATAAACCCGTTCTGCCACCTGAAATTACTAATTTTTGATTTTCTTTTTTAGCAAATAGAACTATTTTTTTTAGGTCGTCTTCATTTTTTGGAAAAACAATAGCTGTTGGATCAGGCTCTATTTCCTTGTACCAATCTACACCATATTTTTCAAAATCTTCTTGGGAAAACTTTACTTTTCCCTCCCCTAATAAATTTATTAATTTCTTAATTATCTCGGTCATCATTAAATACTATGAAATTCCTATAAATGAATACAGTCGTAAAACTAAATATTGAAGCAATAATTTTTTGGACAAGAATATTATTTACACTGACTGCTGCGAGAATAAAAAATGCCACAGCAGTAATTATTGCTCCGATAATTCCACCAAGAAAATATGCTGAAAACTCTAATGCTGGCCTATTAGCTAGCCAGCCACGACCAAAAACAAAGTTTTTTGCCAATACAAAACTGACACATGTGCCCAATAAATAACAGAAAAAGGCGATGTAAGATCGATTGAAATCTGTATATGTATCTAATAAAAATAGAAAGGAGAAATCAGCAACAAATGCCACTGCGTTTGTACCTGCATATTTAATTATTTTTATTATCATTTAGAGATAAATCTAATTAGTTATTCTGGAGAATACTTCTTCAATTTTTTCTATTCCCCATTCAAGTTGTTTTTTTGTGATAGTTAAAGGGGGGGCGAACCTAATTGTAGTTTCATGTGTCTCTTTGCAAAGAATTCCTACTTCCAAGCACATTTTTGAAAGTTCCTTTCCAGAGACATAATTAGGATCAATCTCTACTCCAAGCCACAAGCCTTTTCCTCTAATTTCTTTTATAACTTTAGAGTTCATATTGTACAAAGATTGCTTAAAGTATTCTCCCATTATTCTACTATTCTCAATCAAACCTTCCTCTTCGAGTAATTCTAACGATCTTTTTGCTAATGAAGCAGCAAGAGGGTTTCCACCAAAAGTTGAACCGTGTGAACCCGGATCCATCCATTGCATGACTTCTTTTGATGTTAAAAAGCATGATACTGGCATAAACCCGCCACCCAACGCTTTTCCAAGAATGAGGCCGTCTGGTTTGGACTCTTTAGGTTGATTCTCTCTGCAACCAATCTCACAATCACAATTTCCGCAAGAATGTTGATATGCAAATAATTTTCCTGTTCTACCCAAGCCTGATTGAATTTCATCTAAGATCATTAAAACATTATTTTTTGTGCAGATTTCTCTGAGCTCTTGTAAATAGTTGTCTGGTGGTACTATTATTCCACCCTCTCCTTGAATTGGTTCTATTAGAACTGCAGCAGTATTTTTATTAATTGCAGTTTCAATTGATTTAGAACAACCATATTTAACAGTAATAAAACCAGGCGTATGAGGTCCAAAATCATCTCTAGAATTTTTGTCGCAGGAAAAACTAATTATCGTTGTTGTTCTTCCGTGAAAATTTCCCTCTGCCACAATAATTTCAGCCTTACCAGGCTCAACTCCTTTTGTTCTATAAGCCCATCTTCTTGACGATTTAATAGCTGTTTCGACTGCCTCAGCACCTGAGTTCATCGGTAGGCACATTTCAAAACCACTCATTTTAGTTATTGTTTCAAGGTAAGGTCCTAAGGTATCTGTATAAAAAGCTCTTGATGTCAGAGAGAGTTTGCTTGATTGTTCGTGGAAAACTCTTAACAGCTCAGGATGTGCATGTCCATGACTTACTGCAGAGTAACCAGACATCATATCAAGGTATTTTTTTCCATCTACATCCCAAGCCCATACCCCTTTTGCCTTCGATAAAACTACAGGCAATGGTTTGTAATTATCAGGTCCGAAATTTAACTCTTTTTTTATTAGGTTATTTTGAATATCATTTACCACTGGGGATATTCTAATAGTAAAAAAATTGTACTGCTAGCAATAAAATGAGAGACAAACAATCGGCAAATAAACTATTCATGGTTGAACCTGAAGTTTTTTTCATGAATCCTGAGACTGCATCAAGCAATCACTATCAAGCTGATGACAACTCAATAAGTACTGATGAAATTTTAAAACTGGCTAAAAGAGAATTTACTACATTCAAAAATGCACTGACTAAAAATGGAGTAGATGTTTTATCTATGAAAGGGTCTACTGTATGCCCTGATCATGTATTTCCGAATTGGTTTATAACTTTTGAAGACAAAACTTTTCAAATTTTTAGCATGTTAGCAGAAAACCGAAGAAAGGAAAAAACTCCTGAAATGATAGAAAAACTTTCAAAAGAATATAAATTAACTCACGATCTAAGCTTTCATGAAGATAGGAATATTTTTTTAGAATCAACAAGCAGTATGGTTTTTGATCGAGTTAATAGAGTTGTATATTTAACAATATCCCCAAGAGCAAATGCTGGGTTAGCAAATGAGTGGTGCAATGAAAATAATTATGAATTAGTGATGTTTGAAACAGAAAGTCATACTGGAAGCCCCGTTTATCATACAGATGTCTTAATGTTTGTCGGCACTTCTGTTATAGGAATATGTTATGAAGTCATTAAGCCAGAATATAGGAATTACGTAAAAGAAAGAGTTGAGAGACATCATGAGGTTATTGAAATCAAGAAAGAACAATTATTAAGCTTTTGTGGAAACTGCCTTGAGATAGCTGACAAAGATGGCAATTTAATGCTAGTGATGTCAACTGCTGGCTTTAATGGTTACACAACACTTCAAAAGAATAAGATAAAAAAACATTTCAAAAAAATCATTCACAGCGACATTCAAACCATAGAAAAGTATGGAGGAGGCTCAGCAAGATGTATGCTTGCTGAACTATTCTGAGTCTGAAAACTCAAGCTTAACTTTTCCGTCTCTTCTTATTTCAGTTACTTTTACTCTTACTTTATCACCTTCGTTGATAACATCAGTTAACTGATCAAAGTCTTCTTTGAATTGTGATATGTGAAGCAGTCCATCCTTTCCAGGCATAAAAGTTACAAACGCACCAAATTCCATAATTTTCGCTACTACTGCATCATAATCCTTACCTACTTCTGGCTCAGCACAAAGCAATTCAATTTTTTCTTTGGCTGCTTCAGCAACTTCTTTATTTTCACCAAAAACGTTAACTTCTCCAGAATCTTGAAGTTCAATAGTTACTCCAAACTCTTCTTGTAACCCTTTAATAGTTGAGCCACCTTTACCAATAACAACTTTAACTTTGTCTTTATGAACTTTAAATTTACAGAAATAAGGCGCTAATCCAGTTAACTCATTTGGTTTAGATAGAACTTTATCCATTTCACCAAGAATATGCATTCGTGCTTCTTTTGCTTGCATAAGAGCTTTTTCAAGAATTTCCTCATTAATTCCCTCAATCTTTATGTCCATTTGAAGGCCTGAAACTCCGTTCTTTGTTCCTGCGACTTTAAAATCCATATCTCCGAGATGATCTTCATCTCCAAGAATATCTGTTAATACTTCATATCGGTTATCGTCTTTAACAAGTCCCATTGCAACACCAGCAATATTTTCTTTAATAGGAATTCCAGCTGCCATCATAGCAAGACTACCGCCACATACAGATGCCATAGAACTTGAACCATTTGATTCTGTGATTTCACTAACCACTCTTATTGCATAAGGAAATTCCTCTACAGTTGGAACGGCAAATTGTAGTGATCTCTTTGCAAGAGCACCATGGCCAATTTCTCTTCTTTTAGGACCCATTGGAAAACCTAATTCGCCAACACTATAACTTGGAAAGTTGTAGTGAAGCATGAAATTGTCTTTTGTTTCACCTGCAAGTGCATCGACAGTTTGGATATCTCTGCCGGAGCCGAGAGTAGCTGTAACAATTGCTTGAGTCTCACCTCGAGTAAATAATGCTGAACCATGTACAGAAGGCAAGAAATTTGTTTCAACACTTATATCTCGTACTTCTGTGAGACCTCTACCATCAATCCTCTTTTGCTCACTTAGAATATTTTCTCTAACAATGTGTTTTTCAACTTCTTTGAATTGCTTGAGATAAGAATTATGCAAGTCATCGGTAAGACCATCCAACAGAGTTTCTTTCACTGCGTTAATTTTCTGGCCTCTCTCTTTTTTGTCTGTGGTTGTGAATGCCTCGCTTAAGCCTTCTGAACACTTTTCACTAACTTTATTGTAAATTTCTTTGTCCTCTTCCGCGTTTGGATTTGAAAATTCTGATTTTTTTGGAAGAGCTTCTTTGGCAAATTCATTTATTTTTTCGATAACTGGCTTCATTTCTTGATGTCCAAAAAGTATTGCACCAATCATTAAGTCTTCGCTCAATTCATCCGCATCAGACTCAACCATAAGTACAGCACTTTCTGTTCCTGCAACAACCATATCTAAATCTGAGTTTTCAAGGTCAGCAAATGATGGATTTAATACATATTCGTCTTCGACAAAGCCAACTCTAGCAGCAGCCATTGGTCCTTTGAAAGGAACATCTGCTATCGACATTGCAGCTGATGCAGCCATTAAGGCCACTACATCTGGTGGATTTTCTTTATCTAATGATAAAAGCATGCAATTTACCTGCACTTCATCTACATAATAATCAGGGAACAAGGGTCTCAAAGGTCTATCAATAAGCCTTGAAGTAAGAGTCTCTATTTCAGTAGGTCTGCCTTCTCTTTTGAAATATCCTCCAGGTATTTTCCCAGCAGAATAGGTTTTTTCCATGTAGTGCACACTTAGGGGAAAGAAGTCTCTCCCCTCTGCACTTTCTTTGGTTACTACAGCACACATAACTACTGTTCCCCCCATTGAGGCAATTACCGAGGCTGTTGCTTGTCTTGCTATTTTACCAGTCTCTAATACGAGTGTTTTTGACCCCATAGGGATCTCTTTTTTAATAATATTTTTCATAATTTAGTCTCTTAGATTTAATTCTTTAATGAGCTTTTGATACGCAGCTAGATTAGACTTTTTAAGGTAGCTTAAAAGTTTTTTTCTATCACTTACTATCTGAAGTAATCCAGTTCTAGAATGATTATCTTTTTTGTGTTCTTTAAAATGACTTTGCAATTCTTCAATACGTTTTGTTAATAAAGCAATCTGTACAGAAGTAGAGCCTGTATCAGTTTCTGAATTTCCAAATTTCTTAATAACTGCTTCAGTTTGTTCTTTACTTAAGCTCATTTATAATTTTTCTCCTTTTGTTAAAACCTTAAGTGGATTTATCATAAAATTTTCGTCCACTATACCTAATCCCAATAACTCTGTCTTGTTAAAAATAAAATGTTTTCCGGTATCTTCTATTTCCCTTGCCTTAATTTGGCATCCATTTTGAAATTTCGTTACTTCAGAAGATCTTATTTCTACTTGTGGGATATCAATTAAAATTTCTTCAACCCGCCTAACATACTGCATTTTTTCATGTTTGTCCAAATTTTTTAACTCAGTCAATGTAATAGTTTTTTCAAGTGTTAATGAACCAAATTTTGTTCTTTTTAATTCACACATTGAAACGGCTTGGTTAAGAGATTTTCCTATATCAACACCAAGGGTCCTGACATAAGTTCCCTTGCTGCATAGTACTTTGATCTGAAATTTTGGAAATTCATATTTTAAAAGCTCAATATTGAAAATATTTATCTTTTGCATTTTACGATTAAATTTTTGTCCATTTCTTGCCAACTTATACATAGGAACTCCATTAATTTTTTTTGCAGAAAATTTAGGTGGAAGTTGCTCGGTAATACCTTCGAATTTTTTTAGAGCATTTTTAATATCAATTTCTTTTGGCTCTTTAGTTGAACTTTCATAACTCAATAATCCAGTAATATCTTCAGTATTTGAACTTATTCCAAAGACAAAGTCAGCGATATATTCTTTATTCTCCAAATTAAAGAATTGAAGGAACTTTGTGGATTGATCAAAAAAGATTGGTAAAATTCCTGTTGCTAGCGGATCTAGTGTTCCACCATGCCCTGCTTTATTAAACCCTAATTCTTTTTGTGCTTGTTTAATTGCAGAAAAAGAAGTCATACCTTTTTCTTTATCAAGAAGCAAAATACTCATAACTATAATTTTTCGATTAAATCATCAATCTTTCTCACATTATCAATATGTTCGTCATAAAAAAACTTTAGCTCTGGCACTCTTTTTAAAGGAAGAATCCCTGATAGTCCTTTTCTGATTTTCCAAGAATTTTCATTGAGAAACTTTTGAAGATCTTTATTTGGTAATTGAGAATTAATAGATGAAAAAAATACTTTTGCGACTGACAAATCTCTTGAGGTATCTACATGGTTGATGCTTAAGAAACCGCAATTTTCTCTAAGGCTAGAATTTTGAATAAAAAATGCAATTTCTTTTTTTAGGTTATCGTTTACCCTAATTATTCTGTCTTTTTCCATGACTAAAGTGATCTCTTTTCTTCTTTTTGTTCAAAGTTTTCGATTAAATCACCTGGCTTTATATCTAAATAATTTTTAATGCCAATGCCACACTCAGTCCCATTATTGACTTCTTTTACATCGTCTTTAAATCTTCTTAGTGAGTCTAATTCTCCCTCATGAACTACAACGTTATCTCTTAGTACTCTTACATGCTTTTCTCTTCTTACTAACCCTTCAGTCACCATACAACCGGCAACTAAGCCAAATTCAGGTGATTTAAATACTTCTTTGACTTCAGCTAAGCCTAGAATTTTTTCTGAATAAATTGGTTTCAGTAAGCCTGTGAGAAGTCTTTTTGTGTCTTCTATCAAATCATATATTACGCTGTAGTAATTTACTTCTATTCCTTGCTCTTCCAATATTTTTTTTGCCTTATTGTCTGACCTGACATTAAAACCAAATATTCTTGCTCCTGTTGTTATTGCCAGATTTACATCAGATTCTGTTATACCTCCAATACCTGAACTTACGATATCTACATCTACTTCCTCATTCCCAATTTTCAACAAAGATGCATTTATAGCTTCATTTGTCCCTGCTACATCAGACTTAACAATAATCCTTAGTTTGTTAATTTTTTCTTGATCTAATAAATCAAATGCAGATTGAGAGGTCATAACATTTTTGTCAGATCGTTCTTTTAAAAATGCACTACGTTCATCAATTATATTCCTAGCATCTTTTTCTGAAGCCATCGCATTAAAAACTTCCCCAGCAGATACACAATCCTCAAGTCCCAATACTTCTACTGGAGTTGATGGTCCAGCTTCTTTTATCATTTCACCAGAACTATTCATGAGAGATTTTATTTTTCCCTTTTTTTCTGCTGCTACAATTATATCTCCAACTTTTAGCTTTCCCTTTTGCACTAAAAATGTTCCCAATGGTCCCTTAAATTTATCTAGCTTAGATTCCAATACAACACCAGTTGCCATACCTTGAACAGGTGCCTTAAGTTCAAGCAGCTCTGATTCAAGTTCTATTGCATTTAATAGCGAATCTATACCTTCTTTTGATATTGCAGAAACAGGAATCATTTGATTCTTTCCGCCCCAATCTTCAGGAACAAGTTCATATTTTGCTAAATCACCTTTGACTTTATCAATATCTGCAGCTTCTAAATCAATTTTATTTATTGCCACTATGATTGGAACTTTTGCAGCTTTTGCATGTGTAATAGCCTCTATAGTTTGTGGCTTTACACTGTCATTTGCTGCTACTACTAAAATGACAATGTCTGTTGTGCTAGCTCCTCTTGCTCTCATTGCTGTGAAAGCTTCGTGACCAGGCGTATCTATAAAGGTTATCCTTCCAGATTTTGTTTTTACCTCATATGCTGCAATATGTTGAGTGATTCCACCAGACTCGCCATCGACAACATTAGTCGACTTAATGGCATCGAGAAGAGAAGTTTTACCGTGATCAACATGTCCCATTACTGTTACAACAGAATGTCTATTATGAGGATTCTTCTCATCAGTATATGTACTTTCAACTTGCGGGTAATCAGAAGCTTCCTCAGCTAATTTCTGTTCTTCTTGGAATTTGACCTCAAATCCAAATTCCTCAGAGACTAATACTGCTGTTTCTTGATCAACCTGGTCGTTAAGTGAAGTCATCTCACCAAGTTCAACAAGTTTTTTTACAACTTCATTTCCTCTTTTTCCCAACTTTCTTGCAAGATCATTAACCCTTAAAGATCCGTTTATGTTTACTGTTTTTTTTGTTTTTTCTTTGGTTTGAGTATGAGTATTTCTATTTGTTACAGGCTGATGTTTATTATTTTCTCCGGGAGTCTTTTTATTTTTGTCATCTACATTCTTTTTTGGTTCTTTTTTAGGTGTAAATTCCTTTGGTACTTCAACTTTTTTTTCTTGGACTGGAGAATCTTTTGAATTTCTAATAAAAGATAATAATGTTTTTTTATCTTCTGTGGATACAAGGTCTTCAATGTCTTTTTGAGGAAGACCTGCAGCGATCATTTTCTCAAGAAGAGCATTAGGGTCTATCTTTAAAATTTCAGAAAGTTTTTTTACAGATATGTCCATTAATAATCCCTGTCTCCTACTCAAACCATGGCTTTCTAGCCTCCATTATGAGGGCTGAAGCTTCTTTTTCAGAAATTATATCTGAAATATCTTGCAACTCTCCAACAGACATTTCTGCTAGCTCTTCCAGTTTCTTTATATTCTTTGAACTTAATGCACTGAGAACTTCATTTGTAATTCCATTAAGATTTACTAAGTCTTCTTCCATTGTAGGATCATTAAAATCTGCATTGAATGCATCCTGAAGCAAAAGCTCATTCACTTTATCTAATAGAACAGAAGTTCTTTTTTCACTCCCAAAAATTCCTTCAAGGACCTCTAAATCAAGATCAACAATTTTTTCTAAACTATCCAAATTTTGTTCAACTATACCTGATTTTTCTTTTTCACTTAATTCAAGTCGTTTGGCAAGTCCATCGAATTTTTCTACTATACTGGAGTCTTGATATTCTTTAAATTGCTCCTTATTTAGGACCTGAAATGACCAACCAATCATATGTGTCATAAGTCTTAAATTTTGACCATTTTTTCCAATAATTTGTGCTTGATTTTCTTCTTCAACTTCTAAAATAAGTGTAGAGGTTCTTTCATCAACTAATATTGAATATATTTTTACAGGAGCTAAGCAATTTACAACAAATTCAGCAGGGTTATCATTGTGAATGAATATATCTATACGTTCATTCCCAATTTCGTTGGAAACGGCTTGAACTCTTGACCCTCTCATACCTACACATGCGCCAACTGGATCAATTCGACCATCATAAGTTTTAACTGCAATTTTTGATCTATAGCCAGGATCTCTAGCTATTGCTTTTATTTCAATTGTTCCCTCTGATATTTCAGGGACCTCTTGAGTAAAAAGTTGAACCACTAACCTTTCATCAGTTCGGCTTAAAATTATTTGAGGCCCTCTAGGTGTACTTACAATTTCTTTGATAACTGCTCTTACTCGGTCATTTAACTTAAATATTTCACCAGGTATAATATGATCTCTAGGTATTTGAGCATTCAAATCTTCTTCAATTTCCAGCAAAAGAAAATCTCTGTTAATTCTTTTTACTTGACCAGAAATAACTTCGCCAACAAGGTTTTCATACTTTTTAGTTATCTTACTTCTTTCAGCCTCTCTTACTTTTTGGATAATAACTTGCTTAGCAGCTTGTGCTGAGATTCTTCCGAAATCAATATTTTCGATTTCTTTGCTAGCTACGCCCTCATCTACTTCATGTCCATCTAGATCTGACTCTAGTATTTGAAAAACATTACTCTCATCAACCTCTTTTACAATATCCCATTTTCTAAAGGTTTTATAATCGCCAGTGGTCTTGTCAATTACAACATCAATATTAGCTTCATCATCCACCAATTTTTTAGTAGCACTTGCTATTGCCTCTTCGAGTGCTTGAAATATAATTTCCGAATCGACTCCTTTCTCTATAGAGACTGAGGCAACAACTTCTAAAATTTGTTTATTCATTCTTTTTTTTCTTTATTTGATCATCTAGATCAAGTTTACATATCTCAATATTGCTAAATTCAAGCAATAGGGTTTCTCCTTCTGTTTTGACAGAAATCTCTGAATCCAAAACTTCTAGGAGAGTACCCTTAAATTTTCTAAGGTTATTTACTTTAGAAAAGAGTGATAATGATACTACATCTCCGACAAATTTTTTATATTGTTTATGATTAAATAGTTTTCTATCTAATCCTGGAGATGAAACTTCAAAAAAAGCAAATTCTAAAAAAATTGATTCATGCTGAAAGTAATAATCAATTTCTTTACTTACCCTAGTGCAATCATCGATATCAACTCCTTGAATTGCATCAATATAAATTCGTAACATTCGGCCCTTTCCCTTTGCAGATCCAAACTCTAGACCCCAGAGCTCACACCCTGTCTCCTCAATTATTGGGGTTAAAAAGGCTTCAATATCTCTCTTTATCATTATTATTGGTAGCGGGGGATGGATTTGAACCATCGACCTCCGGGTTATGAGCCCGACGAGCTACCAGACTGCTCTACCCCGCAGTGACGTTACAGGATAGTTAAAAGACTTAGAATGGTCAATATTTATAGACTATAATTTAGTCTTTCTTAAACTTTGCCGAAGTGGCGGAATTGGTAGACGCGCTATCTTGAGGGGGTAGTAAGCAATGCTTGTGAGGGTTCAAGTCCCTCCTTCGGCACCATTTATTCTAC